>NC_014972.1:1335000-1668750 GCF_000186885.1 Desulfobulbus propionicus DSM 2032 | reverse complement strand
TTCTGCGGCTTCGGGCACCCCTCTGAACACCCGCTGCCGGAGGCTCGGAGAGGCCGCCAGATCGCGCCGGCTCCACAAATTTGCTGAAAAATTGACCTAGGTCAATTGCAAGCGCCCCGTTACGCGGTACCAAGACCGCATCCTGTGTCCAACTCGAACAGGATATGGAACATATCATCCCACCACCGCAATCGAGGAACTGCCCATGAGTCATCCACCCGCAGCCTGCTGCACCACCATCGAGCTGGCCGATGCCGACGTGCTCGCCGCCATGAAAGAGATCCAGGGCTACATCGACATCAGCACCGGGGATTTTCGCGAGGTTTTTCAGGTCGCCTACAACCATGCGCTGCGGCGGCTCAGGGAGTCGTTGCGCGCCCAGGACATCATGGTCTGTCCAGCCCAGTGTGTGAGCGAGGACATGGACCTGATCCAAGCGGCCACCTTTCTGGCGGACAAGGGCTTTTCCGGTGCCCCGGTGGTCAATGCCGAGGGCAAGGTGGCCGGCGTGCTTTCGGAGAAGGATTTTCTTGCGAGGATGGGGATGGGGACGCCCTTGACCTTCATGCAGATTGTCGCCCACTGCCTGACCCATAAGGGCTGCATGGCCATGTCACTGCGCAACCATTGCGTGCGCGAAATCATGACCGCGCCAGCGATTACCGCCGGGCTGGAAATCACCATGGGCGCCATCGCCGCCCTGTTCGTCGACCGGCGGATCAACCGCCTGCCGATTGTCGATGCCGAAGGACGGCCCATCGGGATCGTCACCCGCACCGATCTCGTCCAATCCTACTGTCTCACCCGCTAGAGGATCGCCATGAACTATCTGCACAAAATGCGCGGCAACAAGGGGCAAAACCCGCCCCGGGTGAGCCTGGGCGAGGTATGCTGGTCATGGATCGGTAGTTTTCTCGGCATCGCGGTGGTGGCCCTTGTGCACCACCGGCTTGTCGATCCGCAGGGATTGACCCTGCTCATCGGCTCGTTCGGCGCTTCGGCCGTGCTCATCTACGGCGCTGTCCGCAGCCCCCTGGCGCAGCCGCGCAACCTGCTCGGCGGCCATGTGCTGTCGGCGCTTATCGGTGTGACCGCTTATAAACTGCTCGGCGGCACGCCTTGGCTGGCGGCGGCGGTTGCAGTGTCCACCTCGATCGCCCTCATGCATCTCACCCGGACCCTGCATCCACCTGGCGGCGCCACCGCCCTGATCGCGGTGATCGGCGGCGACAGCGTCCATCGGCTGGGCTATCTCTATGTAGTCATGCCGGCCGCTGTGGGCGCCTGCATCATGCTGATCATCGCCCTGCTGATCAACAATATTCCCAAAACACGCAAATATCCGGATTTTTGGCGGTGAAGACCATGTCACCGCCGCTGTTTTTGTTTTTTTGCCCATTATTTCATTGAGAGAGAGCAGAAAACCCTTACCATAGAACCAGCGGCAACAAGCCGCGGTCGGCCAAGAGGGACGAAGAGAGCAACACAACCAAACAAGGAGGAGTGCCATGTTTTGTAACCAGTGTGAACAGACGGCCAAGGGGATCGGATGCAACATCGCCGGGGTATGCGGCAAGAACGAGGAGGTTGCCGATCTACAGGATCTGCTGATCCATGCCCTCCAGGGGCTGGCCCTCTATGCCCACGAAGGACGGAAACTGGGCATTGTCGACCAGGCCACCGACCTGTTTACCTTTGAGGCCATCTTTTCCACCCTGACCAACGTCGATTTCGATCCGGAACGCTTTGTCGCCCTGATCCAGCGGGCGGTCGAGCTGCGCGAGGCCATGAAGGCCAAGGTGGGGATTGCCGGCGGCACCACCGAGTTCACCGAGGCACCCGCCACCTTCATCCCGGCCGGCACGGTCGCCGAACTGGCCGCCCAGGGCAAGGCCCTGAATCTGATCGAATCCCTGGATAGCGACGTCAACATCCGCTCGCTCAAGCAGACCCTGCTCTACGGCCTCAAGGGCATCGCCGCCTATGCCGATCACGCCGCCATCCTCGGCCAAACCGATCCGGCCGTGGCCGCCTTCTGCTACGAGGCCCTGACCGCGCTCCTGGCCCAGGGACTGACCGTCGAGCAGTGCGTGCCCGTGGCCATGAAGGCCGGCGAGATCAACCTCAAGGCCATGGAGCTGCTCGATGCCGGCAACACCGGCACCTATGGTCATCCGGTGCCCACCCCGGTGCCGCTCGGCCATCGCAAGAACAAGTGCATCCTCATCACCGGCCACGACCTCCACGACCTGGAACTGCTGTTGCAGCAGACCGAGGGCAAGGGCATCGACATCTACACCCACGGCGAGATGCTGCCCTGTCACGGCTATCCGGAGCTGAAGAAATATCCCCATTTTTACGGCCACTTCGGCACCGCCTGGCAGAATCAGCAAAAAGAGTTCCCCACCTTTCCGGGACCGATCCTGTTCACCACCAACTGCATCCAGAAGCCGAGCGAGGTCTACAAGGACCGGGTGTTCACCAACGGCCTGGTCGGCTGGCCGGGCGTCAAGCACATCAGCGACAAGGATTATTCGCCGGTGGTGGCCATGGCCCTGGCCATGCCGGGGTTCACCGATGACGTCGACAACGGCCAGGTGCTGGTCGGTTTTGGCCGCAACGCGGTGCTCGGTGTGGCCGACAAGGTGATCGAGGCGGTGAAATCCAAGGCCATCCGCCACTTCTTCCTGGTGGGCGGCTGCGACGGCGCCAAGCCCGGCCGCGACTACTTCACCCGCTTTGTCGAGCAGGTGCCCAAGGACTGCGTGGTGCTGACGCTCGCCTGCGGCAAGTTCCGCTTCTTTGACAAGCAGATGGGCGACATCGGCGGCATCCCGCGCCTCTTGGACGTGGGCCAGTGCAACGACGCCTACTCGGCCATCCAGATCGCCGTGGCCCTGGCCAAGGCCTTTGACTGCGGCGTCAACGACCTGCCGCTGTCGATGGTGCTCTCCTGGTACGAGCAGAAGGCGGTGGCCATTCTCCTCACCCTGCTGTACCTTGGCGTCAAGGACATCCGCCTTGGACCGTCGCTGCCGGCCTTCATCACCCCGGCCGTGCTCCAGTTCCTGGTGGATACCTTCAACATCAAACCCATCGATACCCCGGAGGCGGATCTCAAGACCATCCTTGGCTGATCTTGTTCGGAGCATCCCGGAGGGCTGCGGTGGCACCATGGCCCTCCCTCATCAATTCCCATCCAATGGAGAACCAGCATGAAGCAGGTAAAAATCGATCAGGAAGAATGTCTCGGCTGTGGCGCTTGCGTGGAACTGTGCCCGGATGTATTTGCCATGAATGACGAGGATAACAAGGCCTACGTCACCACTCCCGAGGGAGGCAACCAAGACTGCATCGACGAGGCGATAGCCTCCTGCCCGGCCAGCTGCATCAGCAACGAGGAGGACTAACCGCCCATCGATGCCGCTGGGGCAACCTCACCTGTCGGCACGCCAGGCCGCACCCCGTCCATGGGGAACCGCCTGGCGCGTTTTCGCCGGAAGACCATGGACACCGCCAAGGTTTTCACCGGGCAGGTCGCCTGTTTTTCCGGCCCTTCTCATCCCGCTTGAACAACCTACTTCGGGGACGAACCATGGACCACCTGTTTCAGCAACTGCTCGACCACGCTCCGGACGCGATCCTCATTGCCGACCGCGACGGCACAATCCGGTTCTGGAATCATGGCGCCGAACAGATGTTTGGCCATACCGCCGCCGAGGCCCGGGGGCAGTCTCTGGACCTCATCATTCCCGAGAAGCTGCGCGCCCGTCACTGGGAAGGGTACTACCGGGTCATGGCCTCCGGCCGGACGAAATACACCACCGGACTGCTGACCTCTCCGGGTGTTCGCAAGGACGGCAGCCGTCTGTCGCTGGAATTCAGTATCGTGCTGCTGCGCGATGCCCAGGGCGATTTGGAGGGATGCGCCTCGATCATGCGGGATGTGACAGTGCGCTGGCAACGGGAAAAGGAGCTGAAGCAACGCCTCGCGGCCTGCGAGAGCGGGGCTCCCGACCCGGCCGCATAGACGCTGTTTCTTGTCCGGTGCCGGACGTGCGGTCCCTTTGCCGTTTTTTCATTTTCCATTCACATCATGAGGTGAAACCGTGGACAAACGACTAATCAAGGACAACATCTATTGGCTGGGCGCGGTCGATTGGGACCGGCGCCTGTTCGACTCCCTTATTCCGCTTCCCGACGGCACCTCCTACAACGCCTACCTGATCCAAGGCAGCGACAAGACCGTGCTGCTGGACGCGGTCGATCCCGCCATGGCAGATATCTTGCTGCACCAGCTGCGGGATGTCGCCACGATCGATTTCATCGTTTCCCATCACACCGAGCAAGACCACTCCGGCACCATCCCCCTGCTGCTCCAGCGGTTTCCCCAGGCCAAGGTGCTCGCCACCGCCAAGGCCAAGACCCTGCTCATGGAGCACCTCCACCTGGCCGAAGATGTCATTGTCGCCGTTGCCGACGGCGAGACCCTGTCGCTCGGCGGCAAAACGCTGCGTTTTCTCCATACGCCCTGGGTCCACTGGCCGGAAACCATGGTCACCTATCTGGAGGAAGATCGGATTCTGTTCAGCTGCGACTTCTTCGGGTCCCACATCGCCGCCAGCGACCTGTTCGTCACCGACCAAGGCCGGGTCTATGAGGCGGCGAAGCGGTACTTTGGCGAGATCATGCTGCCCTTTCGCGCGATCATCGCCAAAAACCTGGACAAACTGAGCGATTACGCCGTGGACATGATTGCCCCGAGTCATGGGCAACTCTACGACCAACCGGCCTGGATCCTCGAGGCCTATCGCGACTGGGTCCAGCATCCGCCCCACAACCTGGTGGTTCTGCCCTTTGTGTCCATGCACGGCAGCACCCGGAGCATGGTCGATTACCTGACAGCGGCCCTGGTCGCCCGAAACGTTCGCGTCGAACTGTTCAACCTGGCGGTCAGCGACATCGGCAAACTGGCCATGGCCCTGATCGACGCGGCCACCATTGTCGTTGGCACCCCAACCGTTCTGGCTGGACCGCACCCGCTTGCGGCCCATGCCACCTTCCTGGCCAATGCCTTGCGCCCCAAGGCGCGTTATCTGTCCGTTATCGGTTCCTATGGCTGGGGCGGCAAGACCGTGGAAACCCTGGCCGGCATGATTGGCAACCTTAAAGTGGAGGTCCTGGACCCGGTGCTGTGCAAGGGGATGCCCGACCAGGAGGCCTTTGCCGCCCTCGACCGCTTGGCCGAGGCCATTGCCCAGAACCATCGGGCAAACGGTTTCCGCTGACCACCAATGCCTCAAGCGCCGATCGATCATCCCAAACCGCGTATCACCCTCAAGCGGGTATACGATCCCGTTGGACCGGACGACGGGGTACGTGTTCTGGTGGACCGCGTCTGGCCGCGGGGCGTCGGAAGGGACAAGCTCAAGGCGGATCAGTGGCTGCGCGAGGTTGCACCCAGCGATCAGCTGCGCACATGGTTCCATCACGACCCAGATAAATGGGAAGAGTTCAAGGCCCGCTACACAGCCGAGCTGCGTGCCAAACCCGAGATAACCAACCTTCTGCTCGAACTGGCCAGGGAGCGGGGACTCACCCTGCTCTTCGCCGCGCGGGACATCCAGCACAATCAGGCCGTTGCCTTGAAGGAGTATCTGCTGTTTCGAGCAAACACCGACACCAAAGGAGAAGACGATGCAAGCGACCGATGAATTGCGCAAGGAACATCACGGTATTCAGCTGATGTTGCAGGTGCTCGGCGTCCTTGGGCGCAAACTGGGCGCCAACGAGCCGGTCGAGCAGGCCCATCTCGACCGCATGATGGAGTTTTTCACCGTGTTCGTCGATCACTGCCACCACGGGAAGGAAGAAGAGTATCTCTTTCCTGCCCTGGAGGCGGTCGGTGTCCCCCGGGAAGGCGGTCCGATCGGCGTTATGTTGAACGAACATGCGCGCGGGCGGGTGCTGGTCGTCGGCATGCAAGAGGCCTTGAGCGCGCTGCGCGCAGGCGATGCCGCGGCCAAGGCAGCCTTCGCGTCGATAGCCGAGGAATACCAAACACTTTTGCTTCAGCATATCGACAAGGAAAATTCGGTCCTGTTCGTGTTGGCGGCCGACAAGCTGGACGGCAACAAGGACGCGGAACTTTTTCAGGCCTTTGAGCGCTTGGAAGAGGAGCGAATCGGCCAGGGCACCCATGAGCAGTTCCACGCCTTTCTCGAACAGATGGTTCGGCTGTACCTGCGCTGACAGCGAAACCGGCATTCCGCCCATTTCCCGCGCTAACGCCTCGAACGACATGCTGCATGTGCTGCACACCGGCCAGACCCGTTGTTACAACGCAAGCGGTCAGGAGATCGACTGTTCCGGCAGCGGCCAGGACGGCGAATTTCTCCGGGGCGCGCCGTGGCCGTCACCCCGCTTCACCGTGCGGGGCGATGTGGCGGTCGATCAACTGACCGGCCTGACCTGGACGCTCGATGCCACTATCGGCGGTTTTCCCTGCACCTGGCTGGAGGCCTTTGAACAGATCGACGAGTTGAATCGGCAACAGTATGGCGGGCATGGGGACTGGCGCCTGCCCAACCGCAACGAGTTGCGCAGCCTGATGAGCTATCAGGCGAAAAAGCCGGCCCTGCCCGAGGACCACCCCTTTGTTCACCCTTTTCTCGGCTGGTACTGGTCATCGACCACCGCCGCCATCAATCCGGCCTATGCCTGGGCCGTGCATCTCGAAGGGGCGCGGATGTTTTACAGTCGCAAGGACCAAGCCTCTTTGTTCTGGCCGGTGCGTGGAACAGGCAACGGGCTGCTTCCCCAAACCGGGCAGCGGCGCTGTTTTGATGTCCAGGGCCGGGAAATGAACGGGAGCGGCAGCGGCCAGGACGGTGCCTTGCGCCTCGGAGCCCCCTGGCCCATTCCCCGATTTAGTGTTGCCGGGGAGGTGGTGCACGATCACCTGACCAACCTGTGGTGGGCGAAACATGCCGATCTGCGGGGAGAGCCGATTGCCTGGCAACAGGCCCTTGAGTCGGTTGCCGCCTGGAAGCGGGAGCGTGCCGGCGACGGACGGCAATGGCGGTTGCCGACCATCAACGAACTGGCTTCCCTGGTGGACTGCGCTGCCTGTTCCCCTGCCCTGCCCGCCGACCATCCCTTCACCGGACTGGAGGATGGTTATTGGTCCTCCACCACCAGCTTTTTTGAAACCGACTGGGCCTGGGTGCTGTATCTCGGCAAGGGAGCCTGCGGGGTTGGTTACAAACCCGGCAAGACCTTTGCCGTCTGGCCGGTTGGTCTTGCCGCCGGCACACCATGAGTGCCAGACGCCATTTCGACCACACCCCTTAAACAGAACCGGATCACAAGGAATACCATGGATACCTGGCAAACCGCTTTTTGGCAGCTGCGGCTCGCCCAGTGCAAGAGCGCCCTGGAAAAGAATCATTTCGAGGTCTTCATCGCCCAACATTGCGACGAGGCGAGAACGCTCTTTCTCGATGCCATCTTGCCGAAGCTGACCGTCCGATCCGCCTCCTGGGCGGACTCGATGAGCCTGCACGCCACCGCCATCCTCGATGCGCTGCGGCAAATGCCCTCCATCAACCTGATCGAGACCTTTGCCCCGGGCGTGCCGCGAGAAGAACTGATCGAGCGGCGGCGGCAGGCCCTGCTGGTGGATCTGTTCCTCACCGGCACCAACGCGGTGACCGAAACAGGGGAACTGGTCAACCTGGACATGATCGGCAACCGGGTCGGCGCGATCACCTTCGGCCCACGGACGGTGGTCCTGGTCATCGGCCGCAACAAGCTGGTGCAAACCGTGCAGCACGCCATGGACCGGATCAAGTCCTACAGCGCGCCGATGAACGCCATCCGCCACACTGGCTGGAAAATGCCGTGCGTCAAAACCTCCTTCTGCATGGATTGCAACAGTCCGGACCGCATTTGCAACACCTGGACCATTACCCAGAAATCCCACCCCAAAGGCAGGATCAAGATCATTCTGGTCAACGAGGACCTCGGGCTCTAACCATTATCGTTTGTTCTCGATGAATCCGTCACGCTCGACAGATCGGCAGGGGTGGCGCGCAGCGACAACCCGATCCGCCTTCGCTTGACATCCACCTCCAGCACGCGCACCTGCACCTGCTGGCGGACCTTGACCACTTCCGCCGGATCCTTGACATACCGGTCGGCCAACTGACTGATATGGACAAGGCCGTCCTGATGAACGCCGATATCCACAAAAGCACCGAACTTGGTCACATTGGTGACGATACCGGGCAGGCGCATGCCCTCCCGCAAATCCTCCAGCCGCTCGATTCCCGGAGCAAAGGCAAAGGCGGCAAAGGATCGTCGCGGATCGCGGCCCGGTTTGCCGAGTTCGGCTAGAATATCCTCCAGGGTCGGCAGCCCGATCCCGTCCTGGACATACCGATCGAGCTGGATGCGTTGGCGCCGGTGTTCCTCTTCCATCAGCGCGGAGATCGTACAGCCGCACTCCCTGGCCATTTGTTCGACGATGCCGTAGCGTTCGGGATGCACCCCCGAGCGATCCAGGGGATTTGCGGCGTCGTGGATGCGCAAGAAACCGGCGCACTGCTCAAAGGCCTTCCTGCCGAGCCGGGGTACGTGCAACAGTTGCCGCCGGTCGGTGAACGGCCCCTTTTCCCGACGGTAGGCAAGGATGTTGGCCGCCAGGGTTCCCCCCAACCCGGAGACATAGGCAAGCAACTCCTTGCTGGCACTGTTCACCTCGACGCCAACCCTGTTCACGCAGCTGACGACCACGTCATCGAGGCTCTGTTTGAGCGCTTTCTGCTGAACATCGTGCTGATACTGCCCCACGCCTATGGCCTTCGGATCGAGCTTGACCAGTTCGGCCAACGGGTCCTGTAGCCGCCGGCCAATGGAAACGGCGCCCCGCACCGTGATATCGTGGTCGGGAAATTCGGCGCGGGCGACCTCGGAAGCGGAATACACGGAAGCGCCGCGTTCATCGACCAGGGTGACCACCACCTCTGACGGCAGGTCCAGGCCGCGGACAAAGGCTTCGGTCTCGCGGCTCGCCGTGCCGTTGCCGATGGCAATGGCCTCGATGCGGTAGCGACGGCAGAGCCGGAGCACGGTTTGCGCCGCTTCCTCCTGCTGCGCGCGGGAAAGCGTGGGGTAAATGGTGGTCCAATCGAGCAATTGGCCCTGTTCGCCCAGACAAACCAGCTTCGCGCCGGTGCGAAACCCGGGATCCAGGGCCATGGTCCGCTTTTGTCCCAGGGGCGGGGCGAGCAACAATTCGCGGAGGTTGTCGGCAAACACCGCGATCGCCTCCTGGTCAGCCTGTTTCTTCAGCTGCGTCCGCAGTTCATTTTCCAGCGAGGGAGCGAGCAACCGCTTGTAACTGTCGTCAACAGCCAGGGTCACCTGCTGGCCGGCAAAGCCATTGGCACGGACAACACAGCGATGCAGGATCGTCAACGCCTCGTTTTCAGGGGGACGAAAGGAAAGACTCAACACCTTTGCCTGTTCCCCCCGGAACATGGCCAGCAGCCGATGGCCGGCCGCCTTGCCCACGGGTTCCCGCCACTGAAAATAATCCCTGAACGTAGCGCCGCTTTCTTCCTGGTTCTTGACCACGGTCGAGGTGATCACGGCTTTATGCCGAAAAATGTCCCGGAGCCGGGCACGGATGGCGGCATCTTCACTGATCCATTCGGCGATGATGTCGCGGGCACCACTCAACGCCTCCTCGACCGTGGCCACCTCCTGTTCGGGGTTGACAAAGGCTTCAACCTCGATGGGTTGCGTCTTCTGACCATGGAGCAGTGCTGCCAGGGGCTCCAGGCCCTTTTCCCTGGCGATCTGCGCCCGGGTTCTTCGCTTGGGCCGATATGGCAGATAGATATCTTCAAGGGCGGCCAGATCAGCGGCGGCGTTGACGGCCTGGCGCAAGGCCGCATCCAGGATTCCCCGCTCGTCCAGGGAAGCGAGAATGGCCGAGCGCCGCTTGTCCACCTCGGCCAATTCGATCCGCCGATCGCGAATCGCGGCGAGTTGCAGCTCATCGAGGCACCCCGTGGCCTCCTTGCGATAGCGGGCGATGAACGGAATGGTCGCGCCATCATCGAGCAGGGCGGCAACGGTCTCCACCTGCGCGGGTCGTATGCCGAGTTCATCGGCGATGGTCTTTGGGTAGCAGTGCATGGGTAAACAATCCAAAAGCCACGGAGGCGAGATATTTCAGCTTCGTCATGCGGCGTACTGTCCTTTCACCAAAAGGAGCAGCACCACAAACACAGAGGTGATCAGCGTCAGCAGGAGAGCAAAGACAAAGGCAACCCTGATCACCACGCCTTCGTCACCGATCCGGTCGATGGAGGCGGCCGCGTTCTGCAGCTTTGCCGGCGAAACCACGCTGGCAAGCCCGCCGCCAAACGCCAGTCCGGCGGTGACGATGAGCAAGCCATCCAGGGAAAGGTTCAGATTCCGGGCGGTGGACATGGTGTATTTGGCAAACATGGCAATGGTCGAGGCCTCGCTGCCGGTCAGAAATCCGCCAAACAGACCGATAAAGGCGACCACCTGGCCGTAGGCCCCCTGAAACAGTGCCGCCGAATTATCGGCCAGCACCTTGACCATGCTCGGCACGGCATAGGTCCGGGTGGCCATGTCATAACCCGACATGTTCATGATCTCGCCGATCGCGAAAAAGATGGCGGCGGCAAAGACCGGCCGCGGCGCCCGCTTGAGCCAGATCGCCAGTGCCTCGCGGAGCTGTCCGCCGGTGGCCCGCAAAAAGGGAAGCGCCAACAGGGTGCTGACCAGGATCCAGGTGTAGGCCTGCCAGAGCGCCCGGGTGTCCAGCGGCCGGCCATCGGCTGTCAGCCCCATGATGGGCAGTTTCATGGTCCGGTACAGCCAGTTGAATAGATCCTGCGGCACATTGAGCACCAGGATCAGGACGACGAGCATGGCCCACGGCATGACCGCCCGCCACAGCGGATACCGTTTGGCCAAGGCGAGTTCCTCGGCCGTCAGATGCCGCCGATCGAGAATCGGCCGCCCGGTGACCAGCAGATAAACGCCCATGGCCACAATAACCGCCATGCCGCAGAGCACCCCGGTCACCACCACCAGGTTGTCGTAGCGGTTGGTGAAGGAGGAGACGACACCGATCACAGCGCCGCTGATCAGGCAAGGGAGCCATCCCCGGCGCACCGCCTTCCAGCGGCCGGCGATCCACAGCATGCAAAAGCCGATCAGGGTCGACACCAGCGGCAGAAAATGGGCAAAGATCATGCCGGCCTGGTGGAGGGCAATCTCATGCCCGTTGCCCAAAAAATGGTTGGCGATATCGACAAAAACCACAAGTGGGGCGCCCAACAGGGCGTAGGTGCACAGCGAATCGTAGCCAATGGCCGGCAGGGCAATGGCCACATAGGTGGAGTATCCCATGGCCACCAGAATCGGCGGCAGAATCGAGACAGGGGTGGCGCCGACGGCCACCATCAGGGTGCCGAAGCCAATGTTGATCATCATGATCTGCACCGCCCGGTTGCCGCTGGCAATGGTCTTGATGAAAATGGTGATCCGCCGCAGCGCCCCGGTTCGCTCCATGATGGCCATCTGCAGCAAGGAGGTGGCCACGATCAACGACACGGAAAAGGAGCGAATGAGACCGGCCGCGGTCGAGCGAAGAATGACCTCGACCGAGGTGTGAAATCCGGCCCAGGCGACCAGCGAGATCACCAGCCAGCCGATGACGCCGCTGATGTCGGCGGCCTTGCGATAGAACAGAAGAAGGATGAGAATGACGGCAATGGGCAGCAGGGTCAACAACAGGGGGGACATGGAAACGGCACTCCTTGGCGGTTGTTTGGCCAGCGGCGATCAGAACTGGCGGGGCGGCGCACTATAATATACGCGGCCAAGACCCGCCAGGGCGAAGAGGCTGTTGGCGACCGCGCGGCAACGCCCGATTCCTTCCCGCCCAAATGCGCGGGCCCGCCGGAAGCGCTATTCGGTGAATCCCTTCTCCGCCATCAACTCGGGGTTCGTGAACAGGGCCATGCCCGTTTGCATCCGCCGAAACCCGAGGGTGCGATAAAAATCCTCCTTGCCGGGGGATGCATACAAAATGACATTGCAATTTGGCACATTCCCCAGGATAGTTCGCAGGATCACCGTGCCGATCCCCTGCCCTTGATATTCGGGAACCACCGCGACATCATAGACCGCGGCCTGGCGAATCCCATCGGAAATGGCCCGGCCAAAGCCGACGAGCCGGCCCTTGTTCCGGACAAAGACGGTGGCATGACTGGCTTCAAACGATTTTTTGTGCACCTCGGGCGGAAAATGCGCCATCCCGACGCTTTTGAGAGTTGCGGCGACAGTTGCCCAGTCCACATCGAGGCAGTTCAAACGTATGTCCAATTCCATTCTTTTTTCCTCAATACCGGTTCGACGGAGGTGATGAAGGTGTTATCGGAACAGAGAGAAAACGCGGTGTCCGGAGTGGAAACCTTGAAAAAGATGATCAGTCTTCTGGCCACCTGTATCGGCTTGGCGGTGATCGTCATCGGGCTCAACTATGCCGTTGACGTGTTTCGGCTCATTTTTACCCTGCTGCACACCCCGGCTTCCCTGACCGATCCCATTGCGCAGTTGGCGACAAGCTTCGGCGGCAAGGCGTTCGATATCAAGCTGACCGAACGAACCATTCCCCTGGCCAACCTCATCGCCTTGCTCATTTACTGCTTCGGCGTGCTGCTGAGCGCCTTGCTGACCATGGCCCTCATGCAGACGGGCGCGAAAATCGTCTCCCTGACCGCTGGCGATCGCCATGCCGTGAAGCAGTTGTTGCGAAGTGCCTTTGGCTGCCGGGCGCGGCCGAACGACGATGCAGCGGAGCAAAAAAGGACGATCCGTGACTGACAGCCTCGACAATCGTCCGGGTAGCTTGCCCTGCTTTTTTCATTGCAGAGCCGTTGATCGCGTGCCCTTGCATCTTGTAACGGATGACAGCCGGGCGCTTCGACTAGAACGCGCCGTTGTCGCCTTTCAGCCGCCCTTTCCTCCTTTTATGCACACAAGAATGGCATGAACCGCTTGCTCAGCACCTGGTTGATTGCCGCCGTAACCCTGGCGCTCTTCATCTGGGCCGTCTCACTATTGCATTGGGATCGACCGTCTCCGCGGCAGCGCGCCTCGTCTCCCGAAAAAGCGACCTGTCCGCAGACGCTTGCGACCAGTACCACGATCAACGATTTGCAGACCATCCCCCAGGACATCGGTCCATTCGCCGCGGTGTTCAAGCAAACCATGCGTGCCGATGAGCAGCGCCAGGCAGCGCGGCAATTTCATCAGCAATATTTTACTCCATGGACAACGACCGCACCACTTTTCGAGACCACGACAGTGGCCGAGGGGGTCAGGCAGCTCGCCGCACAAACATGGTATGGGGAGAATCGGCTGATCGTTGAGCCAACCCGCATGCAGCATCTCTTGGCTCTTGCTGACTTGGAGCGTTTTCCTTCCATGAATCAATTGGGGATCGCGATCAAACCCTCGTTCATCCGAATCCTGCCCACCATGAGGCCGTTTTACGAAACCCCGGACGACGTTCCCTTTGACCATCTCCAGTTCGCAGAAATCAAGCCCAACGAACCTGTTCGCCTCCTGCATGCAACCACGGATGGCGCTTGGTTGTACATCGAAACGTCCTATGCCAACGGGTGGGTGGATCCCGAGGCCATCAGGCTGGTCGATGAATCGGTGCGAAACCGGTTGGCCAATGCACCGCAACTCGTTGTCGTCAGGGACTATTCATCGATTCAGACCACACAGAGCAAGATCTTGCCCCAGCCGAAAATCGGCACCCTCTACCCATTGGTGAAGGAAGAGGCCGATCATTGGCTGGTCGATGTGGCGGTAGTTGGCGACGATCAACATGCCACCCTCGCCACAGCGCGCATCGCCAAGAATGACGCCCGCCGCCATCCGTTGCCGCTCAACTCCGAAAATGTGACGCTCATCGGCAACGAACTCCTCAAAACCGACTACGGCTGGGGCGAGCTGTACCGAAACCGCGACTGCTCGGCCACCACCAGAGACTTCTTCCTTGCCTTCGGCATCTGGTTGCCGCGCAATTCGTACAAACAGATTACTTCAGGCCCGTTTGTGCCGCTGGCGGGTCTCTCCACCAGCGACAAGGAACTCCGCATCCGAGAGCAGGGCATCCCCTTTCGAACCCTTCTCCATCATAAAGGCCATATCATGCTGTACGTGGGTCTCCACAACAGCAAGCCGGTCATCTTGCATACCGCCTGGGGGCTGGCCTACAGGCCCACCAACTGCCCCGAGCAGAAATTCATCATCGGCAGGACCATTGTAAGCACCTTGGAGGCTGGCAAGGAATTGTCCTTGTCAAAAGGGACGACCCTTGACCGACTGGACGGGATGCTCCTGCTCCCTGTGCCCGATAAAGAACACGCCCAACGGAATCAGCCGAGTGCAGCGGGTGTAAAATGACGCCCCCGTAACCCCTCCTGAAAAAAGAAAGCGATTGCCACGCAGTCGTTCCCTTCATTACGGACAGGTTGCGGGGAGGGTTAATCAATGATGATGGCTTCCCGAACATGCACCCGAGCCGTCCGCATTGCGAATCAGATCCAGCTCTCTTCTTTCCATTGCGTCCAAAGCCTCCCGTGCGGTCATGTTTCTTGCCCGATAGCGGGTCACCCCGTCGTCAGCGAGGATGGCAAAGGCCGCCTCGGTCAATGTGCCGGTGATAATCGCTTCGCAACGATGAGTTAAGACGATCCGGGCCAGTTCACAGTCAGAACCAGGGGACATGGTATGTTCGATGGGAATGCAGGTCATGGTTTCGACATTGACAAGGAGCAAATAAAGTGCGCGGGCAAATTCATCAGTCACCGCGCTGTCGAGCGTGGAACCGGTTGTCGTTAGGGCAATATTCATAATCACTGCTGTCTCATAAATTTCTCCACAGTAAAATTTGTGGAGAAACAGTTGTTTGAGTTGATGGAGGTTTAAACAATTCGATCAAATCTCTTCTCGCGAAGAGGTTGAGTTGTAGTAGGCGAAGTATCTGTTGCATGGAATTGCCTAATTTGGCTTTGAATTTCAGGTAAGCCAGCATGAGGTAGACACAGAGGGCAATCCAAACCTGGGTCAACACCGCGTTGCTTGTGGTGCCGAGGAAAGTCTTGATCTTCAGGTTTTGCTTGATCCATTTGAAAAACAATTCGATCTGCCAGCGCTCTTTGTAGATTTGGGTGATCTCCTTGGCTTTCAGGTGGTGGGCGTTGGTGACAAACCGATACTCGATGCCGGTCGCCGGGTCGGTATAAGCGACCAGACGCAACGGCTGCTCAACCCCTTTGAGCCGGATGGTCTGATCGTTGGTGATCCCAGCGCTCCTTCGCCCGGCCCGTTTAAGCAGGTATTGGACATCGGCATTGCTTTTCAGCCGCGAAACAAAGAAAACGGCGTTAGCGGTCAGGTCGCTGTGCCAGCGGTAATCGGTGAAGCCGCGATCAATGCAGACAAAGGAGCCCTTGGGGAGTTGCAGGGTCCTGGCCCAGTTGATCTCGTGTTCCTTCCCCTTGGTCATGTCCATGAAGACCGGAAGATGCCCATCGGCATCCAGGCCGACATGCAGTTTGATGGCTCCCTTTTTCTGCCTGAATTCGGCCCAGGGAAAGGCGGCGAGGCAAAGGTTGATCACCGTGGCATCAAGCAGGTACAGCTTGCCTTTGAAGGAGAAGCGGTGTTTGGGCGCTACCAGTTGGCACCTGTCCAGCAGCTTGGCGAACAGTGCTTGAGAGCAGCGGGTTGCTCTGCGTTGACCCGAGCCAAGGTTGCTTTAGTGGTTCGCTTCATACCAAGATGATAGAGCCGCTTGCCCTGTGCCATGAGATTATCGGTGATATCCCGGAGGCTTTTTCTGCCGGAAAGCTGGCCGATCAGCATGGCTAGGAATTGACTCCAGCGGTTGTAGGAACGGAAATTCTGTCCCGCGTGATGCAGTTGAGCCAGTGTGTCAAATTCATATCTTGGGACAAGTGTAAGCAATTGCTTGAGGACGGTATCGCTATAGGCCATGGCTCGGATCTCCTTGGTTTGTATGATCTTTATGCAAAATCATTATACCGCCAAGCAGCTCTCCGAGCCTCCTTATCTTCATTTTTTATGAGACAGCAGTGATTCATAATAACTCTCAAACATGGAAGGAAAAAGCGGAACCTGTGGTCGATCTGGTTGGGAATCGTGCAGCCGGCTGAGCAGGCCGCCGGAACCATTGACCATTTCCACCGGCGTGTTGCCCAGGGCGTAGGTGTTGATCACCTCGCTCCAGAACTGCTGATCGTTGTAGCCGACACGCAGCTTGTAGCTGCTCTCGGGCAGGGTGAAGCAGACCTGGCCGTCGGCCCCGGTGCTCAGTTCCTGGCCCAGGGCCGTTCCTTTACTGGTGTACAGCGCACCAGACGCCAGGCCTTGACCCGATAGGTCCCGGCCTCCACCGCAAAGAAGGCCACGCCGCTGGCATCGCTGGTCAGGCTTTGGGGATGGTCGGGATCGCTATCGCTGATCGCCACCACCTGGGTGTTGGGCAGGGCGGCCCCACCCAGGAGCAGCGTCATCCTGGCCAAGCCCTCGGGGATGAGCACGGTCGGGTTGCCGCTGGTGAAGGGCTCGCTGAGATAGGTTCGCCCCAGATAGCGCGCCTGAACCGCATAGGCCTGTGCCGGAAGACTCCATTGCAGGGTGACGTCGGCTCCGGTGGCGGCGGTGAGCGCCAGGGGGGTACCGTCCACAGTGCACAGCGTGGCCTCGATGTTGGCCAAGGCCACGCGGTTGTTCTGGTAGCTCCGGACCACCGAGACCGTGTGGGCCAGGTGGGGAATAGCCAGGGCCTGGGAGGCGACCAGGGGGACGGTGAACGGATCGGTGCTGTATTCATACCCCGGATAGTTGGCCGTGACCCGGTAACTGCCATCGGCCAGGTTGTACGCCGCCTCGCCGGTGCTGGAGGTGGTGACCGACTGATTGAGGTAGGAGCCGGAGGCCGAGGAAATAAATGTGTCCCCTTATCGTGCGGCATCGACAAGCCCGGCCTGCTTGTTGCGTACGTTGCAACACACCGTATAGACGTTATCTTGCTTTGGGCAAGGTCTGCGACGTCAGGCGGTTCTATGCGGAGTGGTTGGGTCATGCAGAGAAGACTCTCTGGAACGATTCAAGGTTCAAGATCTCCCCCTATACCTACACGCCTGGGGAATGGCGATTGAGAATATTGCCCGTGGCTTGTCGCCGCGCGAGGGGGGAAAGATGAGTAACGGCGGCCACGGTGGGGCTGTGCCCGCCTTATCGGGTTTACCCTGAACTCCTCTAAATAACAGGTTAACGAGTACTTGGCCCCACGCTATCGAGTCTTCCTTGCTCGATATTGAAAGGAACCTGATCGAACCAAATGATCGAACCCTCTTTTTTTACAACAATGCGACGTTCTGGCGATTTAGCTGCTACTTGCTCTAGTTTTTTTTGTACTTGCCCTTCAGGTAAACCCTTCCATTCCGAAGCAATTAATTTTTGTAAATTTGCTACAGAACTTCGCTCAGTTTCATAAGATTGTTGGAGATAGTCAAGAGAGATAGACCTATCTATCCAAAAATAGGCAAAAAAAGCACAGCAAATTATACTAACAGATAGAGAAAGCAAAAGAAACAGCGTCAATTTCTTCATGTTTATCGCCCTGAATTATATGCCCGTGTAGCAAAATCGCGACAATGATTACT
Organism: Desulfobulbus propionicus DSM 2032; assembly: GCF_000186885.1. Classification (GTDB taxonomy): domain Bacteria; phylum Desulfobacterota; class Desulfobulbia; order Desulfobulbales; family Desulfobulbaceae; genus Desulfobulbus; species Desulfobulbus propionicus. The sequence continues at coordinate 1,650,928 of NC_014972.1, read as the reverse complement.
GTTCCATGGATTCCATTTATATTTAGGTCGCTTCGGATCTTTGGAAATTTTATCAATATAATCAAGAATTTTTTTCTCATCAGCATTAGCGTCACAAGTCAACTCAGAATCTGTATCCTTCCCAGCTTTTTTCTCAAGAAACTCTTTCAATGCCGCCAGTGACTCAGGGGTTGGTTGACCGTTTTTATCTAGCTGTAGGTTGGGTACGCTAAGTCGACGAACATTGCCTTCATCTGAAGGCAAGCCTGATCCAACAGCTTGGCTCGCTGGATAACGCCCATACTCGTAATACTTAGTTGTACCATTGGTATCATAGGTAAGAATTCCTCCGTGACCTCCAAGACTTGTTGATGTAAAACCCATACCTGTATCAATAGGCATGTTGGGAAACAGTACCTTGCAACCAGCAAGTCCCTCTAAATCGATCAAATTCACCGGATCGCCACCAACATAAGCAAAGAGATTAATCCCCCCATTCAACCCAATCAGGTCAGCGGATAGGTACCTCCCCGTGGAAGGATCATAAAACCTGTGCCAGTTGTAATACAACCCGCTCTCAGGATCAACCATCTGGCCGGGGAAGCGGAATCGGTGATCGATCTGGTTGATCACCTCGGTCACCTGGCCAAAGGGCTGGGTGTCGCCCTGCCAGATCACGGTCCCTGCGGCGTCGACGAGCAGTTGCGCTGTGCCCAAGTGATCGTTGAGATAATAGACCACCTGGGGCGTGGCGGTAACCGGGGTTGACGTGGTGGTCAGCATCCCGGCCAGCGACTCCGAGGCCAGGGCCAATAGTGGCCGGTATTGCGGTGGCGTCCCGTGCCAGCGGGAGGGATGGGGATCGTGCAGCCGGCTGAGCAGGCCGCCGGAGCCATTGACCATTTCCACCGGCGTGTTGCCCAGGGCGTAGGTATTGATCACCCCGCTCCAGAACTGCTGATCGTTATAACCGACGCGCAGCTTGTAGCTGCCCTCGGGCAGGGTGAAGCAGGCCTGGCCGTCGGCCCCGGTGCTCAGTTCCGGGCCCAGGGTTGTCCCTTCATTGGTGTAGAGCGTCACCACTGCCCCCTGTACCAAACCATCGGGATTGGCCTCGGTGATTTGGCTATCGTCGCGCACGGTGACGGTCATGGTGCCCAGCTCGATGGTCAGGGTGGCCTGGCCCTCGCTTTCCACGCTGATGAACTCGCGGCCGAGCAGGGTGGCCACGGTGTAATAGGCCCGTTCCTCGGGTACCACAAAATGAACCATGCTTTGATCGTCACTGTCGGCATGGAGCCCGGTGGCGTTCAGCCCCTCGCCTTCGCCCAGAGAGTAGAGATAACAGCGCAGCCCGGAGACCGGTTCCGCGCCGTTCCCCTGATCCTTGAACACGCGGACGGCCAGGTCGCGATGGGGGATGGTGAGGCTGGCGGCGAGAACCGTTGGTGTTTCGATCGCTTCGAGAGTGAAGTCATAGCCCAGATACCGGGCTTGGACCATATAGGTCCCAGCCTCCACCGCAAAGGAGGCCACGCCGGAACCATCGGTGGTGGCGCTGCGGTTAAGCGGCTCGCCTTCGGCTGTATAGAGGGAGCAGACCACACCGGGCAGGACGGTGGTTTCGTCCGTGCGCACGGTGATCGCCAGGGTGCTGGCCCCCAGGTTGAGGGTGACGTTGGTGGTCTGGTCGGCGAGCACCGTGCCGATGCCCTGGTACACGGTTTCACCCAGGGTGGCCTTGAAGGTGTAGGAGCCGGCCGGCAACCGGAATTCGGCCACGCCGCCAGCGTCGGTGGTCAGGCTTTGGGGATGGTCGGGATCGATGTCGCTGATCGCCATGACCTGGGTGTTGGGCAGGGCGGCGATGCAACATATCTGGCTGAAACGGCGGCCCTATGTAAGGGCTATCCAGCACCAAAAAAAACATCGATTACGTTTTTAAGCCACCGTCCTGTTTTCTTGATAAATGAGTCTTTTCCGACCTTAAGATCCCGAACATAAAGTACTGTGCAGTAAATCATAAAAACTACAGAGAGAGCAATTGTAATAAATGTAAAGGTTGACATTTAGAATCCCCAAGTTCCTATTTCTCTGATTATTTCGTCAGGTTTATCCTTGAAATTCTTTGCTTTAGCTTTCAGGACATCCCATGCCGAAGGCTCACAAGGGTCATCAAACTCGGTACCAAAGGGCAATATACCCAGAAGATTTTTCCACGTTGCGTCGTCCCAACTTTCATTCCAAGCCTCATTCCATTGTTGTAACGAGCGATTCCAGGCAGATTGTGCAGACCACAAGTTCCATGTACCAAGCGCTGCGACTCCAGTTCCAGCAGGTGCCCCTAACCCAGTGCTTGTCAAACCAGCTGCTGCGCCAAGTTTCAAAACACCTCCAGCGTACAGCCGACCAGCGTTTGCTGCATTGCCAAGTGAAGCAATTCCTTTGGTGGGATTAAATAATCCAAGCGGATCAATCGAGTTCACCGGATCCCCTCCGACATACCCATACAAATTCGTCCCCCCATCCAGCCCAATCGGATCAGGTGATAGGTACCTCCCAGTGGCAGGATCATAAAACCTGTTCCAGTTGTAATGCAACCCGCTTTCAGGATCAACCATCTGGCCGGGGAAGCGGAATCGGTGATCGATCTGGTTGATCACCTCAGTCACCTGGCCAAAGGGCTGGGCGTCACCCTGCCAGATGACTATTCCTGTGGCGTCGACGAGCAGTTGCGCCGTGCCCAGATGATCGTTGAGGTAATAGACCACCTGGGGCGTGGCGGCAACGGGCGTTGACGTGGTGGTCAGCATCCCGGCCAGTGATCCCAAGGTCAGGGCCAATAGTGGCCGGTATTCCGGTGGTGTTCCGTGCCAGAGGGAGGGATGGGGATCGTGCAGCCTGCTCAGTATACCGCCGGAGCCATTGACCATTTCCACCGGCGTGTTGCCCAGGGGATAGGTATTGATCACCCCGCTCCAGAACTGCTGATCGTTATAGCCGACGCGCAGCTTGTAGCTGCCCTCGGGCAGGGTGAAGCAGACCTGGCCGTCGGCCCCGGTGCTCAGTTCCTGGCCCAGAGCCGTCCCTTCACTGGTGTAGAGCTCCACCACCGCCCCCTGCACCAAACCATCGGGATTGGCCTCGGTGACCGCACTGTCGTCACGCACGGTAACCGTCATCGTGCCCAGCTCGATGGTCAGGGTGGCCTGGCCCTCGCTTTCCACGCTGATGAACTCGCGGCCGAGCAGGGTGGCCACGGCGTAATAGGCCCGCTCCTCGGGCACCACAAAATGGACCATGCCCTGATCGTCGCTGTCGGCATGGAGCCCGGTGGCGTTCAGCCCCTCGCCTTCCCCCAGGGAGTAGAGATAACAGCGCAGCCCGGAGACCGGTTCCGTGCCTTGCCCCTGATCCTTGAGCACGCGAACGGCCAGGTCGCGATAGGGGATGGTGAGGCTGGCGGCGAGAACCGCCGGTGTTTCAATCACCTCGCTGGTGAAGTCATAGCCCAGATACCGGGCTTGGACCCGATAGGTCCCAGCCTCCACCGCAAAGGAGGCCACGCCGGAACCATCGGTGGTGGCGCTGCGGTCAAGCGGTTCGCCTTCGGCCGTATAGAGAGAGCAGACAACGCCAGGCAGGACGGTGGTCTCATTCTTGCGCACAGTGATAGACAGGGTACTTGTCCCCAGATTGAGGGTGACGTTGGTGGTCTGGTCGGCGAGCACCGTGCCGATGCCCTGGTACACGGTTTCACCCAGGGTAGCCTTGAAGGTGTAGGAGCCGGCCGGCAAACGCAATTCGGCCACGCCGCTGGCATCGCTGGTCAGGCTTTGGGGATGGTCGGGATCGCTGTCACTGATCGCCACCACCTGGGTGTTCGCCAGGGCAGCTCCACCCTGGAGCAGTGTCGCCCTGGCCAAGCCCTCGGGGATGAGTACGGTCGGGTTGCCGCTGGTGGGTGAGCGCCAGGTGGGAGAGAAACATCTTGGTGCCTCCCCTAATTTCAAGCTATCGAGCTTCAGGGCTCCGGGGTTGAGACATATATTCAACAGCCTTGGGGTAGCCGTTATCTGCCGCCATTTTAATCCAATTCATAGCTTCTTCACGATTAATCTCAACACCAACTCCTTCTAAATAATTTTCACCGATAAAATATAAATCGGCAGCGATACATCGATCGCTGTTACAGTCACTGCCATCATGAGCACGTCTTAACCAGTATTTAGCTTTTTCCTTGTTTTTTTCAACACCATGGCCAAAAGCAAAACATTCACCAAGAATTTTTTGCGCTTCAGAATACCCAACAAATGCCAATGGCTTCAAATAATAAAGAGCATATTCATGATTTTCTTCCTTTAAGTGTAAGATTGCTTTATCAAACACATAATTTTTTAATAAAAAACTTAGCATTAATACAACTAAGCTTAAAGATAACATTATGATTATTCGCTTGACGACTTTCATGGCCCAACCTTTAAAGTGTTGGAACCACTTTCTCGTTTTATCAAATTCTGTAAATTTCTAAACTGTTGTACCGTTTCTTGATTATTTTTATTCGCATTTATGCAACCAGCCGACCTGCTTCCAAGGTGAAATGCGAAACCACCTCGTTCTAATCCTGACAGGACCTTCCAACCGGGAATTTTTGGTGATGGCTCTAACCTGAACCAATCATTATGACCAGGTCTATTGTCTTCATTTATATTATAGTTACCTGGTACAATTGGACCATTGTATTTGTCATCAGTGCATTCGTCAGAAGGAACATCTTGGCATTCACCTTGACCAGAAAAAACACCTTCAGGCCCAACTTGCCTTTGCTCGTGAGGACCTATAAAATTTATATCATCTGTAGTATTTGAAACACAAATCAACGTGTGTTTTGATATTGAATAAGTGCATTTTGCCAATCCCCACGGATCCACCCAGTTGACCGGATCCCCTCCGACATAAGCATAAAAATTCATCCCCCCATCCAACCCAATCGGATCAGGAGATAGGTATCGCCCGGTGGAAGTATCATAGAACCTGTTCCAGTTGTAATACAACCCGCTCTCAGGATCAACCATCTGGCCGGGGAAGCGGAACCGGTGGTCGATCTGGTTAATCACCTCAGTCACCTGGCCAAAGGGCTGGGTGTCACCCTGCCAGATCACGGTCCCTGCGGCGTCGACGAGCAGTTGCGCTGTGCCCAGGTGATCGTTGAGATAATAGACCACCTGGGGTGTGGCGGCAACGGGTGTTGACGTGGTGGTCAGCATCCCGGCCAGCGAGCCTGAGGCCAGGGCCAATAGTGGCCGGTATTGCGGCGGTGTTCCGTGCCAGAGGGAGGGATGGGGATCGTGCAGCCGGCTCAGTATTCCGCCGGAGCCATTGATCATTTCCACCGGCGTGTCGCCCAGGGGATAGGTATTGATCACCCCGCTCCAGAACTGCTGATCGTTATAGCCGACGCGCAGTCTGTAGCTGCCCTCGGGCAGGGTGAAGCAGACCTGGCCGTCGGCCCCGGTGCTCAGTTCCTGGCCCAGGGCTGTCCCTTCATTGGTGTAGAGCGTCACCACTGCTCCCTGTACCAAACCATCGGGATTGGTCTCGGTGACCGCACTGTCGTCGCGCACGGTAACCGTCATCGTGCCCAGCTCGATGGTCAGGGTGGCCTGGCCCTCGCTTTCCACGCTGATGAACTCGCGGCCGAGCAAGGTGGCCACGGCGTAATAGGCCCGCTCCTCGGGCACCACAAAATGAACCATGCCCTGATCGTCGCTGTCGGCATGGAGTTCGGTGGCGTTCAGCCCCTCGCCTTCGCCCAGGGAGTAGAGATAACAGCGCAGCCCGGAGACCGGTTCCACGCCGTCCCCCTGATCCTTGAGCACGTGGACGGCTAGATCGCGATGGGGGATGGTCAGGCTGGCAGAGAGAACCACCGGTGTTTCGATCACCTCGCTGGTGAAGTCATAGCCCAGATGCCAGGCCTTGACTCGATAGGTCCCGGCCTCCACCGCAAAGGAGGCCACGCCGGAACCATCGGTGGTGGCGCTGCGGTTGAGCGGTTCGCCTTCGGCTGTATAGAGAGAGCAGACAACGCCAGGCAGGACGGTGGTTTCGTTCGTGCGCACGGTGATCGACAGGGTACTTGTCCCCAGATTGAGTGTGACGTTGGTGATCTGATCAGCAACGACTGTGCCGATACCCTGGTATACGGTTTCGCCCAGAGTCGCCTTGAAGGTGTAGGAACCGGCCGGCAGCCGGAATTCAGCCACGCCACTGTCGTTGGTGATCAGGCTTTTGGGATGATCGGGATCACTCTCGCTGATAGCAAGGACCTGGGTGTTCGCCAGGGCTGTCCCGCCTTGAAGGAGCGTCACCCTGGCCAGGCCTTCGGGGATGAGTACGGTAGGGTCATCGTTGGTGAAGGTCGAGCTGAGATAGGTTCGCCCCAGATAGCGCGCCTGAACCGCATAGGCCTGTGCCGGCAGACTCCATTGCAGGGTGCCGTCGGTGCCGGTGGCGACGGTGAGCGCCAGCGGGGATCCGTCCACGGAGCACAGGGTGGCCTCGATGTTGGCCAGGGGGACGCGATCGTTCTGGTAACTCCGGACCACCGAGACCGTGTGGGCCAGGTGGGGAATGGCCAGGGTCTGGGAGGCGATCAGGGGCACGGTGAACGGATCGGTGCTGTACTCATACCCCAGGTAATTGGCTGTGACCCGGTAACTGCCATCGGCCAGGTTGTACGCCGCCTCGCCGGTGCTGGAGGTGGTGACCGACTGACTGAGGTAGGAGCCGGAGGCCGAGAACAGCATGGTCTTGACCCCGGCGATCCCCGCTGTTCCGTTGGTCACGTTCAGCACATAGGAACCGCCACCGGTGGAGATAGTGGTGTGGATGGTCTGGTCGGGCGTGACGGTCAGATTCCCGCTCCAGAACAGTTGGCCTTCATGGGTCGCCTGGAAACGGTACGAACCTCCGGGCAGGGTGAACGTGGTTTTTCCCTCGCTGTCGGTCAGAGCTGTTATGCCGGTATCGGTCCCCGTGGCGGTATACACCCGCAGGGTGGCCCCTGCCAGCGGCATGCCGTTGTTGGTCGTATTGACCACCGCCTTGCCGCCGGCGATGACGATGGGAGCGTTTTCCCAGGTCACGTCGGCCGACCAATATTCCTGGGCCAGATAGGTGGCCTTGATCCGGTAAGGCTTTTGCGGCACGGAAAATATGGCCTCGCCCTGGGTATTGGTGCTCCGCTGCTGGCCCAATTCCACCCCTTCAGGGGTGAAGAGGGTGCAGGGCACCGAGCTCAGTGGCGTGGCCGCACCCTCGTATTGCAGGGTTACGCGCGCGGTGAGGTCACGGCGGGGAATGGTGAGGGTGGCGGCCGTGTCGGAGGTGACACTCAGCGTGGTGCTCCAGAACGGATAGCCCAGGAACTCGGCCTTGAGCAGATAGCTCCCGGAAGGCATGGTATAGCTGACCTTACCGGTGGTATCGCTGGTCCGGGTGAGGCCCAGGTAGGCCCCCCCTGAACTGTGGAGCGTGGTCTTGATCCCCGAAAGGATCGCACTGGCGTCATCGGCGAGTTGTACGGTGAGAACCCCGCCACCGGAATCGACCGTGACCGAGGCCCCGGCAGCCGCCGTGGTCAGGGCGCTGCTGTACAGCTGGCCGAAGAGTTCCGTGCGGAACGTGTATTTGCCTCCCACGGGCAGGGTGAACGAGACCTTGCCCGTTTCGTCAATGGTCCCGGAAATTCCCAGGTATTCACCCGATTCGCTGAACACGTAAACCGTGGCGCCGGCCTGGGTGGCATCGCTTGTCGGTACCTGCACGGCGACTGGCGTCTCGCTGATCACCAGGCTGACACCCTGGCTGGTCTTGACCGTCACCGGTTCGGTCCACAACTGATGCCCCAGGTAATCGACCCGGAACCGGTATGCGCCCTCGCCAAAGTCATCGCGATTGAACGTCGCCTTGCCCTCGGCGTCAGTGGCGACATGGAGATTGGTGTATTGGTTCTGCTCGTCAAAGGCATAGGCCTGAACCCCCTCGACAACAACCCCGGACGAAGTGGTCACGGTGACGGCGAACGCGGGCAGGGCGGTATAGTCAAACGCACTCAACCGCTGGCCATCGAGGTAGACATATTCCCGCAGGATGGTCCCCTGGATATCGGCCTCGGCCAGCAGGTTACCGCTCGGATCGTGCAGAAACAGGGTCGTGCCGGCTGTGGTGACGGCTGTTTTTCGCAACCCCCGGAAGTCGTAGCTGTATTGGCCGGCCACCGCGTTGTTGAGAGTGACCCGTGCCAGCCGGTTCTCCTGGTTCCAGGTGTAGGCCTGGTTGCCCTTGCTGAGCGGGTTGCCGGCCGCGTCGTAGCTGTAGTCAATGGACTCGGCACCCTGGATACGCTGCAATCGATTGCTGGATTGGGCATAGGTATAGGTTGAGGTGGCCCCGTCCTGGACGCTGGTCAATCGGTTGCCGGCCTCATCATAGGTATAGTTGATTGCTCCGTAGACGCCTTGAGCGGAGAGCAGGCGGCTGGCCTCGTCGTAGGCAAAGGTTTGGGATTTGGCGCTGGCCAGCTGGTCGGCGATGGCGGTTACCTGGCTGATCGCGTTATAGCTGTAGCTCCGGTGCATGAGTCCGCCGGCTTGTATGGACGTCAGGCGGTAGAGTTGATCGTAGGTTGAAGCCACGGACAGGCCGTTTCCCAGGGTCATGGCCGTGGGAGGGCCGAAGGGCAGACGGGCGATGCTCTCGGCGACGATACTGGTTTGCCCCTGGTAGACACTGCGGATCGCGGTGACGTTGCCGGCGGCGTCGCGCTCGGAGGTGACGATCCGGCCGCTGGGATAAGTAACGGCCACCAGCTCGCCGTTGTCATTGTAGCTGTAGTTGGTGGTGAAGGTGTGGTCGGTGATGGCGGCGGTCTCGGCGCTCAATTCGCCAAAGGCGTTGTATTTGAAGCCATAACTGCTGCTGTTGTCGCGCACAGCGGTCAACCGGCCCTTGCCGTTGCTTCCGGCATCGTAGGTGTACGCCACGTTCAGCGCGTTATCCGGATAGAAGATCCCGGTTAACCGGTTGAGCGCATCATAGACGTAGGAGACGGTGATAGTGTTGGCGTCGGTTTTCTCGATCAGGTTGCCGGCGGCGTCATAGCGCATGGTGACCGTGCCGGTATCCGGTGAGACCTCGGCAACCCGGTTGCCGAAATCATCATACGTGTACCGGGTTGTTCTGCCTTTTGCGTCGGTGACAGCGCTCAGGTTGCCGTGGAGATCGTAACGGAAGCTGACATTGCCGGCTGGTTCATCCGCCGCGCTCATGTGGTTCAGGACGTCATAACTGTAGGCGGATGTTTGTCCCAGGCCGTTGGTCAGTTCCGTCAGATTGCCCGTCTGGTCATAGCTGCGTTGCTCGTTGCTGCCGTCGGGATGGGTCAGCTTGAGGATCCGGCCGGCCTGGTCATATTCGGCGGAGAGCGCGGTGGTCAGGTTGCCCTCCGGGTCGCGAACTTCCCGGCGCAGCACGCGGCCTTCACTGTCATAGTCATAACTAATGGTGTTGCCGATTTGGTCGGTGACCTGAGCCACTTGACCGGCAGCGTTATAGCTGTAGGAGAGGGTGCGGTTGCCGGGAAGAATCACGGACGTCAAGGCGCCGGCGTCGTTGTAGCGGTATTGGGTGACACGGCCGCTGCTCTGCCGTTCGATGAGGCGGCCTTGCGCATTGTAGGCAAGCAGGGTTGTTTGCCCGTTGGCATCGGTGATTTGTCCGGGCAGTCCCTGGTTGTTGTAGTCGCTGAATACCACCTGGTGACCAGCGGCATTGGTGACGCTGCGGAGAAAGCCCCGGTTGAGTCTCTGGCCCGGGGTGTTGTCATAATAGCTCAAGGTGATGATGTCGTTGACATCGGTTCTTGGTCCGTCGATGGAGACGATGCGACCCAGGCTGTCATAGACGGTGGTGGTTGTTCGGCTGATCGCTCCACTGGCGTTGTATCCCGTTTCCGTGCGGGTAAGCGGGTTGCCCGCCGCGTCATAGGAGAAGGACGTCACCTTGTACTGCCCGGGGTTGCCTGTCGATGGTTCGGTGATGGTCGCCGGTTTGTCAAAATTGGGCGTGTAGGTGGTGGTGGTCGTATATTCCTGGGCGGTCCCGATGGCGCGGGTCTCGCGGATCCGGTTGCCCTGTTCGTCATAGGCGTAGGTGCTGGTAACGCCCCGTGCGTCGGTTTGCGAAAGCACCTGTTGGCGCAGGTCGTAGGTGTATTGGCTGGCGCTGTCGGACCCGCAGGAGGAACAACCGGGACCGGTGAACGACTTGACTTGGGCCACGCCATTCCAGGATTCGAGCTGGTAGGTGGTGACGGCTCCCAGGCTGTCGGTGATCACCCGCTTGAAACCCGCCTGATAGGCAATGGTCACCTTCTCACGGTTGTTGGCGAAGGCCGAGGTAACGACCCGGCCCATGGTGTCGTAGGTAGCGGTGAGCACACGAATGCCGGTTTCGTCGACAATGCCGGTCAGGCAATGCGGATTGGTGGCGTTTTCGTAGAGATAGGTGCGCTGCTTGCCGTCGGGGCGGGTGACGGAAACCAGATTGCCGTTGGAGTCATAGGCGTAGGTGAACACACCGATTGGAGCGGTGAGCGTGGCAACCTTGCCCGCCTCGTTGTACCCCAGACTCAGAGTCCGGCCGAAGTTATCGGTAATGCTCTTGAGATTCTTTCCTTCATGGGTGTAGTTGATCTGGTTGCCGTTGGCGTCTTTCCGGAAAAGGAGTTGTCCCGCGAAGTTGAACTGCCGGGCGCGTCCATCGGGCAGGCGCAGCAGGTAGCCTTCCTCGGTCTTGGTGATCAGTGCCCGGGGGCCGACTTCATTGGCCCACTGGTCGGTCGTGCCGTTGGCGGTGAAGTGCAGCAGGTGGCCGTCGGTACGGATGTAGACGATCAGTTCAAGACCGGTCTCGATCTGCAGGGACTCAAGCTCGGAGAATGACCAGCCGTAGCCAAAGCTCGTGTCCTCCTTGCTCTGGCTGTTGTAGTAACGGGAGAAGTTGAGCGGCTCCACCGGCCCGGCCAGGCTGACGTCGCGTTCACGGATAAACTTGTTGCCAGTGGAGAAGTTGATACCGTGATTGGAAATAAACGGGTTGCTGCCGGCAAGGGAGGGGATCGCGGCAAGGAGGATCCCGAGGCAGAGGAGCAAACACTGTATGGGGCGAAAGAAGCGTTTCATGACCGTTATCGATAGGAAATGGTTACCGTAACGGGATTGGGCAGCCAAGCGCCGGAATCATCAAGTATTGCCAGCTGGTCATCGTGGCGCCGTTGGCGGCCTTGGCCACCACCTGCACCATCAGTTCTCTGCCACCCCAGGTCGCCTTGCTTATCCGGGCTCCGGCGAAGTCGGCATATTTCCAGTTGATGCTCGTTCCCTCATAGCTCTTGCTGCCGTAACTGCTGTAGCTGGAGGCGCTGACATCCTTCAGATACAGCGTGACGCTCCCCTCGGCTCCACCGACATATTCCTTGAATTGCACCGTGCCCAGAATGTCACAGGTGAGGTCGGCATAACATCGAGGACCGATGATTTTTACCTCCGGCGTGTTGTCGATGGTGATGAGGATATCAATAGAAGTTGAGGCGCCATTGTGTGCTGTGGCGACGGCTCGAATGATGTGCTTTCCTTGTGCCCATGATCCCCCATCGGCAATGGCTCCAACAATCTCCTGATAGGTCCAGTTTATGACGTTTGTTCCTTCAAAGGATTTGCTCTGGATCCGATATGCATATGAGTTGTTAGGGTATATGTGATAGAGGGTGACGGATCCTTCATTGCCGCTGACGTATTCCTTGAAATCGACTGTTCCCTTAATGTCGAGATCGCCTTCAGCTTTATTGGCTGAACCCGTAACCTCCGGGGTGTTATCGATGGTGATGGGGATATCAATAGAAGTTGAGGCGCCATTGTGTGCTGTGGCGACGGCTCGAATGATGTGCTTTCCTTGTGCCCATGATCCCCCATCGGCAATGGCTCCAACAATCTCCTGATAGGTCCAGTTTATGACGTTTGTTCCTTCAAAAGATTTGCTCTGGATCCGATATGCATATGAGTTGTTAGGGTATATGTGATAAAGGGTAACGGATCCTTCATTGCCGCTGACGTATTCCTTGAAATCGACTGTCCCCTTAATATTGAGATCACCTTCAACTTTATTGGCTGAACCCGTAACCTCCGGGGTGTTATCGATGGTGATGGGGATATCAATAGAAGTTGAGGCGCCATTGTGTGCTGTGGCGACGGCTCGAATGATGTGCTTTCCTTGTGCCCATGATCCCCCATCGGCAATGGCTCCAACAATCTCCTGATAGGTCCAGTTTATGACGTTTGTTCCTTCAAAGGATTTGCTCTGGATCCGATATGCATATGAGTTGTTAGGGTATATGTGATAAAGGGTAACGGATCCTTCATTGCCGCCGACATATTCTTTGAAATCTACGGTTCCCTTGATATCAAGCTCACCTTCCGTTTTGCTTACAGTGCTCGTTACTGCCGGCGTGTTGTCGATTGTGATACTTTGGGAGTTAGAACTGCAATTTCCTTTTACGTCGCAAGCTGTTGCGACAAATGTGTGTGTCCCCTGGGCCATGGCACCGGTATCTAAGGTGGTGGACCAGTCAGCCGAACCTTTGCCGGATTTGCTTCCTATGGAATAGGTACCGCCGCTCGGGAATGTTTGGCGAACCGTCAATGATCCTGAATTATCTGTCCAGCAGTTGGGCGGGTGAGCTCCGTCACAAAAAGTGTATTCGCTGAATTCACCTGATGCTTGCAGGGGGAGCGCACCCTCCTGCCCGCTGATAGAAATAGAGGCACTAGTGGCGGCGGCTAATGCCGGTATAAATGCAAAAATACTAAGAACGGTCAGAATCCAGACACTCAGCCGTCTGATCAGAGCAAAGCAGCACATTCGGTTTTCCTTGCTTGAAAAGAAAGGTGAGAAAGAGTTACGGCAAAAACAGGATTGTCTGCCAGTTCTCCGTATTGTTGGCGGAGCGAAGCCCCACAACCAGGGGGACCGGTTTGGTAGGAAGTGACAGTTTGTGCTGTGCAAACGCCTGCACTATGTCGCTTTTTTTGATGAGCACAGATGGTTCTTTGCTTTGAAGAGACAGGATGACGCCATGTTGGTAGAAAATCTCCACCGAGCCGGAGTAGGCACTGCTGGCCTGAAGAAAAGTGGCTTTGATGCTTTCCATGGCTCCTTCCTTGTTTTTGTCCACATTGAGCATCGGCAAGGCTTCCACCTCGAAAGGAACAAATTGGACGCTTTCGCCGCCATTGGTTCCCGTGGCTGTTAATCTGATCAGATGCTGTCCTGGAGGGAGTTCCGCGATGGAGATCGGCTTGCCCGTCCATTGCGACAGCGGTTTCTTCTCACCATTGGCCTGAGAGGTGATTTGCGTTACCCCAAGCGATCTTTCATCCACAGCGACATCGAGAAAGCCGACGACCTCTTGCTTTTCGTTGTAAAATTGGAAGCCCACCAAAGGATCGGGTACAGGTGATTTAGAACCAGGTTTTTCCAGGGTGATGATCGGCGTTGCATCGAAACTGAAGGGGAGTTCTGCCTCATAGGTCTTGCCGATGGAGTAGTGTACCTCGCAGCGCACAACATGATCACCGTTCCCCAGAGTTTGCATGGGCAATGGTTTTTCGATGTGCAGGGTTGGTTCGCTAAAGGTTTCCTGCAGTACCATGGAGCCGTCGAGCGAGACAGTGTACATACCCCCAGGAGGAGCAGGTTGCGCGCCTTTCTCAAGGGTGATTTTTTCTCCGGCGAAGGTAATGGCGAGGAGAACGCCGTTCTTACCATTCTTGATGTTGAGTTGGAGCGGGGCATTTTTCGTGTCCTGTTTGCCTGGTTTGGGCAGGAGCTGGACAAACTGTTTGGTTTGTGGTTCCGTGGTTGCGCCGATGGCAGGTGATATGTTGACCAGGACGATCAACGCGACGGTAAACGAAAAAATATGGTGACGATTAGACATGGGAGGAAGCAAATTCGGTTGAGGTAAGTGTTGTAAGCAGGCGACCTTGACAAGTCTCTTCGATTACAAATATGAAGTCAAGAGAGTTTTTTCATTTTATATTCGAAAAAACAGCGTTTTGCCGTGTAGGCATTGAAATCATTACCCCCCCAACTGAGAAAAAATGACACAGACTTTGTTCTCCACCTGGATGATGGCAGCACCTTCTGAAGAGCGTATGGCCGTGTGCAGGAGCAGGAGGACGTAGCCGTAGAGTTTCTCGGATTTGGAAACGCAGCAATAGTCGAACAGTTGCTTAACAGGTGGATAAATAGTTAACTCAAGTTTCTGACTTGCTTGCTCCAACTTGCCGTTAATATCCCACCGTTTGCCGTAGATGCGGACAATTTCTTCGTCGGCGAGGTCAATCTTGGTCGAGAGGACGGCCAACCTCTGGCGTTTGTGGCGATGGCGGACAAAGACGATTTTGACCTTCTGCTCCTTGATGCAGGATTGGCATTACCCTGAGTATGAAAGCCACAAGGTCCTGCATGATCAGTTCGTCAAACGCCTCAAGGAACTGCAGGCGGGCTTTTCCTGTTGCAACCAACGGGTTTCCTTCGAGCTGCTGGCCTTCTTGAATAGTTGGCTGCTGTCACACATCCAGGGGATCGACGTCAAATTCGGCAAATTTCTTGCCGCCGCGAAAAGCCAGCAAGCCGCCTGAGGATTTCGTGCTCTCCCTTGGGTAAATGGAAAAACCAGACCGGATTGGTCCCAACGCCTCCAACTCAGTAGGCAGAGCAACCCGACCAGATGGAAAGCTCCCGGCAGTACTCAACCGACTGCCGGGCTATTAGCGTTTCATAGCTCTCGTGGTGGATCATTTCATGGACCTCGGCATATCTGGGGCCAGCACCCGGTCGATAAGTCTCCACTTCATACCCCTGCTGCCTGAGCAGTTGGGCAAAGCCGGCCGGGTTGCTGTTCGCTCTCTGCCACAACCCCTGGATGGAAGACTCCTGAAACATCGTCCCGCCATTTCGGCCGACGGCCCCTACCACTTGGCCGCCCTTGCTGATCACCATGGATTGTTCCATCTGCCCCTGCTTTTCGAGCTGGCTCTGGTATTCGTTGATGCCGGGCATGGAAAGCAGATTGCGTAAATCGGATGCCGACCTCTCGTCAGGTGCCTTCTGAAGAGGAAAATCCTGTTCTTTGAGGACGGGAGATTGCTCCGGTTCAAACGGCGTCGCTTTGACGGAGGTGTTGTTTCGGAAAAATATCGTGGCGGGAGTGATGGCGTTACCGACCTGCATCGTTGCTCCTTGAGGTTGCTGATTCCGGGTTGGTATGTTGATCCTTCGTTAACAGAACTTTACGTATTCAATAGTTCTTTTCGGACCGGGTTCGGCCATCTTAAACAAAAAGCGATTCAATCCAGGTGAGCAGGTTCCTGATAAGGAAAAAAGAGATGGTGGAGAATGCGGAAGGTGAGAAAGTCGAAAAACTGTTTTCGACTTTGAAGGGCCTTTCACTGCTGTCTCATAAATTTCTCCACAGTAAAATTTGTGGAGAAACAGTCGTTTGAGTTGATGGCGGTTTAAACAATTCGATCAAATCTCTTCTCGCGAAGAGGTTGAGTTGTAGTAGGCGAAGTATCTGTTGCATGGAACTGCCTAATTTGGCTTTGAATTTCAGGTAAGCCAGCATGAGGTAGACACAGAGGGCAATCCAAACCTGGGTCAACACCGCGTTGCTTGTGGTGCCGAGGAAAGTCTTGATCTTCAGGTTTTGCTTGATCCATTTGACTCAAGTTTCTGAGTTGTTTTAATTTGTTGTTATTGTGTTTCTAATCTGCATTGATCTCTTTCCCGTTTGCAGCATATCAACGGCAAAGCCCATGACTGCATCAACAATAGCAAGCATTGCATCTTCGGCTATGACACCGGCAGCCCTGACTTTGCTCAAGGCCAGATTGAGCAGCCGCTGCAGCGCCTCAACCAGACTCAAGTCCTGCTGCTCTTCGCTGCAGGCGTAAAAGAGCGAGCCAAGGGTACGGGGATCATCATGGCAACGCTGCTCGAAAGCCAGAAAGACATAGCGGCTCATCACAATGGTGATATGGCCGATGATGCCATCAAAATCCCGCAGTTGGGTCTCCCGTTCGAGGTTGAGGTAGTGTTTCATCATCTTGAAGAACACCTCGATATCCCACCGTTTGCCGTAGATGCGGATGATTTCCCCGTCGGCCAGATCAATCTTGGTCGAGAGGATGGCCAGCCACTGGCGTTTGTGGTGATGGCGGACAAAGACGATCCTGATCTTCTGTTCCTTTTTGGTTTCGACCACCACGCTGGCCAGAATCCTGGCCTTGCCTCGCCGCTTTTTCAGCTTGGCGAAGAGCCGCCCCAGCCTCAACCATTATTGCCCTTGATGGCGGTAAAAGACCTTCGGCATGTCCTTACCCATGCAAATCACCGGCAGATGTTTGCCCAGGGTGGCAAGCAGGGCTGGGAAGGCAAACCAACTGTCCATCAGGATGGTAGTCGGCCCGGATGCCCAACGTCAACACCCGCTTTACCATGGATTCCAGGTGCTCCGTGGATTTGGCCATGGCTTCCACTCTGCGTTTGTAGCCGCAGTACCGCTTGTCCATCTCTTTCCTTATCCCCTGCAGCCGCTTGCTTGCCTCGGAGGCGGAGCAGAGGATGAAATCAAGCGGCAGGAAGCTCACTCCATCCGACCAGCCCAAGGTCATGAGCTTGAATCCTTTCAAACTGCGGTTGGCGTTGTGGTCATGCACCCAGGCGAGCAATTCGACCACTTTGGAGCGGGACCGGTCATAGGTGCTGTCATCGATGATCAGCACCTTCTCACGTTGCTCGCTGGTCAGCACCTCCATGAACCGAACCACCACGGTTACCAATCCCAGCAGAAATTTCCGCCAGTTATACCGGGGATTCTTCAAGAACTCGTAGGCGGCATCCTTGCGGAATGCCAACTCCGTATTATTGACGATACCCCGGGAGAAGTTGGCCCCATGAAATGGCAAGGAGAAGATGGTGGCGAACACTGCCAGCGGTTTTGTCCCTCGCAATTTGCGGATGCCGCTGCCAGCCAGCAGGGTGGCGGCCTTGAAATCGTCCAGAAAGGAAGAAATCCGGTTCTGCAGTCGTTTTGCCTCTTGTTGCTCCTGGTAGTTTTGGGTATGGTTCATTTAAGCCTTTTCTTTTTGATATCATTAGGTATTTTCGCAAATCCAATGTATCAGAAAGCAAAAGGCTTTTCACATTAAAATGTTATTATTTCAAGAGGTTAATGTCGGATCTTCTTTGGCAAGGCCAACCCCGAAACTTGAGTTATTATGAATCACTGCTGTCTCATAAAAAATGAAGATAAGGAGGCTCGGAGAGCTGCTTGGCGGTATAATGATTTTGCATAAAGATCATACAAACCAAGGAGATCCGAGCCATGGCCTATAGCGATACCGTCCTCAAGCAATTGCTTACACTTGTCCCAAGATATGAATTTGACACACTGGCTCAACTGCATCACGCGGGACAGAATTTCCGTTCCTACAACCGCTGGAGTCAATTCCTAGCCATGCTGATCGGCCAGCTTTCCGGCAGAAAAAGCCTCCGGGATATCACCGATAATCTCATGGCACAGGGCAAGCGGCTCTATCATCTTGGTATGAAGCGAACCACTAAAGCAACCTTGGCTCGGGTCAACGCAGAGCAACCCGCTGCTCTCAAGCACTGTTCGCCAAGCTGCTGGACAGGTGCCAACTGGTAGCGCCCAAACACCGCTTCTCCTTCAAAGGCAAGCTGTACCTGCTTGATGCCACGGTGATCAACCTTTGCCTCGCCGCCTTTCCCTGGGCCGAATTCAGGCAGAAAAAGGGAGCCATCAAACTGCATGTCGGCCTGGATGCCGATGGGCATCTTCCGGTCTTCATGGACATGACCAAGGGGAAGGAACACGAGATCAACTGGGCCAGGACCCTGCAACTCCCCAAGGGCTCCTTTGTCTGCATTGATCGCGGCTTCACCGATTACCGCTGGCACAGCGACCTGACCGCTAACGCCGTTTTCTTTGTTTCGCGGCTGAAAAGCAATGCCGATGTCCAATACCTGCTTAAACGGGCCGGGCGAAGGAGCGCTGGGATCACCAACGATCAGACCATCCGGCTCAAAGGGGTTGAGCAGCCGTTGCGTCTGGTCGCTTATACCGACCCGGCGACCGGCATCGAGTATCGGTTTGTCACCAACGCCCACCACCTGAAAGCCAAGGAGATCACCCAAATCTACAAAGAGCGCTGGCAGATCGAATTGTTTTTCAAATCTCAAGTTTCGGGGTTGGCCTTGCCAAAGAAGATCCGACATTAACCTCTTGAAATAATAACATTTTAATGTGAAAAGCCTTTTGCTTTCTGATACATTGGATTTGCGAAAATACCTAATGATATCAAAAAGAAAAGGCTGAGATGAACCATACCCAATACTATCAGGAGCAACAAGAGGCAAAACGACTGCAAAACCGGATTTCCTCCTTTCTGGAGGATTTCAGGGTTGGCACCCTGTTGGGTGGCAGCGGCATCCGCAAATTGCGAGGGGCAAAACCGCTGGCGGTGTTCGCCGCCATCTTCTCCTTGCCGTTTAGCGGGGTCAATTTCTCTCGCGGGATCGTGAACAACCCGGAACTGAGATTCCAGAAGGATGCCGCCTACGAGTTCTTGAAGAATCCCCGGTATAACTGGCGGAAATTTCTGCTGGGATTGGTAACCGTGGTGGTTCGGTTCATGGACGTACTGACCAGCGAGCAACGTGAGAAGGTGCTGATCATCGATGACAGCACCTATGACCGGTCCCGCTCCAAAGTGGTCGAATTGCTCGCCTGGGTGCATGACCACAACGCCAACCGCAGCTTGAAAGGGTTCAAGCTCATGACCCTGGGCTGGTCGGATGGAGTAAGTTTCCTGCCGCTTGATTTCATTCTCTGTTCCGCCTCCGAGGCAAGCAAGCGATTGCAGGGGATCAAGAAAGAGATGGACAAGCGGTACTGCGGCTACAAACGCAGAGTGGAGGCCATGACCAAATCCACCGAGCACCTGGAATCCATGGTGAAACGGGCGCTGGCACTGGGTATCCGGGCCGACTACCTCCTGATGGACAGTTGGTTTGCTTTCCCAGCCCTCCTCGCCACCTTGGGCAAGCATCTGCCGGTGATCTGCATGGGAAGGATATGCCGAAGGTTTTTTACCGGCATCAAGGGCAATGGCTGACGTTGGGCAGGTTGTTTGCCGCATTGAAAAAGCGGCCGGGTAAGGCCAGGATTCTGGCCAGTGTGGCGGTGGAAGCCAAAAAGGAACAGAAGGTCAGGATCGTGTTTGTCCGTCATCGTCATAAACGCCAGTGGCTGGCCATCCTCTCCACCAAGGTCGACCTTGCGGATGAGGAAATCGTCCGCATCTACGGCAAACGGTGGGATATCGAGGTATTTTTCAAGATGATGAAACATTACCTCAACCTCGAGCGGGAGACCCAACTGCGGGATTTCGACGGTATCATCGGCCATGTTACCATTGTCATGAGTCGCTATGTTTTCCTGGCTTTTGAGCAACGCTGCCATGACGATCCCCGCACCCTTGGCTCGCTCTTTTACGCCTGCAGCGAAGAGCAGCAGGACCTGAGCTTGGTTGAGGCCATGCAGCGGCTGCTCAGCCTGGCCTTAGACAAAGCCAGGGGTGCCGGCATCATCGCCGAAGATGCAGTGCTTGCCATTGTTGATGCAGTCATGGGCTTTGCCGTTGATATACTGCAAACGGGAAAGAGATTGGCGCACAGTACAAACCTAATAACGGAAAGTTAGAGCAACTCCGAAACTTGAGTAATTTATCTTTCCAAGCGCCTACCCAAGAGTCCGTCCACAAAAAAACGTTCTTCTTTACCGCCCTAGATTATCAATCGCACCGATTGCGCTCAACTTATGATCATCGAGGAAGTGTGTATATTTCATAGTCTGGCTAATATTTCGATGTCCCATGATTTCGGCAACGGTTCGAATGTCGACTCCGTTCATGATCAAATAACTTGCCGCCGAATGACGCAATCCGTAGAGGGTAAAATTACAGATCCCCGCATATCGGCAGGCGTTGTCAAAGGAGCGCCGAAAATAACGATGGGGCTGATCACGGTACCCTTTACCAGGCGGCAGGAATACGAAGCCATTTTCACCCTCTCCAGCTACCCTCATCCTTTCGAACATCTTCCTGATGGTTCTCGTCATCGGAACGCGTCTTGGGTCCGTTTTGGTCTCTGTGAGATCGATCATCCCTTGCCCAATCAAAACCTGGTCCCAACGCAGGCCCGCGCCTTCTGAAGGGCGCATGGCCGTATGGAGGAGCAGGAGGACGTAGCAGTAGAGTTTTTCGGATTTGGAAACGCAGCAGTAGTCGAGCAGGGTGTCGATTTGCTTCGGGGTGAGCAAGGAGAGTCTGTTTTTGGGAGCAGAGGGACGTCGAATTTCAGCGCCCGGATCATTGACATCCAGCCCCCATTCAATCCTGGCCATGCGATACATGCAGGACAGAAAGGATAAATCCTGGATAACCGAGCTGGGACCCACTTGCTGCAACCGGTAATCGCGGTAGGCAGCAATGTCTTTTGAGGTGATGGTCTGCAAGGACTTGCCATCAAAGTAGCGAATGAGCCGGCCACCAATTTCCTGGTCCAGCCGTTGGGTGTTGCGTTTTTTCCTCGGCGCAACCGCCATGGTGTATTTTTCGACTGCCTCATTCAATCTGAGGTCATTGGCGGGTAGTTCACCGGGTAATGGTTGTCCTGCACGAAGGAGCGCTTCTGTCTCCTCGGCCCAGGTCATGGCTTTTGCTTTGCTATCAAAAGTCGCGGTTTCCCGTCTCCCCTTGACGCAAATTGCTGCGCGAAACACTGGTCCGTATTTTCTATCGATCCTCGTAATCGTTGCCATCGTTTTTCGTGTGTAAATTTGAGTGTAAATTTCCGTGCACAGGAAACGATAACCAACGATATACAACGATTAAAAATGAGTGCAACTTGAAAAAATGATGCGTTAAAACAGCATGTTAAACATGGGAATCGGCTGGAGCCATTGAAAACACAGGGGTGGGTATAAAAAAAGGGGTTAGACGCTCGAAAAAGCATCTAACCCCTTGATTTTACTGGTCGGAACGAGAGGATTTGAACCTCCGGCCCCCTGAACCCCATTCAGGTGCGCTACCAGACTGCGCTACGTTCCGAGAAAATGTGCGGTGTTTTTAGCACCTACCCTTACAGCTGTCAACCTTTAGTTGCAAATCTAGTCTTTTACCGGCCCGAGCAAAGTCAAAAGTTCCCGCAGTTCTGTCTTCATCAACAAAAGTAGGGGGTATATGTCCGTATCGCGAGAGGCAGGCTCCTGATCTATGCACGAGGATTGAAGAGGGTAAGAATAGTCTGTTTGGGCAAGATGCCTTCGCGCTCCAGAAATCGTATACCCTTGTTCATGGAGCAACGCTTTAATGTGGAGCAAATTTTCCACATCTTGCCGGCGATACAGTCTCTGTTTGGATTTCCCGCGAAAAGGTTTGATGAGTGAAAACTCGGTTTCCCAGTAGCGCAATACATGGGGATCAACTCCAACCAATTGGCTGACTTCGCCGATTCGGAAATAAACTTTATCCGGTATCTTGGCTGAAACTGAAGCCGATCGTTTCACATTCAATCGTCAACGCAGAGCAGAGTTATCTGAACGAAGTCACCCCGTTGCTAACAGTATAAAACAGTGCCTCGATGAGGTCAAATTGGCTTTCACTTGTTGAGCCGTTCGCGCAACCGCTTACTCGGACGAAAAGAAACCATCTGTCGTTTGGTGATGGTCATCGACTCGCCGGTTCGTGGATTACGGCCACGGCGGGGCGATTTATCCCGAACCGTCAGTGTGCCGAATTGCACCAGTTTGATCGATTCTCCAGCTACCATTGTGGTCTTCATGATCGCGAACACGGTATCGACGATTTCGGCAGCATTCCGCTGGGATACACCCAATTTTTCATTCACGGATATGGCCAGTTCCTTGCGGGTCACGTTCTTCTTCTTCATGCATCAAATCCTTGGCGATAACAGGCATTGAAATCTGCCATTAATAATTTCATCAATTTATCGTGAATTTTATCAACCGATTGATCATCCAGCGTGGCCGTCTCCGAACGATAGGTGAAAGAAAGGGAGACGCTCTTATATCCTGCCTGGATCGGTTTGCCACGATATACATCAAAGATCTCGGCTGACTCAAGATATTTCTGCCGCTGAGTTCGGATTGCCACGAGTAACTCTCCAGCCGGGACATGGTCCGGCACGACAAGACTGGCATCGCGCTTGACTGAAGGAAATTTGGGCAACGTCTTGAACTGTTTCGGCACTCTGTTTAGGTTCATCAGATGCTGGAGATCAATCTCCAAAAAATAGACAGGCTGTTTGATTGCAAAGCCTTTGAGAGTCTCTGGGTGCACGCGGCCCACGGATCCGATCACGATGTCGCCATCCATAATCGCTACCGAACAGCCGGGGTCACTATACGGTTGCGTCAATTCAGCGACTTGTCGGAACAATGGTGCCTGATCATTTCCGGTCATGCGCAGCACCTGCAACAGGTTGGCGGCTGCACCCTTGACATCAAAGAAATCGATTTCCTGGTTGGCATGGTAGAACGGTTCAGCCTTGGGATAACGCTGCCCGCTCATGACCGCGCAAAGATACAATCGTTCCTCGGGCAACGCATTAGGTTGTTGCTGCAAGAAAATCTTGCCCGTTTCAAACAATCGAATGTCGGGACACTGGAAATTGATATTGCGGCGAACATTCTCAAGCAATCCGGGAAGAAGCATGGATCGCATGACCGCCTGTTCCTCCGAGAGCGGATTGAGAAGCCGGGTCACCTGTCGCCGGGCGTCGTTTTCGGCAAGGCGGCAGATATCCAAATGATGTTCACTGACAAAGCTGTAGTTGATTGCCTCAAAAAAGCCTTGTGCGGTGAGAATACGGGCAATATCCTGCCGCAAGGCACGCAGGTCATCCCGTTTGGGATAGTCCATCCGAATGAGCGGCAATGCGGTGGGTATGGAATTGTACCCGACCAATCGGGCGACTTCTTCAATCAGGTCCACTTCACGCTCGATATCGATCCGGAAGCTTGGAACCACAACTTCCAGGGTCGCCTCATCCAGTGCGGTGACAGCAAACTCAATGGATCGCAAATAATCCGCAACCTGGTCGCGATTCAGCTCCATGCCCAGCAACCCGCACACCCGGTTGACGCGCAGTTGCAGGGTCAACAAAGGTTTTTTTCCTGGATAGACATCGATACCGTCCGGATCCGCCTGGGCGCCGGCATATTCGACCATCAACTCCACAGCCCGTTCCAGGGCGATATCCGCGAGGTTCGGGTCGACCCCTCGTTCAAATCGATAGGAAGACTCGGATGGAATTCCCAATTTGCGAGCAGTGCGCCGTATGGACACGGGATTGAAACAGGCGGACTCAAGCAGGATAGTGGTGGTACGGTCAGTGATTTCTGTATCCAATCCTCCCATGACTCCGGCCACCGCGATGGGGCCCTGGCCATCGCAGATGAGCAACATGTCTGGGTCAAGCTGCCGTTGACTGCCGTCGAGGGTGGTGATGCTCGTCTCTTGCACGGTTGGCCGACGGACAATGATCTTGCTGTCCCGCAACGTAGCGAAATCAAAGGCGTGCATCGGCTGCCCGGACTCGAGCATCACGTAGTTGGTGATATCAACGATGTTGTTGATCGGCCGCATCCCCACGGCACTGAGCCGTTGCTGCATCCAGCGAGGAGAAGGTCCGATAGTAACATTGATCAATTTTCGGGCGGTATATCGAGGGCACAAGGTCGGATCATCGATGATCACTTCAAAATCGATATTCTTTCCGGTTAATGGGGTTACTTGGGCGACGAGCGGCTTCAAGACGCCCCCAGTGAAACTGCCGACTTCACGGGCAATGCCGCGAACGCTGGCGCAATCAGGGCGATTCGGTGTCAGATCGACCTCGATCACTGTATCGCGAAGATCGAGCGCTTCCACCAGTGGCAGCCCCGGAGCAAACGGTC
Organism: Desulfobulbus propionicus DSM 2032; assembly: GCF_000186885.1. Classification (GTDB taxonomy): domain Bacteria; phylum Desulfobacterota; class Desulfobulbia; order Desulfobulbales; family Desulfobulbaceae; genus Desulfobulbus; species Desulfobulbus propionicus. The sequence continues at coordinate 1,626,759 of NC_014972.1, read as the reverse complement.
CCTGCAAGTCGAGGATGCCGCTATGATCGTCGTTCAAGCCCAACTCACGCGCCGAACAGAGCATTCCAGCGGAAACAACGCCCCGGACCTTGGATTTTTTTATTTTGGTACCGTCGGGAAGCTTGACGCCGGGCTTGGCGATGGCGGTGAACATCCCAGGCCGGACATTGGGCGCACCACACACCACCTGGACGATCTCCTCGCCGGTATCGACAACACATACCGTTAATTTATCGGCATCGGGATGTTGGCTGACCTCGGTTACCCGGGCCACAGTGATCGGGGCGAGGTGTGCAGACAACTCTTCGACACTGTCAACCTCAAGCCCGAGCATGGTTAATTGGTCGGCTATCTGCGCCGAAGTCATTCCTGCGGTGGAAATGAATTGATTCAGCCAACTCAGCGTGAATTTCATAACGATCCTATCAGCAACAGCTCATCATGATAAATGTTGTGTTCGACACCTGCCGCTTCCCAAATTAGGCCGATCAAGGAAGAAGCGGGAGGCGCTCCTTCCTTTTCGGCCTCTCGTGAGGTCGTCGACCGCTGGAGCGCGGCAAGCGATTCGGCTTGCAGGTACCATGTCGGAATCATCCCTCGCACGAGATGGAGCGGACGGTCTTGTGCAAGGAACGAAAAGGCGGCGTTCTAAAACTGGGAGAGAAACCGGAGGTCGTTTTCGTAATACAAACGGATATCGTCAATGCCATATTTGAGCATGGCTATCCGTTCAACGCCGAGACCAAAAGCGAATCCGGAATAGAGATCAGGATCGTACCCCACCATCTTCAACACCTCGGGGTCAATAAGGCCGGACCCAAGAATTTCGAGCCATCCCGTGCGTTTGCAAACCCGACATCCTTTGCCGCCACAGATCACGCAGGCAATGTCAACCTCAGCACTGGGTTCGGTGAAGGGAAAAAAACTGGGACGGAAACGCAAGGCAAGTTCCCGCTCGAACATCTTGTGAGTAAAGCTGGTCAGCACCCCTTTCAAATCGGCAAAGGAAACCTCCCTATCGACCAGAAAGCCTTCCACTTGATGAAACATAGGGGTATGGGTGATATCCGAATCGCACCGATACACCTTGCCAGGTGCGATGTAACGCAACGGTGGTTCCTGTTGCTCCATGATCCTTGCCTGCATGGGTGAGGTATGGGTACGCAGGAGAATTGAATCCGTGACATAAAAGGTGTCATGCATGTCACGGGCTGGATGATGTTTGGGGATGTTGAGCGCTTCGAAATTATAGTAATCGCTTTCCACATCCGGTCCTTCAGCCACCGCAAACCCCAACCCTTCGAAAATCGAGCAGATTTCCTCCATGACTTGGGTGACTGGATGCAGTTTACCAAACGGCAGATAGCGACCGGGCAAGCTGAGATCCACTTCCCCGCCGGCCCGTGTCAGCGCCGAGGCCTGAAACTGGGCCTTAAGTGTCTCGAACCGGTCTTCGATCTCCTGCTTGATGGCATTGGCCAATTGGCCGAGCCGAGGGCGCTCATCAGCGGCCACGCTCCCCAGTTGCCGCAAGGCACCGCTGAGCAGACCGCCTTTTCTTCCGAGATAGGTAACTCTAAAGGTTTCAAGCTGGGCCAGATCATCAATCCGCCCCAAAGCCTCTTCGGCCTCCTGCTTGAGCCTGAGCAGCTCGCTTTCCATACACTTTCAACCGTGTTCAGGAGGCCTGCCCGGAGGCCTTGACCACTGCTGAAAAGGCGTTGGGATCAACGATGGCCAGGTTGGAAAGCACCTTGCGATCAAGTTCGATCGAATTCTTGCTCAATCCATTGATCAGTCGGCTGTAGCTGGTGCCGTTCTGCTTGGCGGCCGCGTTAATGCGGGCGATCCATAGCTGACGAAACTCCCGTTTTTTTACGCGGCGGTCCCGGTACGCGTAGCACAAGGCACGATCAACCGCTTCAGCGGCGGTCTTGAACAACCGGTGCTTACCGCCACGAAAACCTTTGGCCAGAGTCAGTACTTTATTTCTTCTGCGGCGTGCTTTGAAACCGCGTGTTACACGAGGCATTGTCTTCTCCGTTCTAGCAAAGAAAAGAAAGACCGCCTGAAATGGCGGAACTCTCCCGATGGTGATGGCAGAGCCTGAGCATCCCGCTCAGACCGTTACGTCTCTTACATGTATGGCAACATCCGCCGTACGGCTTTGGTGTCCACTTCGGCAATCAAGGCGGATTTTCGCAGGTTACGTTTCCGCTTGGTTGATTTCTTGGTCAATATGTGAGAGGCAAAGGCCTTGGCGCGGCGGATCCGTCCGCCACCGGTAGCCTTAAACCGCTTGGCAGCCCCTCGGTTGGTTTTCATTTTCGGCATGGTACACGCTCCTTACATCTTCCCCGGTCCAACATCTGGCCGGAATGTAGTTATTGAATAACGAATTGCACCTTTAGGCTTTGGGACCGACAAACATAACGAGCTGCCGACCTTCCATTTTGGGTTCCTGAATGATCACGCAATCTTCACGCAACGTATCAGCGATTTTTGTCAGCGCGTCAAGTCCTATGGTCTGGGCATAGACAATTTCGCGGCCGCGGAAACGCATGGTCACCTTAACTTTATTTTTTTCCGCCAGGAATTCCTTGATTTTACGTATCTTGAAATTCAAATCGTGTTCTTCGGTTTTAGGCCTAAACTTGATTTCTCTGGTTTCAATTACGGTCTGTTTTTTCTTGGCTTCCTGCTGTTTCTTTTTCAGCTCGTAACGGAACTTGTCAAAATTCATGATCCGGCACACAGGCGGATCAGCCTTATCGGAAACTTCGACCAAATCAAGGCCCTGCTCCTGGGCCGCCTCCAAAGCGACTTTGGTGCTGACGATACCGCGTTGTGTTCCATCGGAATCAACGAGTCGAATTTCCCGGTAATCGATATCTTCGTTGATTTTGATTTTCAGATCCTGCTGAGTGGAAGGTTTTCGAATGCCTCGTTTTTTAATGTTCGTTCCTCCAGTTGTAGTGTTGTGTTCAGACGTGACGACGTCCGCATTCCTCAATAACGAGATCAACGAATGCTTCCGGCGTCATGGCCGGCAAATTTTCTCCATCTCTCTTTCGCACCGTAACCGTGCCTTCTTGCTTCTCACGCTCGCCGACAATCAACATGTAGGGGACTTTCATCAGCTGAGCTTCACGAATTTTGTAATTCAACTTTTCGTTGCGCACATCCTTGTCAATACGCACGCCCATGGCCCGCAACCGGGCATGCACCTGTTCGCAGTATTCGCCCTGGTCATCGGTAATATTCATTATCCGCGCCTGTTCCGGAGCGAGCCAAAGGGGAAAGGCACCTGCGTAGTGCTCGATCAGCACCCCGATAAAGCGCTCAAGCGACCCCATCAAAGCTCGATGGATCATGATCGGCTGATGCTCAGCGCCATCAACGCCGGTATAGTTCATCTGAAATCGTTCTGGCAGATTGAAGTCAACCTGAATGGTGGAGCATTGCCACGACCGTCCCAGCTGATCCTTGATCTTGATATCGATCTTGGGGCCATAGAAAACCCCCTCTCCCGGATCCAGCTGATACGCCAACCCTTTTTTCTCAAGGGCCTGCTTCAACGCCTGGGTCGACAACTGCCAGTGCTCATCCGAACCGACGTACTTTTCGGGCCGGGTGGAAAGATAGACATCATATTGATCAAACCCAAACGTCTTGAGAATATGCAAGTTAAGATCAATGATGTTAAATATCTCTTCTTCCAACTGATCGGGACGGCAGAATATGTGCGCGTCGTCTTGGGTAAAACCACGTACCCGCATCAGGCCATGCAGCGCACCGGTCCGTTCGTAGCGATAAACCGTGCCCAACTCGCACCAGCGAATGGGAAACTCCCGGTAACTGTGCTTGTCGGCATTGTAGACGCCAATGTGAAACGGACAATTCATTGGCTTCAACTGATACATCACCTCGTCGATCTCCATGGCGGAATACATGTTTTCGCCGTAGAAATCAAGATGTCCCGAGGTTTTCCACAGATCCTGGCGGGCAATGTGCGGGGTATAGAGCAACTGGTAGCCGTTTCGGTAGTGCTCATCCTTCCAGTAATCCTCGATCAGCCGGCGAAGAAGGGCGCCACGCGGCTGCCAGAGGATCAACCCCGGACCGATCTGGTCTTGAATGGTAAACAATCCCAACTGCTTGCCCAGCTTGCGATGGTCGCGCTTACGGGCCTCCTCCAGCCGGGCAAGATACTGTTGCAGCTCTTTCTTGTCCGCAAAGGCAGTCCCATAGATGCGGGTCAACATCTGCCGTTTCTCATCGCCCCGCCAATACGACCCTGCCACCCGCAACAGCTTGAACACTTTGATCCAGGAAGAATCCGGAACATGGGGGCCGCGGCACAGATCGACGAAACCACCATGGGTGTACAGACTGACGGTTTCCGCTTCCATCTCCCGCAGCAGTTCGAGTTTGTAAATTTCGCCGTGCTGCTCAAAAAAACGGATTGCCTCTTCCTTGGGCATCTCTTGCCGGACAAAAGGGAGACGAGCGTTGGCCAGCTCCGCCATCTTGGCTTCTATCTGCTCGAATTCTTCGGAGGAAAAAGGCTTTTCCCGATCAAAATCGTAGTAAAACCCGTCTTCAATCGCCGGGCCGATGGCCACTTTCACCTGATCGCCAAACAGCTCCTTGACCGCCAAGGCCATGATATGAGCTGTGGAATGGCGCAGAATTTCCAGACCTGCTTCCGAGTGCACAGATACCGGTTCGATGACCGCATCCATCGCCAGAGGTGTCGATAAATCCAGCAGACGACCGTCGCACTTCACCGCCACGGTCTGCTTGCGCTGCTTACCGGAAACCAGATCCTTGAGCACATCCGCGACTGCTGTCCCCAGCGGAAACGACTTATTTTCACCGTCTTGTAAGGAAACCGATATCTCTGCCATCGTGCCTGTAAAAAGGAAAGGCTAATGAGCAGATAAATCTGCATCCTAGCCTTTGAAAAATTGGTAGGCGCGGACGGGGTCGAACCGACGACATCTACCACGTCAAGGTAGCGCTCTCCCACTGAGCTACGCGCCTACATCATTTGATGTTTGGAATGGCTTTTATACAGCATACCGCTGAAAACCGCAAGTCAAATACCAGCAAACAATTAGAGTGTCAAGACAAATTCAAGCAGCCTTCGCAAGACTTTTGTTTACCAGCTCTCCCATTTTCTTGGTTTTTGTTGGCAGTCCGTTGATTTTTCATGTCGATTTTTTTCATCCCCTCCTTTCACCCCAACCTGTCTCGTTACCCAGCAACACTCTTTTTTTCGCATGTCTCACAAGGCGTTACCGGCCATGACAGGTTTCCTCGATAATTGCGTTCCTTCAGCATTCCTTCGCCATGATTCCTGTTCGGTTTTGATTAAATGCGGCTGCCATCAAAAAGAGAGAAGCAAATCAGGGAACGGCGTGATATAAAAAAATCTTTTTTCTCGTTAGGCTACCACCCTGTCCATTCCGACTCGCACGAACGACAGCATCGGTCATGTCCACGCCACTCAACAAAGCGCTTAACGCGATTCTCTCCTCCGCCTCGCTGCCGACACTTCCAGCTGTTGCCGCCAAGGTCCTCGAAGTTACCTCACAGGACGACATTTCTTTTCCTGACCTGACAACCCTCATCGCCCAGGACATGGCACTTTCAGCCAGAATTCTCAAGGTCGCCAATTCCGCCTTGTATTGTTTTCCGCAAAAGATCGGCTCGATCAGTCAAGCTGTCTCCCTGCTGGGGATCAACGCGGTGCGCAGCCTGGTCCTGAGTTTCACTTTTCTCTCCATGGGAGAGGCACAGTCCCACGATCGGTTTGATCTCAATCAATTCTGGGAACGCTCGCTGGTTGGCGCGACAGCCGCTCGCCTGCTTGCCGAACAGACCGGGCGGATGGACCCCGAGGAAATGTTTACCATTGGTTTGCTGCAGGATATCGGTTGTTTAATCTTCGCGCTCACAATCCCCAGGCGTTACGACCGGCTAACACAGCACCTGACGGCTGGTTCAGCCGAGGTGTGCGAACTTTCCTTGGAAGAAGAATATATTGGCCTGACACACACCATCTCTGGCGCTGAAATTGGCCGTTTATGGGCACTCCCCTCCCCCATTCTAGCCGCCATCCGCTACCATCACGATCCCCTTGCCTACCCCGGTACGGATCCGAAAGAGGATCTGGCCATTAAAATCACTCACTTGTCCGCGCTGGTCACCAGGATTTTCTTTTCCGTTCATCCCGAGCGATTTCACCGCCAGTTTGTGGACCACGCCCATCGGCTGCTCGGCCTGGAAGACGTGAAAATCAAGACCATCCTCAAGATCATCAACCGGGAAATCGAAAAATCAGCCCGCTTTTTTGGGGTGAACATCACCTCGTTGCGACCGGTGGCCGAGATCATCCAGGAGGCCAATATCCGACTCAGCTTGCTTCATCTCAGTTATGAAGCGATGCACCGCGAACTGACCCAGGCCAAGACCGCGCTGGAACAGATACGACGGCAGTTGACCGAGCGGAACCGCCTGCTGGAAAAGCTGGCCAACCTCGACGGGTTGACCGAGATCAGCAACCATCGTTTTTTCCATCATTCCCTTCACTCGGAAATCAATCGGGCCATCCGCAATCATGCGCCGCTCTCCCTTTTGTTGGCGGACATCGACCACTTCAAGAAATTCAACGACGTCAACGGACACCAGATCGGCGATTTCATTCTCAAGGAACTATGCCAGGTAGCGCAGACCGCGATTCGCGAGTACGATCTGATGGCCCGCTACGGCGGCGAGGAATTCGCCTTTATCCTGCCGGAAACCGATGCGGAAGGGGCGGTGACCGTGGCCAGGAAGTTATGCAACGCTATCGCCGACCACGATTTTTTCAACGGAGAACGCCATTTCCGGGTTACCGTCAGCATCGGAGCGGCCACTGTCCGGCCCGCCGAGACCGCATGCAGCAAAAACGATCTGATCGGCATGGCTGACACGGCTCTGTATGCGGCCAAGAAACTGGGGAGAAATCAGGTCATTCATCATTCCGTCCAAACGAAGACCGGCGGATTGAGACGAACGTGAACTCGGCCGCGGAAGCGATCCTGCATCGTTTTCCCTTTTTTTTCGCCTTGTCAAGGGACAAGGCCCCTCGCCGGCACCGGGTTACAGCATGTATGCTTGCCAACGCGGACATCTGTAGTACATTGGGAACCGGGAATCGGAAAACATACCCTTTACCAGATGGAGGATGACCATGAAAAAGACCTATCTGTTCGCAGCCCTGAGCTTGACGCTCTCTCTTTCCGCGGTTGGTTTTTCCGCCAACGCCGAAGACACCGTGATGAAGGATGCCCAGGCCCAGTTCCAGCCCGTCCCGGACAAGGCGCCGGCCATCAAGGGGAACGAGGCGACGCCGGACAAGATCGAACTGGGCAAGATGCTGTATTTTGACCCCAGGCTGTCGAAAAGCGGCCTAATCAGCTGCAACACCTGTCACAACGTCGGCATGGCTGGCGCCGACTTCCAACAGACATCCACTGGTCACGGCTGGAAACAGGGGCCGCGCAATGCCCCGACCGTGCTCAATTCGGTCTTCAACGTGGCCCAGTTCTGGGACGGCCGAGCCAAGGATCTGGCGGAGCAGGCCAAAGGGCCGATTCAGGCTGGGGTGGAGATGAACAACACCCCGGAAAACGTGGTCAAAACCCTCAACAGCATGCCCGAATACGTGGCCCTGTTTAAACGATCGTTCCCCGGCGAGAGCGATCCGGTGACTTTCGACAACATGGCCAAGGCCATCGAAGCCTTTGAAGCCACCCTCATCACCCCTGACTCGAAATTCGATCTCTTTCTCAAGGGCGATGCCAAGGCGCTGGCCCAAAATGAACAGGAAGGCTTGAAGCTGTTCATGGTCCATGGCTGTGTCGAATGCCATGGCGGGGTCAATATGGGCGGTGATCAGTACTACCCCTTGGGGGTGGTCAACAAACCAAGTGAAAAAATCATCGCCGGCGACAAGGGTCGGTTTGCCATTACCCAGGCCAAGGACGACGAATTCTCGTTTAAATCACCCTCGTTGCGCAATATCGAGCTGACACCGCCCTACTTCCATTCAGGCGTGGTTTGGGAATTGGCAGAAGCGGTGCAGGTGATGAACGATTCGCAGATCGGCGCCGACCTCAAAGAGGGGGATATCGGCAAGATTGTCGCCTTTCTCAAGACAACCACCGGCAAACAGCCCCAGGTGCTGCATCCCATCCTGCCGGCACCCACCCAGGCAACGCCCAAGCCGTCGCTGGAATAACGCCGCAACGTAAGGACACGGAGCCCAGTCTCTTGTCCACGATCTCGCGGAGTTCCGTCTTCAAAGCGGTGGGAAAGCTGAAAACGGCTTCCCCACCGTTTTCAATTGCGCATTTCTTCAATCAAATCATCCGTCCCTGTTTTCTGTCCGGCTTTTTGCTCACGGGAATCGGACAGACCTTTCCAACCGGGCCGTAGCGGCACGGATTGCCCCCTGGGGATTGGTTCTGAACAAGACCTGAAACGAGGCACGGACATGCGAACAGCTCTTTCCCTCCTGGCGGTACTTTTGGCCGTCGGTGTCGGCATGCGGGTCTATCCCCATAGCCTGCTCAACGCTCTCCTCGCCGGTGCGGTGATTTACCTGGCGATCGAAGTGGTTGCCCTCCGCCGCCGGATAGAGAGACTGGAACGGACCACGACCGCCATCGCCCGAGACGACCATCCGGAAGCAACACACGGGACGCCCCTTGTCCGTGATCCGGGTGAGCCCACGGCGGACAAATCGTTTTCAAGACAAGCGGCGGCCGCCGAGGAACACCCACGAGCGGCTCCGGAGGGGAAACCTCCGCCACCATCCCCTGACCAGGTACCGGTTCGCGGCCTCTTGGCCGGTTTGACTGCGCCGGTAGTCACCTTTTTCACCAGCGGCAATCCGGTGCTCAAAATCGGCCTGGTGGTCCTGTTCTTTGGGGTGGCTTTCCTGCTCAAGTATGCGGCCCAGCGCACCCTGATCCCCATCGAACTGCGCCTGGCCGGGGTGGCCCTGGGCGGTCTGATCCTGCTGGCCGCCGGTTGGCGACTGCGCCACAGCCGCAGGAACTATGGCCTGGGTCTGGAAGGCGGTGGCATCGGCGTCCTGTACCTGGTGGTCTTTGCCGCAGCCAAGCTCTACCATCTCCTGCCCCTGCCCCTGGCCCTAACGGTGATGATCAGCCTAGTGGGGCTGTCCTGTGCCCTGGCGGTGTTGCAGGAGGCCCGGGGGTTGGCGGTGTCCGGTTCCATCGGCGGTTTTCTCGCTCCGGTGCTGATGTCCACCGACAGCGGCAGCCATGTACTCCTCTTCTCCTACTACGCCCTGCTCAACAGCAGCATTCTCGGCATTGCCTGGTTCAAGGCTTGGCGGGAACTCAATCTGATCGGTTTTACCTTCACCTTTGCCATCGCCACCCTTTGGGGAGCCTCGGCCTATACCCCGGACCATTTTGCCACCACCGAACCCTTTTTGATCCTCTTTTTCCTGATGTACTGCCTGATCGCGGTCCTGTTCGCCCATCGTCAGCCCCTGCGACTGCGCGGCTTCATCGACGGCCCGTTGGTGTTTGGCCTGCCGATTGTCGCCAGCGGCCTCCAAGCCTATCTGGTGCACGATTTCCGTTACGGCATGGCGCTGAGTGCCCTGATGCTGGGCGGCTGGTATGTCGGGTTGTCCTGGCTGCTGTGGAGACAGCTGGCTGAGGGGATGCGGCTGCTGACCGAGGCCTTTCTTGCCCTGGGCGTGGTCTTCGCCAGCTTGGCCATTCCCCTGGGACTCGGCCCGAACTGGACCGCCGCTGCCTGGGCTTTGGAAGGCGCGGCCATGGTCTGGATCGGGTCGCGGCAGGACCGGCCGCTGGCCCGGCTGTTCGGTCTGCTACTCCAGATCGGTGCCGCTGTGAGTTTCGTGGACGGCCTGGTCTTGCCCGCCGACAGCGGGCTGTTGGTCAACTGGGCCTTTCTCGGCAGTGCTCTGCTGGCCAGCGCCGCCCTGTTCTCCAGCTTCTGGCTTGATCGGTATCGCGACCAGGCATCCCCTTGGGAGCTCCCCTTACCGCCATTACTGCTCGCTTGGGGGTTGAGCTGGTGGTACGGCGGAGGTTACCGGGATCTGGACCATCACCTGGAGGGCCAAACGCTGCCGCCTGCCTTTCTTCTTTACGCCGGCCTGACCACCCTCTGTCTGGGGGGCCTGGCGCACCGTTTCAGTTGGCAGCGGATGGTCACCGGCCTGCTGGTCCTGCTGCCGATCATGCTGTTCACCCTGATCGCCCAGGTCATGGGTTGGAACGCTGGATCGCTGTTGGCCGGCTGTGGCTGGCTGGCCTGGCCCCTGGCCTTTACGGTGCTGTATGGGCTGCTGGCCCGCTTCGAGGAGCAGTTACCGCCCCGCTCACTGCCTTGGGGGCACAGCCTTGGTCTGTGGTTGCTGATGGCAGTGCTCGCCATCGAGCTTGCCTGGCGGGTGGATCGGATGGCGGGAATCGCCGAAGTCTGGTCCCTGGCCTGCTGGGGCGGCGTGCCCATGGTCGTGCTCTTTGCCCTCGAATTCCACGGCGATCGGCTGACCTGGCCTGTGGCCCGTTGTGCCGCGACCTACCACGGTATCGCCACCGATGTCCCCTTGCTGGCCCTGCTGCTGTGGACCTTGGCCTCCTTCACCGCCAGCGGCGACCCCGATCCCCTGCCCTTCCTGCCGCTGCTCAATCCCCTGGAGCTGGTCGAGCTGGCCATTCTCCTGCTGGCACTCCTCCGCACCCTGCGCCCAACCACATCCAGCCTGTTTGGAGAGAGAGGGTTGATCGCGACCGCGGCCTTGTTGTTTATCTGGCTCAATGTGGCGGTTGGTCGCTGCGTCCATTGGTATGCCCATGTTCCCTACCGGTTCGACGCCCTTTTCTCCTCCCCAATTCTGCAGGCCGCCGTGGCGGCCCTCTGGTCCGTCCTGGCCCTGACCCTGACCATCCTGGGGGCCCGCAAGGCATACCGCAGGGTCTGGCTCACCGGTGCCGGGCTGCTGTGCCTGACGGTGATCAAGCTGTTTGTGATCGATCTTTCCGGCACCGGAACCATCGGCCGCATCGTGTCCTTTCTGGTGGTTGGCCTGCTGATGCTGATCATCGGCTTTTTCGCCCCCCTCCCTCCCAAGCCCGAGGAGCTGCCCCGATGAATGTTACGCTGCTTATCGGCCTGCTGACCCTGACGATGGTCCTGCCGGCCAGGGCCGCCCGGCTGACCCCGACTGACTTTGCCTACGGCTGCCCGGTGCCGGTCACCGATCCGGATGCCGTCCACGGTCTTATCCTGCCGCTGGAGGTCCATGCCGCGGTGACCCGACAGGATATGGGGGATCTCATGGTGTTCAACGCCGCTGGCGAGGCCGTGCCCCATGCCCTGCGCAGTCTCGACCCGCCGCCGGTCGAACGCAGGCAGGCAGTGCCCTTCTTTCCCTTACCCGAGGGCCGTCAAGGGGTGAGCGGCGATCTTTCCCTACGGGTCAGCCGCAATGCCCTGGGCGCGGCGGTCACCGTCGATGCGGACAATCAAGCCGGACAGCAAGCGCCACCGTCCTCCTATCTCCTTGATCTCAGCACGATTGCCACCGCGCCGACGGCATTGGAGCTGCGTTGGGACGAGGCTGGCCCAGTCGGCCTGTGTACCGTCAGCCTTGCGCACAGCGCTGATTTGGTCCACTGGTCTCCCCTGGTCACCAAGGCGGTGTTGGCTGATCTCCGTTACAACGGCGGCCAGGTCACAGCCCGCCGCATTGTCTTGCCGTTGACCGCATCCCCCTACCTCAGACTCGATTGCCGCGACTGCCGGACCCCGCTGCGACTGCGGGAGGCGTCTGCCCTCTCGGGTGCCGCGGCCGACGACGACCAGTGGCGCTGGCTGCCGCTCGATCCGGTGCACCGCCGGGAGGAAAACAGTCAGACGCTCCTCGAATACCGGCTCGAGGCCAACATCAGGGTGACGGCCCTGCGTCTCCGTTTCCCCTCGGCCAATTCACTGCTGCGGGCGGCAATCGAATCGCGCTCCGCCGCCGATGTCCCCTGGCGACCCGCAGTCCAGGCCGATTTCTACCGGATCGAACAGGAGGGCAAGACATTGACCAACCCCTTGATCTACTGCCCTCCCACCAGCGATGGCCAATGGCGGATCCGGGTGCTGTCCGACGGCGCAGGCCTGGGCAACGGCGGGCCGGCGCCCAGGCTTGAATTGGGATGGCGGCCGCTGCAGCTGGTCTTCCTCGCCCGAGGCAGCGGTCTCTACACAGTGGCCTTCGGCAGTGTCAAGGCAGGGGGACAGCGGCCCGCCGAGGGTCAGCTGATCCTCGCCGTCCTGCGGGAAACCGGAGCCGAATCGCGGCTCAAGCCGATCGAACCTGGTCCAATCCAGGTTTTGGCCGGTGAGCAGGCGCTCACGCCGCGCCTGGCGGCCACTTCGTGGAAAACCCTTTTGTTATGGCTGGTACTGGTGGCGGGGGTGATGGCCCTGGCCCTGATGGTCCGGTTCATGTACAGGGAAATGCAGGCGAAAAGGAACTGAACCGGGCTGGTCCTGGCCGCGCTTGCCCTCCAGGCTAACCGTGCAAGGTTTCCCAGACCTTGCGCGCCAACTCCCCGGTGGAAAACGGCTTCGTCATGAACCGCACGCCCTTGTCCAGAACCGCCCGATGGGCAATGACATTGGCGGTATAGCCCGACGTGAACAAGGTTTTGACCCGCGGGCACAGGGTTTCGATCTCCTTGGAAAGCTCACGGCCGTTCATTTCCGGCATGATTACATCGACGACCAAGAGCTCGATGGACGCGCCATGCGCCTTGGCCAGTCGCAGGGCCTCGCCAGGCGTGCCGGCGGTCAGGACCGTATAGCCCAGATACTCAAGCATCGAACGATTCAGGGTGAGCATCGCCTCCTCATCTTCCACCACCAGGACGGTTTGCCCCTGGCCCGTCGGCATGGCCGTGATCGCCTCTATTTCCGGTTTATCCTCGACCGTCCCGATTTGGCGCGGCAGATAAATGCGGAAGGTGGTGCCGACGCCCGGCTCACTGTACACGTTGATAAAGCCCTCGTTCTGCTTGACGATGCCGTACACGGTCGCCAGCCCCAGCCCGGTTCCCCGGCCAACATCCTTGGTGGTGAAAAAAGGTTCAAAGATCTTGTCGAGCAGATCACGTTCGATGCCGCTGCCGTTATCGCTGACCGCCAGGAGCACAAAATCACCGGGCATCACTCCGGACCGGCCGGCGCAATAGGCCTGATCAAAGGTGGCTCTGCCCGTTTCGATGGTGATATTGCCCACACCGGCAATGGCGTCACGGGCATTGACGCACAGGTTGGCCAGCAGTTGGTCCACCTGGGTTGGGTCCATCCTGATCGGCCACAGGTCAGGGGTTGGCACCCATCTGAGCACCACATCCTCGCCGATCAGCCGGCGCAGCATTTTAAGCATGCCTTCCACCGTCTCGTTCAGATCCAGGATCCTCGGGGCAATGGTCTGCTGACGGGCAAAGGCCAGCAGTTGGCGGGTGATTTCGGAGGAACGCCTGCCAGCCTTGACGATTTCCTCAAGATAGCCATGCAGGGGCTCGGGCACCTCCATCTTGCGCAGGGCCAGTTCCGCATAGCCGAGGATGACGCTGAGCATGTTGTTGAAATCGTGGGCCACCCCGCCGGCCAATTGGCCCACGGACTCCATTTTCTGCGACTGGCTTAACCGGGCGAGCAGTTTTGCCTCTTCCTGTTCCGCACGCTTGCGTTCAGAAATGTCCCGGACAACCGCCGACATCCCCTCGGGCTGGCCATCGTTGTCAATCAGGAGAAAAGTACGCAATTCCACAGGAATGAGCGTTCCATCCTTTCGCCGATATTCCTTTTCATAGAGCCCCGAGCATCCGCCGTGCATCAGCTGGTTTCTCACCTGTTCGTCTTCGTAGGCCAGCCACTGCGCGGGGGTGACATCACTGACCCGCATGCGTCTGAGTTCCTCGCGGTCATAACCGAGCATGGCGCAGTAGGCATCGTTGCATTGGCGGATATGACCGTGCATGTCAGTCACCACAAAGGCATCCATCATGCTCCGGTACAGGGTCCGGTACTGCCGCTCACTGGCCAGCAATTCCTCCTCCACCTGTTTCCGCTCAACCAGCCGCCAGGTGAACTCGGCGATCCGCGTCAGTGTTTCGTGCTCCTGGGGTGAGTAGTGTCCCGATTTTTCAGCCACAGCAAAGAGAGCGAGGACCTTGCCCGCCCGCAGCACCGGCACCGCCAGCACCTTCCCCTTGATCCACCATGGAGCGACAGCGCTCGCCGACCCCGCCGATACGCCAGGATCGTCGACCACCGGCGGCTGCCCGGTCCCGAGGCGATCGAACCAGGCATCCATCCAGTCAATGCCACTGACCGTCACCCAGCCATTCCCGGCCTGCGCGAACGCGGTGGTTCTCGACGAGGGCGGGCGGCGCATGACTACCGAGGAAACGGTTTGCTCCGGACAACGGCAAAAAACCAGGGGACTTTCCATCAGGGCGGCCACTTCCTTCAGCGCCCTGAGGAAAAACTCCTCTAATGTATGGGTAAAGGCGTATTCGCGCAGGAACAACCGTGCCTGCATCAGCCGTTGAGCCTGCCGTTCCTCGGTCTGGTCCCGGAAGGCCAGCACGATCCCAAGCGGTGTGTTCCGATCATCGTGGATTGGAGCAACCGAGCCGGTGACGGCACGTTCACGGCCATCGCGGGCGCGAAGCAGATGATATCCCTTTCTCTCCCCCGCCGTCCCTGAACCCAGCACCTGGGCAATGGAGCCGCGAACCAGCTCCCCTGTCGTTTCCTCGACCAGACAGAAGACCTCCTCCAAGGGTCTGCCGAGCGCCTCCTCCTGGCGCCAACCGGTGAGTGCCTCGGCCACCGGATTGATCAGTTCGATCCGCCCCTGGCCATCGGCGGCGATGATGCCGTCATCAATGGCCTGCACGGTACTGCGATGCCGCTCCATGCTGTGCCGCAGACGCGATTCGGCGTCATACAGAGCCATGTATCGGACTTTTTTGTTGTACTGTTGCATGAACAGGCACAGACCGCCAAATCCACCGGCGAGGAGCGCGAAGACCAACAAAAGCAGGGCGGCGCGAAACCGCCACGCGGCAAAAACGTGTGCTGCCGCATCCTTGGCGATCACTCTCCATTCGGTTCCCGGCACCGGGACAATCACCGCCAGCGAATCAACGCCCTGTTGATCCCTGCCCCGGATCGCGCCGATCCGCCCCTGCATCGCCGCCGCGGCCAGCGAGTCACTGTGGCGCCCAGACATCTGGCTCGGCAGCGGAACCGACAGCCTGGGCAAGGATTCCGCCAGCAGCAGCGGACTGCCGTCTCTCCGAATAAGCAGGATTTCGCCGGTCGCGCCGGGTGGCCCCCACGGCTGGAGCCATGACTGAAAGCATTGCACGGCATCGCTGATCAGCACCACCGCTCCCAGCGGCAGTCCGGTGCGTTGATTGGGAACAAAAAACGGCGCGATCAGGGCAACGCGGGGTGAACGGCAATGAGGCGTCACGAACAGATCGCTGAACACAGGATGGCGGCGACCCAGGGCCAGCGCCAGGGCGGCGGCGTACCCTGGCGGCTCGGAGTCGCCGTTTGTGCTCAAGCGGACGCGGCCCGCGGCATCGACCAACAGGACCTCCACGTACTGGCCAGGCGCGCCAACGGTGCGCAGACGGTTGCGCAGTTGACCTGCCAACCGTGCATCGGCCGTGGCCAAGAAGCGTGCCGTCTGGCCAAGCCACAGGGCGTCGGCGCCAAGAGCGGCTGCATCGTCCAGCCGCTCCCGCTGCCAGGCCACCAATCGATCCACTTTGAGGTGGGCGATGGCGGCCAATTGCTGTTCCGCCTTGTCCCGGGCCGAGGCGGCTTCGGTCCGGTACACCCAGAGACCGATGGCCAGCAGAAGCGCGAGCGGCGCGACGATGGCGGCCACGCCCCACAGGGAGACGTTTTTTTGCTCAGGCCGCATTGGTTCGTTCTCCCCCCGGGTGACGCCGCAGGGACGCTCCGGCCCGGCTGGCCTTGCGGACAACGGCCGCCGTACCTCCCGGCGGCCGCCCTGCTTCTTCGGCACAACCGGTCTTCCACGCTTCGTTTTCACCGCCGTAGCGCCGAAGACCTCGCACGCCGAGGTTAGAAACCCTGCTCATCGATCGGCACCGACCAGGGGCAATTGGTCAGATTTTGAATCCATCGACAATAGCCTTGAGGGTGGCGGCCAACCGCTGCAGATCGTCGGCGCTGGTCTTCACCTGCTGGCTGTTGCTGGAAATCTCGGCTGACGCGCCATTGACCGTGCTGATGTCCTTGGTGATCGAGGCCGCCACCAGGGAACTCTGGCTGACATTCTCGTTGACCTCGTTCATCCCCTGGGAGGCCTGGGCGATATTGTTGGCGATCTCCTGGGTGGCCGATCGCTGCTCGTCCACCGCGGTGGAGATCACCGCCACGATTTCGTTGATATTGTTGATGACCTCGGAAATCTGGTTGATCTCGGTGACCGTGGTCGATGTGGTGTCCTGGACCTCGCCGATCTGTTGCTTGATGTCCTGGGTGGCGACGGCGGTCTGTTTGGCCAGTTCCTTGATTTCGTTGGCCACCACCGCGAATCCCTTGCCCGCTTCGCCGGCCCGGGCCGCCTCGATGGTGGCGTTCAGCGCCAGCAGGTTGGTCTGCTCGGAGATCTCGGTGATCGCTTCGGTGACCCTGCCGATCGCCTGGGCGGCCTTGCCCAGCTCGGCCATCTTCAAGGAGGTCGAACCGGCCTGCTCGACCGCGGCCAGGGAAATGGTGTGGGCCTTCTGGGCGTTGTTGGCGATCTCGCCGATGGTGGCGGTCATCTCCTCGGCGGCGCTGGCCACCATCGAGGTATTGGTGGTGGACTGTTCCATGGCTGCGGCCACGTTGTTGAGATTGACCGTCATCTCCTCGGCGGCGGCGGCCACGCTGTCGGCCCGCTGCGAGGTGTCCTCGGAACTGCTGGAGAGATCGGCGGCAATCCGGGCGAGGTCGTTGGACGAGGCGTCGATGGATCGGGTGTTGCCGGCAATTTCACCGACAATGCCCTGCAGTTTCTCGATAAAGAGGTTGAACCAGCGGGCCAGTTCGCCGATCTCGTCGCGGGAATTGACCCGCAGGCGCATGGTCAGATCTCCTTCTCCCTGGGCGATATCCTTCAGTCCCTCGACCGCGTTCTTCAGCGGCACGGTGATGCTGCGGGAAAAGAGCAGCACCAGTCCGCACACCAAGGCCACCGCCACCAGGGTGATCAACAGGATGCTGTTTCTGATCGAATTGGCAGCAGCCAAAAACTCCGCCTCATCCTGGGTGACGGCGATGCTCCATCCCTTGAGGGGCACCGGCGCGAACCCGGCAATCTTCGGCACGCCCTGGAAAATATAGTCCCGCGCTCCCTGCTCCCCGGCCATCATCGCCTTGGTGATCTTGTCCATGTCGGCCAGGGTCTTGAGGTCGAGCTTCATCTCCAGCTCCTTCTTGGGATGGGCGATGATCAAGCCGTTCTGGTCGCACATGAAGGCGTAGCCGGAGTTGCCGACCTTGACTGTGGCCACGTGGCTCATCAGCGGCTGGGCCTTGAGCGACAAACCGAAAATACCGAGAAACTCGCCCGTATAGGAAAAGATCGGCGCGCAGAGCACATAAATGACATCGTTGGTGACCTTGGAGTAGACCACGTCGCCGACCACCGCCTTGCCACTGTTCTTGGCCTTTTGGAAATAGTCCATGTCCGCCAGGTTGACCCCCTTATACTCCTCGCCGCTGGCCAACTCACCGGTATACATGTAGCCCTTGGCATCGGTGACGAAGATGCCCAAATAACTGCTGTCCAGCTGTTTGAACTTGTCCTTCATCTGTTGCCGAAGCTGGGCGATATCGGTTGCCGCCCCTTCCAGGCCCGCTTCCTTGACCTTCTGGCCGATCAAGCGGACATTGGTGTCGACCGCGTGCGCGGCCGCGGTTTTCGCCTGGGCATCCAAGGTGGCCTCGATAACCGTGGCCAACTTCTGCGCCTGGGACGCCGCGTTGTTTCGGGCGATATCGCTCAACGCGGTCGAGGACTTCGACACCGCGAGATAGCCGACAACGGCAAGCGGCAGGGCCACCGCCAGGCAGCCACCGACAATGAGCCGAAAACCAATGGATCGAATGTTCATTTTTCCTCCTTGAGTTAGGGTGAGATGGGATGACGCGCTGCGCCGCGGGACAACCATTCAGTCGGATCGTTCCAGGATCGTGTTTCCCCGGTTTCCCGGCACAGGGACGGACCGTTCGATAAAGGCGAGGAACGCTTCGTGGGGCAAGGGCCGGCTGCACACATAGCCTTGAATCTGTTCGCAGCGTCGCTGCTTGAGCCATTCGAGCTGCTCGGCGGATTCGACCCCCTCGGCAACCACGTGGATCCCCAGATTGTGCGCCATGAGAATGATGGTTTCCACCAGTTGGTCGTCGCTGGGGTCGCGGGTCAGATCACGGATAAAGGAGCGATCGATTTTCAGGGTGCGAATGGGAAACCGCTTGAGATAGGAAAGCGAGGAATAGCCGGTGCCGAAATCGTCCACGGCAATGGCGATGCCGGCACCTGCCAGTTGATTGAGGGTATCGACGGTTTTGGCCAGATTGGTCATCATCGCGGTTTCGGTGATCTCCAGTTCGAGCCGGTCATGGGCGATTCCATGCCGGTCCAGCATGGCCAGGATTCGCTCGACCAGATTGTTTTGCACAAACTGCAGCGGCGACAGATTGACCGCGATGGACAGTTCCGGCCGGCCCAAACGCTCCAGGATAGTGAGCATGTGACAGGCCTGCTCCAGCACCTGTTCCCCCAGGGGAATGATCAGGCCGGTTTCCTCGGCCAGCGGGATGAAATCGGCTGGATTGACGATGGTGCCGTCCTCCTTCCGCCAGCGTACCAGGGCCTCGGCCCCGGTCATCGTCCCGTTGACCGGGTCGATCTTGGGTTGGAAGAACACGGTGAACTCGCGGTTGCCCACGGCCTGACGGAGGTTGTTCTCCAGTTGGCGGAGGAAAACGATCCGCTCGCTCAGGTCGGAGGTGAACAGGCAATACCTGTTTTTCCCCCTCGCCTTGGCCTCGTACATGGCAATATCGGCATGTTTGGTCAGGATGCCGGCGCTGCTCCCGTCCTCGGGGAAAAAGGCCACGCCGATGCTGACGGTGACGAACAGCTCGGTATCGTCGATGTTGAACGGCGCGGCCAGACTGCGCAGCAGCCGTTTGGCCAAATCGATCACCACTTCTTCCGAGGCAAGGGCGGCCACCAGGATAAGAAATTCATCGCCGCCGAGGCGGGCCACGGTATCCTCCTCCCGTACCTGGGACACCAAGCGGTTGGCTACGCCCAGCAGGAGTTTATCGCCCCACTCGTGGCCCAGGCTGTCATTGGTGTTCTTGAAGTTGTCCAGATCGAGGAACAGCACCGCCAACTTACTGCCGCTACGCCTGGCATGGGCGATGGACACCTCGATCCGGTCGTTGGCCAGGAGGCGGTTGGGCAGGCCGGTGAGCATGTCGTGGTAGGCCTGATGGATGATTTGCTCTTCCTGCCGCTTCATCTCGGTGATGTCGTGGAACACGGCCACATGGTGGGCGACCGCCCGACGCTCGTCGTAGATGGTGCTGATGCTCAGGATTTCCGGATAGATTTCCCCGTTTTTGCGCCTGTTCCAGATCTCTCCGGTCCACCGGCCCGTGGTCCGCAGGCTGGTCCACATCTGCCGGTAAAACGACTGGTCCTGACGGTGGGACTTCAGCAGCCGCATGTTGCGCCCAAGGAGTTCCGGCTGGCTGTAGCCGGTGATGTCGCAAAAGGCCTGATTGACGGCGACCAGTGTTCCCTCCTGATCGGTTATGCCAATCCCTTCCAGGGCGTGTTCAAAGGCCTTGTGATAGAGCATCAACTGCTGTTCCGCCTGAATGCGCTCCCGAATCTCGGTCAAAATTTTCTCGTTCGACTGCCGCAACCGTTCGAGATAACGGTTGAAATGATGCCCCACCAGGCCGATCTCCCCCAAGGCGTCCTCTTCGGCGCGGATGCTGATCTCGCCTTCGGCGGCGCGGTGCATCTGTTCGGCCAGGCGGGCAAGCGGCCGGGTCATCAGGCTGCCGAGGTACAGGCACAACGGCACCACCATGCCCATGGCGCCACAGACAATGATCAGGATGATCCACCCCAGCCGGGTCAAGGGTTCAAACATCTCCTCCTCGTACACGGTCGAGGCCACGATCCAGTCAATTGCGGGAATATGGTTGAAAAAGATGATTTTTTTCTTCTTATCCATCCCGTTTTCCTCGTCCCACAGGTAGCTGAATTGCCCATTTTTCATCGAGAGGATCCGCGTGAACACCTCTCGAGCAACCTGGTTGGACAAACGGTGCACATTGCCGATCAGCCAAGGGTGAAGAATGATGTCCCCCTGGCTGTTGACGATGAAGGCGTACCCGGTGTTGCCGAAATGCTGGGAACGCAACCCGTGACGAAGATCATCGAGGAGCACGGTGAACTCGTGCTTCACACCGACAACGGCAATGATCCAGTCCCACGGTTGAAAGTAGGCCAGATAGACCCCCTTGGCGCTGGCCGCCGCCTCATCGGCGGCTTGCCATTCCTGCTCCAGGTAGCCGTTTTTCAGGGTCACCTGTTGCCGGAGATGGGGCGAAAGCGATGGACCGGTGGAAATGTTCGGGGCTTGGGAATGGGCCACCATCGAGCCTGCGCCTGTCATGGCCGCCACATACCCCCGCTCGCCGACATGCTGCGTCAGCAAGCGCTCCTTGGCCAGCTGCATGGCCGCATCCCGGCTCAATCGGCCCTCATGCACCTGCCGTTCCAAGCCGTCAAGCATGTCGATGTTCATGTGGGCGATCGCCTGCAAATGGCTGCGAACGGCGAGTTGCGCCGCCTGTTCGACCACGTCCTTGATCGCAACGGTGGACCCGGCGAGCTTCTCCATCATGTTGCGCCGCATGTTCTCATAGACGACCGAATAGATCAGCAGGCCGGACAAAATCAGGATACAGGCGGTGGTCAGGGAAAAGAGGCCGACAAAATGCCATCGGATGGGCATCCTCGGAGGGAAGAGCGACAAGAGGCCGCGTTCCCACCAGGCGGCGGCTCCGCGCTCGGCACGGCCGTCGTTCTCCGGTTCTTCACCGCCGACACGGGAATCGTTATTGGCCGACACGACGTGCGGTCCGATGGAGGCCAGGGTCGAGACAGAGACTGACCTGGGCGAGGGAGCCGAGGTCCAGCAGGGAGAGCAGGTTGATTTCCGCGGGCGTCAGGTCGATACCGGCTTGAAGACAGGCCCGCGAAAGCGACACGCCGGCCATACGGCGGAATTGATCGTCGGTGATCAGGCGGCCAATACAATGTTCAACGGCTCGCTGCGACATACCCCCCTCCCCTGTGTACCGATGGATGGAATTGTTCCCGCGAAGACATCCAAGGGACAAAATGCCCCGGATTGAGAGCTTGAAGCAGGATGCGTGCCTAAAAAAATATTATCTTATTTCAAAGAGATATATCCAAGCCAAGCAAGACAAATTGTCCATCCCAAGACAAAATGTCCCATTCGGGACAATCCAAACATCAATCAATAAAAAAGCTTGCGGGTTGTCTTGAGCAAACGGGCGGCGGCTGATTTGTTGTTGCCGGTCTGGGCCAGGGCCCACGCCTTGAGCCGATTGACCACTTCGTTCAGGGAAAAAGTTTCGGGAGTGAATTCAAAATGGAGGGTGAGGAGGGAGGATGGCGCGCCGCAGTTGGTGCCGGCAGGCCCGTGGAGTCGCAGATGTTCCGGCTGGATCAATTCGCCGCTGGTCATGATGGCCGCATATTCCAAGCGGTTACGCAACTCGCGCACGTTGCCCGGCCAATCGTGGGCCATGATAACATCCATCGCCGCCCGAGAAAGGCCGGGCAGCGCCTTTCCCTGATGCCGGCGGAAAATTTCGAGGAAATGTTCGGCCAGATGAGGAATATCTTCCCGGCGATCCCGCAGCGGCGGAATGGTCAGGGGAAAAACATTGAGCCGGTAGAACAGATCGGTACGGAATTGTCCCTCCTGGGACAACTGTTTCAGGTTGCGATGGGTGGCGACGATGACCCGGAAATCGGCTGGCTGCGTTTCATCGGAACCGAGGCATTCATACACCTTTTCTTCCAGCATCCGCAGCAGCTTGGCCTGAAGGGGCAACGGCATGTCGCCGATCTCGTCGAGAAACAGGGTGCCGCCCCTGGCCCGGCGGCATTTGCCCTCCCGGCTGCTGTCCGCGCCGGTAAAGGCGCCTTTGACATGGCCAAAAAGCTCGCTCTCCAACAAGGTTTCCGGGATGGCGGCGCAGTTGACCGGCACGAAGGCCGCGGGCGAACACCCCGAGGCACTGTGAATGGCCCGGGCCAGCACCTCCTTGCCGACGCCGCTTTCGCCGTAGAGGGCAACCGTGGTGCCGGCGAAAGCAGCCACCTGACGGGCAGCCTTCAAAACCGAGGCCATGACCGGGGAGACCGTTTTGATATGCTCGAAACTGAAGCGCTCGTTGAGCAGCCCCTCCATCTGATCGCAACGCTGCCGCAAATGGGCTCCCTCCAAGCTGCGGCCGATGGTCAGCAGCAGCTCCTCGCGGTGCAGCGGTTTGAGCAGATAGTCATCCGCGCCCTGCTTCATCGCGGTCACGGCCGACTCGACGCTGCCGTGGGCGGTGATCACCACAAAGGGCAGATGGGGAAAACGTCGCTGGACCTCGGCAAGCAGGGCAACACCATCCATGTCCGGCATGATTAGATCCGAAAGCATCAGATCAATGGCCATCCGGTCCAGCAGCTCCAGGGCCTCGACAGCGCCACCAGCGCAGACGGTTGCATACCCCGCATCTTTCAGGTAGCCCTGCACCAAAAAACGAAAGCTCGATTTGTCATCGACGATCAGGATCGTTTCTCCGGCCATGATTTGTTTTCCTTCGCTCAAGCGGGCAAGACGGGGCGGACGCACAGCGCGCGCAGCTGTTTCACCAAACCGTGCATCTCCTGCAGCGGCAAGGTCCATGCGCCGTCATGCAGCGCCACGGCCGCTTCCTCGGGACCTCTGTCCTGTAAATAGCCGCACAGACCCTTCAAACTATGCGCGGCCTCTTGAAAAAGCTTGCGGTCTTCAAGCAGGACGGCCTGATCCAGGCGGTTCAGTTCATTGCCGATGTCATCCCACAACAACTGAAAATAAGCGGCCATCCGCTGTGTATCGTGCCCCATGTCAGCCACGATACGCTCGCGCAGTCCATAGGTCGATGCCGGCGCCGAGGCTGGGGGCTGCGCGGTTGACGCCAATGGCCCGCAGTGTTCGCCAATGGCCAGGGCCAACAGCTGCGGGTCCAGGGGTTTGAACAAAACAGCCTGCATCCCCGCGGCCAAACACCGTTTGCGGGTTTCTCCCTCGGTATCCGCCGTGTAGGCGATGATCGGGGTTGGCGCAAGACGACACAAACGCTCCAGCTGCCGCAGGCGCACGGCCAACTCCACCCCATCGATTTCCGGCATGCGCACATCGAGGACAATGCAGTCGTATCGCCCCGTGTCGAGCAACTCCATGGCCTGCAAGGCGCTTGCCGCCTCGCAGACCTTATGCCCCCAGGAGGAAAGCGTGTCATGGAGCAGTCGCCGGTTGAAAACATTATCCTCGATCACCAGGATGGTGAGAGGGACAATCGGGGGGGCGGCCATCCGTTCGTACTGGGGCGGCGAGCTGAGCACAAACGGCAGCTCCACGGTAAAGCTGCTGCCTGTCCCAGGGGTGCTGGCCACCTCCACCCGCCCCTGCATCAATTCAACCAACCGGTGAACAATCGCCAAGCCCAAACCGGTTCCCCCGTATTTTCTGGATATACCGGGATCGAGCTGTTGAAATGGTTGAAACAGCGAGGCGATTTGCCGCGCTTCAATGCCAATGCCCGTGTCCCGCACCTCCAGCCGCACCAGGCACCGTCCTTCGACGCCCGGAGCCTGATCCTGGGCCGTGACCCGCAGAAGCACGCAGCCGCTTTCGGTGAATTTCATGGCATTGCTGAGCAGGTTGGAGGCAATCTGCCGGAACCGGATGGGATCGCCCTGAATCCAGGGAGGTAACGTCTCCTCCCTGATCACCTGGAAATCGAGTTGTTTCCGGGCAGCCACCGGGGCAAACTGCCATTGGAGCAGGTCCACAGCTTCGGGCAGATTGAACGGGATGGACTCAAGCTGCAACTGGCCGGCCTCGACCTTCGACATATCCAGGACATCGTTGACCAAATCCATCAGCAGTCGGGAAGACTGATCGAGGATGTCGACATATTCACGCAGCTGCACGCCATCGGCGGTCCGCCTCGCCAGGGCGCTGAAGCCGACAATGGCGTTCAGCGGCGTACGGATCTCGTGGCTGATCAGGGCAAGAAAATCGGACTTGGCCCGACTGGCGGCCTCCGCCGCTTCTCGGGCAGCCTGCAGCTCGGCCTGATGCTGTTTCTGTTCCGTGATATCCATGGCGTTGCCGACAAAGGATTCAATCTCTCCCTCTTCATTGGTCAGGGGGATGAAGTTGGAGAGGTGCCAACGGATGGAGCCGTCACGATGCGGTATCCGGTATTCGAGGCCCCGGCGAATCTCGCCGTGTTCCCATACCTCGCGATAAAAATCCTCGCACAGAGCGACATCGTCGGGATGGACGATCTCCCGGAAATGCTTGCCGACAATGTGATCCGGCTCATGGCCGAGCAGTTTGGTATAGCCGGGCGATACATAGGTGACCACGCCGTGCGGGCTGATCGTGTAGATGATGCCGTGACTGTTCTGCACCAGGGATTGATACTGCTCCCGTGCGGCGCGCAACTCCCGCTCCGAACGTTTGTGCTCGCTGATATCCTGAATTATGAACACCGTGGCCTCGTGCTGGCCGGAGGCGTCAAGCAGAGGTGCCGCCATCATCCGGCAATCGAAATTCCATGGCGGCAGGATCGTTTCCACCGTGCGCGGCTGATGGTCCAGGATGATGGCATGCAGTGGACAGGACGGCAGCGGTTCGCGGTGCCGGCACAAGAGCTCGTAACAGCGCCGGCCGACCACCTCCTCCTTGCTGATGCCAAGCCGCCGGGCAAAGGCCAGGTTGACCCTGAGAATCCGGAAGGTTCGATCAATGACAAAGAGCAGATTCTCGGACGTGTCGATGATCCGTACCCATGCCTGCTCGGCCGACTCGGCTGCGCGACGGCGTTCCTCCGAGGCGCGATAAAGCTGCTCCAGGGTTTGCCGGGCCAGAAAGGACGACTTCCGGTAGCGGTGCCAGTTGGCGGAAACAATCCAGCCTATGGTATTGGCGCCGGCATACGCGGTTACCGTCGACAGGGAAGCCACGAATCCCATGGCAGCCTTGACGCTGAAAAAAAGATAGAGGCTGCCCAGGGTGTACAGGACGGCTGGAGCCACGCCCCGAACGGAAAGGCAGGGTTGCACCGAGTACCAGGCAACGATCATCAGCAGGTCCACCACGACATACCCGGTATACACGGCCGGCAGGAAAAACACGATCAGATGATGGGCCAGGGCGCAGGTCCCCCCCCACGCAAACGACCAGCGGTCCAGTTGTCGGGGTTCCTTGGTCCGCAGGATGACCGCCATTGTCCAGGCGGAAAATCCAATTACCCCCAGACGAACCGACAGCACCAGGACAAAGGCGGCATCACCACGAAGAAACAGATAATCAGCTCGAAGACACAGGAGGCTGAAGACCATCACCAACCCAATGAGAACGAGCAGGGCCAGCGCGTCCTGACGAAGAAAATGTTGACGATAGCACCTCTCGTCCCCTGTGTCGGCGGAGCATTCAAACGGAGGGCACGGTCTCGTTGGGTTCTCGGTTTGCACTGCGGATGCCGATGAAAAAGTGCCGCCAGAGCGAGCGGATTGTTTGAACGGATGCCGGAGGCGTGTCGCGACGCTGACCGGGGCGCATCCATGCTGCCCGGACTCAAAGAACGGCGCCATAATACCGAGACGAACAGGTATTGTAAACATCGAATATGGAACGACATCCGGTGCCGTTGCCTGTTCGACCGCTCCGCGGGAGCCGTTGAACCCTGCTCGCCTCCGCGACGCGCGGCGAAAGGCGTTTTCCATGCCGAACATCCATCACACCGCTATGATTTGCTCAACAACGAAAGTGATGTTTTTTGCTTGACGGCCAAGGCTTCATCGGCTAAATAGACCGTCACGCTTTGGGGCGAATAGCTCAGCTGGGAGAGCATCGGCCTTACAAGCCGAGGGTCACAGGTTCGATCCCTGTTTCGCCCACCACATATACTGGGGTCGTAGTTCAGTTGGTTAGAATGCCGGCCTGTCACGCCGGAGGTCGCGAGTTCGAGCCTCGTCGGCCCCGCCAGTATACAGGGGTAGTTGGAGTAATCCAGCTACCCTTTTTTTTATCGTTTTTTTAGCAAGAAGGAACTAGACGCGCAGTTTGCATTCCGGCGGCAAATCTGTCCTTCAGTCTCTTACCCAACATCCAGCAGCATCTGACAAGGCATTCGGGACCGTTCTCTTTGCAAACGGTTATCAGGAGGAAGCATGCAGAAGAAGGCTGTTATTCTCCCACTCGCTCTTTCGACAATTTTGGTCTTGACGGCGCTGAACACCGCCTGTCTTGCCGCACCTCGACTTGATGTTTCCAAATCCCCTCCCGAGCGCACGCAACTGACGCCTGAGGAAATCGAGAAGAACAAGAAGAGGCAAGAAAAAATAGAAAAGGACCTGGAAGAACTTGACAAGGAACACAAGCTGGAACACGATCAAAACAATCAACCGCAAAAGAAAACCGGTCGCAGAGCGGCATCTCTTCAACCATAAGGGTCAAGCCCTGGTGCTGGCTCGCGATTGAGCTGCAAGAGCAGGATCGCTGACGGATTTCTGTGACCCGCCAGTGCGCGCCCCCATGCGCGTGCCGCTCGAAGCGCTCCCCCCTATTTTTGAGGATGCCATGCGATTCAGTGTCTCTTTCCTGGTTTTGGCCACCGTCATTGGCCTGTTGGCGCCCGAGTGCTGGGCGGCGTCTTCCACTCGGTCAGTCGTGCACAAGAACATGCAACGACTGCTGAAGTCAAAGACCTGTCCATCCTGCGACCTTTCCGGCGCTGATCTGCGGCAAAGCAAGCTGGAAAACGCCAACCTTGAAGGCGCAAATCTCACCGGCGCGCAGTTGTCCCTTGCCGACCTCTCCGGCGCCAACCTGAAAAAAGCCAATCTGCGAAACGCCAATCTGCATGGCGCTGATTTAGCTTACGCCGACCTTGAAGGAGCCAACCTGACCGGTGCCTCTCTTGAAGGCGCCATCTTCAAGGCCACCAAAATGAAAGGCCGAATTGTCAATCGGCTTCTCCATGCAGACCAAGTGCGACCGGAGACGCCTGCTGCCCCGGTTTCTCCTCCAGATAACCAACCGGTGCGGAGGCAACAACCGAGCGAAAGCATGCTCCAGGCCGCGGACATCGAACCGGTCGCGGATGCCGCTCTTCCGACCGAAACGTCTGCGCAGCCTTCCGCCGACCCACCAGACGCCGCCGGAATCTCCGAGCCCGCATCGGAGACCGCGCCGTCAACCGACGAAATCAACGCTGGCAAACAGACGCTCATCGATCAAATGTTCGAACAAGAACGCTGCGTTGGATGCGATCTGTCCGGCGTGGATCTGTCCGGCAGGGATTTGGCGGGATTTGATCTGGAACGGGCGAATCTTTCCAATAGCGATCTACGGGAAGCGGATTTGAGCGAAACCAATCTTAAGGGTGCCGTCCTCCACGGTGCGCAACTCCAGGAGGCGGACTTGAGCGAGGCCGATCTGTATCGCGCGGATTTTACCGGCGCCAACCTTTCCGGGGCTGATCTGGGCGAGGCAAAGATCGATGGGGCCGATCTTAGCGGTGCCATTGGGGTTGCCTTGGAGAGCGAGGCCGCGCCCCAGTGAAAATCTCTGACGGTATATCGCGACTCTGCTTGACAGCACAGCGCTTTTTCTGTATAAAACTTCCTTTAAATTTTTAATCTTTCATCATTGATGCTTTTTATAAGGAGTTAGGAGTCCTCATGGCAAATCACAAGTCAGCAGAGAAGAGAGATCGTCAGGCTAAAATGCGTCGTTTACGTAATCGAATGAACAAGTCGGCCATGAAAACCGCTGTTCGTCAGGTTGAAGAAGCCATTGCCGCCGGTTCCGAGGAACAGGCCAAAGCCGCTCTGCAAGCAGCCATTCCAGTGATTTACAAAACATCCACCAAGGGTTCCATCCACAAGAAGAACGCGTCCCGCAAGGTTTCCCGTCTGACCAAGCGAGTCAACAAGATGCAACCCCTTGCCTAAGGTGGAGTCGTTCTTCTCTCCGAATCGGTGAGGTTTAGGCCATGGGTGCAACATGCCCCCCATGGCCTTTTTTGTTGTCCACAGGCAGGGCTCCGCTTCACGTACCGGGAGCGCCGAGCTGCAGTCAGAACGAGCGGCGGCCCGCCCGATCAACCGGTTTCCAGTCCGGTTATGACAAAAAATAGCCGACTTATCCCCGCATCATCCATGTCTCGCAGGCATCACCCATGTATTTTCCCGATCAGCAAGCCTTTGTTGAAATGATCGGCGCCGCCGATCTCGTTCCGGTGCATCGCACTATCATCGCCGATCTCGACACCCCGCTCACCCTTTTTGCCAAGGTCGCCGGCGACGATCCGCACGCCTTTCTGTTCGAATCCATGGAAGGCGGCGAGAAGTGGGGCCGGTACTCCTTCATCGGGCTTGATCCGCTAGTCACGTTCACCAGCATCCGCGACGTGGTGCGGATCGAATTCCCTGGCCTGACCGGCAGCGGTGAGGAACGGTGCGGCGTCAACCCGCTGGCGGAACTACGGGCGCTGCTGAATTCGTTTTCAGTGAGCAATGCCCCGGGACTGCCCAAATTCTACGGTGGCGCGGTCGGCTTTCTCGGCTACGACATGGTGCGGTTCATGGAAAAAATTCCGGACCGGCATCCGCCCCTGAACCTTCCCGACAGTTCCTTCATGGTGCCCGGAATCGTCCTGATCCACGATGCGGTGCAGCAGAACCTGACTGTTGTGTGCAACGTCTGGAAGAGGGGGACCGAGAGCGTCGACCACCTCTATTCTCAGGCCTGCCACCGGATCGAGGAAATCATCAGTCGCCTGAACGAACCCATCTCCCGTCGATTCGTCAACCAGGAGCAGGCCATGGCTCCGCACACCTTCACCTCGAATATGGACGAGGGGAGTTTTAGCGCCATGGTGGAACGGGCCAAGGAATACATCCTGGCTGGCGACATCATCCAGGTGGTTCTGTCGCAACGGTTTCACACCCAAACCGCGCTCAAGCCCTTTGCCCTGTATCGCGCGCTGCGTCATATCAACCCCAGCCCCTATCTTTTCTACCTCCGCCAGGGTGACATGGTCCTGATCGGTTCCTCGCCGGAGATCCTGGTGCGCCTGGAAGAAGGCGATATCGAACTGCGGCCCATAGCCGGCACGCGCAAGCGCGGCGCAACCCACGAAGAGGACCTGGCTCTGGAGAGGGAACTGCTCGCCGACCCCAAGGAGCGGGCCGAACATCTGATGCTGGTCGATCTGGGGCGCAACGATGTTGGCCGAGTGGCGGAACACGGATCTGTGGTGGTGCGCGATCTGCTGGTGATCGAACGCTACAGCCATGTGATGCATATCGTTTCCGGGGTGCATGGCCGGTTGGCTGCCGGACTCGATCAATTTGACGTGCTCGAAGCCTGCTTTCCGGCCGGCACGGTGAGCGGTGCCCCCAAGATCCGGGCCATGGAGATCATCGACGAGCTGGAGGTCAGCCGGCGCGGCCCCTATGCGGGAGCGGTTGGCTACTTCGGCTTCTCCGGCAATATGGATTTCTGCATCACCATCCGCACCTTCATCATCAAGGGGCAGGATCTCTGGGTTCAGGCCGGGGCCGGCATCGTCGCCGACTCTGATCCGCACAAAGAATACGAGGAAACCATCAACAAATCCATGGGGTTGCGTCGAGCCCTGGAATTGGCTGAAAAGGGGATGTGAGCTGTGATCGTCATCATCGATAACTACGATTCCTTTACCTACAACATCGTGCAAACCCTCGCCACCGCCCCGCCTTCGGCGCCAGCTGGCTGGCAGGCTCCGGATATCCGCGTGTTCCGCAACGACGCCATCACCCTGGCCGAAATCGAAGCCCTGCAACCGGACCGACTGCTCATTTCTCCTGGCCCCTGCACGCCCACGGAGGCAGGCATCTCCATGGCCGCCATCCGTCATTTCAGCGGCCGCATCCCGGTGCTCGGCGTCTGTCTCGGCCATCAATCGATCGGCGAGGCCTTCGGCGGCAAGGTCATCCGCGCCACCCGGCTGATGCACGGCAAAACCAGCCCCGTCCACCACGACAATCGCGGCGTGTTCACCGGCCTGCCCCTCCCCTTTGACGGCATGCGTTACCACTCGTTGGTGGTGGAAGAACCCTTGCCCGACTGTCTGGAGGCTACCGCCTATACCGACCAGGGTGAGCTGATGGGCCTGCGGCACAAAACCCTGCCGATCGAGGGGGTGCAGTTCCATCCGGAATCGATCATGACCGGGCCGGGCAATATCCTGCTGCACAACTTTCTCCGCCCGGAATATGCGCAACTGCTGCGCAGGCGCCAGTGATTCCATGCAATCAGAAAAGGTTGAACCATGATTCGAGAAGCCATTGCCAAGGTAGTCGCCCTTGAACACCTGAGCGAACAGGAAATGATCGGGGTAATGCAGGAAATCATGAGCGGTGAGGCCACGACCGCCCAGATCGGCGCCTTCATTACCGCCCTGCGGATGAAAGGCGAGACCATCGACGAGATTGTCGGCGCGGTCAAGGTCATGCGGGAAAAGGCGACATTCATCGATACCGGCATCGATACTGCGGCCGGCGAAGTGCTGATGGACATTGTCGGCACCGGCGGCGACGGTTCGGGCAGCTTCAATGTCTCGACCACCACCTGTTTTGTGGTGGCCGCGGCCGGAGTGCCGGTGGCCAAGCACGGTAATCGGGCCGTTTCCTCGCACTGCGGCGCCGCCGATGTGATCGAGGCCTTGGGCGTCGACCTGAGCATGCCGCCGACAAAAGTGGCCGCCTGCGTGCGCGAGGTGGGGATTGGATTTCTCTTTGCGCCAATGCTCCATGGGGCGATGAAGTATGCCATCGGCCCGCGCCGAGAGATCGGCATCCGCACCTTGTTCAACATTCTCGGCCCGATGACCAATCCTGCCGGGGCCAATGTACAACTGACCGGCGTGTTTGCCCCGGAGCTGACCGTTACCCTGGCGGAAGTCCTGGTCCGCCTGGGCATGCGGCGGGCAATCATCGTCTGGGGTGAAGGCAACCTCGACGAGATGACCGTCACCGGCGCCACCCACATCGCCGACGGTTTCCAGGGCCAGGTAGCCACCTCCACCTTGACACCCGAAAGCGTGGGGCTGAAAACCGCTGACTTTTCCGCCATCAAGGGCGGGCGGACGGCAGCGGAATCGGCGGTCCAGGTGCGGGCAGTGCTCGGCGGCGAACCCGGGGCCAAGTTGGACATGGTGTTGCTCAATGCCGGTACGGCGCTGATGGCCGCCGGCAAGGCCGACACCATCAGCCAAGGGATAGTCCTGGCCCGTGAGGTTGTTCGCTCGGGCGCGGCACTCGATAAACTTGAGCAACTAATCCGTTTCAGCAGAACCTGACCGCTACCATGATTCTCGATACCATTGTCGCTCGAAAACAGGAAGAAGTGGCCGCATTGAAGCGGCGTGGCCTGCCGCAAAGAAATCAATCGGTGGAACCACCGCGCGGTTTCATCCGTGCCTTGGTCGACGCGCCAGGGGTGGCGATCATTGCCGAAGCCAAAAAGGCTTCCCCCTCCAAAGGTGTCATCCAGCCCGATTTCGATCCGGTGCGGATCGCCCGCGCCTACCAGACGGGCGGCGCCCATTGCCTGTCCGTTCTCACGGATGTCGATTTTTTTCAGGGCTCGCTCGACTACATTCCCTTGGTGCGTTCGGCGGTCAGCCTGCCGGTGCTGCGCAAGGACTTTCTTATCGACCCGTTGCAAATCGAGGAGGCCCACGCGGTCGGCGCCGATGCCATCCTGCTCATTGCCGCCATCCTCGATCCCGCCCAGTTGCGGGATTACCGGCTCCTGGCTGAATCCCTGGGCATGGATGCGCTGATCGAGGTGCATGACGAGTACGAACTGGACATGGCCTTGGCTGCCGAGAGCCGGTTGATCGGTATCAACAACCGCAATCTCAACGACTTCACTGTCAGCCTGGAAACCACCTTTCGCCTGTTGCGAAACATTCCCCAGGGCACGCCGGTGGTCAGCGAATCAGGCATCACCACGGTTGCGGATATGCAGCGGTTGAAGGAGGCCGGCGTCAAGGCGGCCCTGATCGGCGAGAGCCTGATGCGGGCCGGCAAGCAAGATCAGCTTTTACGGGAATTTCTCGCCGCATGAACCGTCCCTGGCGAACCCGAATCAAAATCTGCGGCATGACTCGCCTGCCGGACGCGCTCTGTGCCGCCGAGGCTGGAGTCGACGCGCTTGGCTTCATCTTCTTTGCCAAGAGTCCGCGCTGTATCGAGCCGCAGGCGGCACGAACCATCATTGACCGGCTGCCCCCTTTCGTCGATGCGGTTGGCGTGTTTGTGAACGAGGACATGCGGAGGGTGGCGGAGATCGCCACACGTTGCGGATTGGCCTATATCCAGCTGCACGGCAGTGAATCCCCGGCCTACTGTCGGGAATTGTCCACGCTGTTGTCCTGCTGTCGGTTGCTCAAGGCCTTCCGGGTTGGCGAGCACAGCAAGGCCGAGGACATGGCCCCCTACGAGGGCTGTGTTCAAGGATATCTACTTGATACCTATCAAAAAAATACAACTGGAGGAACCGGTCTTTCCTTTGATTGGACGGTGATCGACCGCCTCCAACCGGGCAAACCCTTTCTCCTCGCCGGCGGGTTGGATATCACCAATATCGTCCCGGCGCTGGCGCAGGTTCGTCCCTATGGCGTCGATGCCAACTCAGGGTTGGAAGATGCGCCGGGGAAAAAAAATCATCAACTGATCCAGCAATTTATCCGCTCCGTCCGTGGCGCCGAAACGTATCGCTTATCGGGCGAGCAGTAAGGCGTAACGGAACCCTTCGTTCTTCATCTGCTGCTCGTACTGTTTGGCCTTGGCCAGCGAGTTGCTGGCAAAGATCATCACCCGGTAGAGGTTCATGCCGGCAGCTGGATACTGCTGAATGATGACGTCGCGCCCCCGCTTGGCAAAGGCCTTGGCCAGGGTCCTGGCGTTTTCGATCTTGACGAAAGCCCCCACCTGCACATAAAAATTCCCCTTGTCGAAATCCGGAATGGGCGGCGCCTTCTTCGGTTTGGCTTTCGGCTTGGCCAACTGTGCCGGCTTGCCCGCGGCTGGCGGAGCGACCGCCACCGCCGGCGCTTCTTCCGGTTCCTGCGCACCAAGAGCGACAATCTCCACCTTCGCCGTTCCCTTGCCGACCACGCCCAGGGCTTTGGCCTTGGTGTAGGTCAAATCGATGATCCGTTCCTGGACAAAGGGGCCGCGATCATTGATGCGCACCACCGTGGACCTGCCGTTCTCCAGATTCTTTACCAGCAGCATGGTGTCCATGGGCAGGGTCTTGTGGGCCGCGGTGTCGCCGTACATGTTGTAGGTTTCGCCATTGGAAGTTTTGCGGCCGTGAAATGGTTCACCATACCACGAGGCCAGGCCACGCTCCACATAGCCCACCGCCGAAGGAATGGGGTAATAGGTGATGCCGTTGATCACATAGGGCCGTTGCGTTGCCTTGCTTTTCGCTCTTTTTTTGCCTGATTGGGTGACCCCTTCACGGGTTTTCGGCACCTTGGAGGCGCAACCAAAACTGATACCCAACAGCAACGCAAGAAGAATCGTCACAGCGGCACGCGCCCGGTATTTCACAGCGACCATTCGGTATTATTTGCTTTCGTGCGGCAGAAGATGCCGGAATCGGTCGAGGTAAAACAGGCCCGCATGACCGGTGGTATGTGGCGTGTACGGCAGGAGTCCAGACGATTGGCCGCCAAGGTTGTCGAAGGATGCCCGGCCGTCGGCCTGGACCATGGACAGTCGAAGATCGAGCAAGGGACGAAACACCTTGATCACGCCATCACTGTCCCGGGCGACGAGTATTTGTTCCCAACGGCGCTGGCCGTATCCCTGATACCAGACGCCTGGGCGCACCTCACCGTTCAGCCCGTCCCGCATGACCAACGGTTCCTCATCCGAATAATACAGATTGTGGTTGAGCAGAGATTCGACCTCGGAACTGGCCTGCACGGTCAGCCGTTCCCAGGGCTCG
Organism: Desulfobulbus propionicus DSM 2032; assembly: GCF_000186885.1. Classification (GTDB taxonomy): domain Bacteria; phylum Desulfobacterota; class Desulfobulbia; order Desulfobulbales; family Desulfobulbaceae; genus Desulfobulbus; species Desulfobulbus propionicus. The sequence goes on along the minus strand of NC_014972.1, from coordinate 1,592,191 downwards.
TACTCTTCGTGGTAGGAAAGCAGCAGATGAATCGGGGCATCATTGAATCCCCATTGGCCATGGCAGACCTGACAGGCCACCTGCTGGCCGTATTGACGATGAGCCGAATGGCGTAACGCCGGCACTCGATGCTTGCGCCCGTCGCCTCGGCCGTTCAGCACCAGCACAGCGTCCTCAACCTGCACATTGCCCGTTGGCGGCAACGGCTGGCCAGGCTGCCAGCCATGACAGCTGCGGCAGTCGATCGTTTTCTTGATGTGGTGGCCATTCCTCGGGTGGCAGTCGATACAGACCAGACCGCGCTGCCGATGCAGATCAGGGGACAGATCGTGGCTTTCGACACCATAGGGCCGGGGAGCGGTGTTGTGTTCGGTCGTAGAAAAATAAGGGGTGCGGTATTCCCAATTGTAGTCGTGCTCATACCGACCGTAATAATCGCTACCCACATAGTTGCCGTAATGACAACTCAGGCACTGTTTGTCGGTGGGAGTGGCAAAGGCGTGGCTTTTCATCTTGCCGTTGTCGAAGGCGAGATGGCAGGCGGCGCACCCGGTGCCGTGGGTGACGGCCGGATAATCGTCCCCGGAGGTATAGACATGGCAACGCAGGCACCGCCGACGGAGCAGGTCGTCGACCAAGGCGATCGGGGTGGCGGGCGGGGTGGTGACTGGAATTTCCCCCGGCGCGCGCAGCGTATCCCTGGCACCGAAATGATGGCGAATCTGGTTGATCTTGTTTGCCAACGTATAGTGCGTGGCCTGAGCGGCATCCGCCACCTGCCGGGGATGGCATGAACCGCAGGTTGCAGCGGCATGGCTTGGATGACTGGGCCTGGCGACTAGTCCGGCATGGGCTTTGTCGATCCGCGATTCATCATCCTCGCCACCATGACAGGATACGCAGGCCAGTTGCTGGTGGGCCGGATCGAGGAGCACCGTGCCGTGGCAGCCGCCGCACCCCTTTTTGACCGGTACTTCTGCCGCCGGTTGAACAACTGCAGTCCCCCCAGCCTGTTGTTGCGGAGGGCTTTCGTCCGGACGGCAGCTAGTCAGAACAAGGAGAATGATGAACAGCAGCAAAGAGCGTTTCATAACCTTGACACTGTACCATAAAATTGCTACATGATAAAACCTCAAAGCATCCCATGCGCGTCCCACACCTTCCAAGGCCGATATAGCTCAGTTTGGTAGAGCGGCTGATTCGTAATCAGTAGGTCACCGGTTCAAGTCCGGTTATCGGCTCCACAAAATTTCAGATAGATAGAAAGTAAAAGTGACCTGGGAATAAAAATCCAGGTCACACTTGGGGCACACTAACGGAGTATTGATTGTTGGCCTTGAGGTTGCAAATTCTGAGGACGGGATATTGAACTCTTTGCGAGGCCAAAATTTCCTGTTTGTATTCCGGCGTTCTTTATAATCTTTACCCTAAAAAGATGACACCGGCTTATAACTCCCGGTGCCCCTGGTTCCCAGCGCGATAGCCTCGAGAACAGGAGGCCAGGGGGTATTCATAAAAAATCCGACCTGTTGTGCGGAAACATAATTTTCCTGCGCAGGCACCGGAACCGATCGGCCGCCCTGTTATGAAATGTCTTGTCGTCATCGCACATCCTCTACCTGACAGTCTGTGTCACTGCCTGGCGCGTGCGGCCATACAAACCTTGGTCGATAGCGGGCATGATGTAATTAGTACAGATTTATATCTAGACAAGTTCTCGCCTTCGCTTACGGAAAGCGAACGCCGAAGTTACTACAGCCCCTCGTTCCACGCTGATTCCGTCAAAGAAGAAATCTCACAGTTGCTCAGTGCCGAGGCCATCATTCTTGTATTTCCCACATGGTGGTTCGGATTTCCTGCAATTTTAAAAGGCTGGTTTGATCGTGTATGGGCGCCCGGAGTTGCCTATGATCATGCGTCCGATCTCGGACCGATACAACCGAGGCTCCGCAATCTTCAAAGAATGCTTGCCATCACTACACTTGGTTCGCCCTGGTGGGTGGATCGCCTGATGTTGTGGCAACCGGTCAAACGGATTCTCAGAATTGCTTTGTTGGGCGCATGTGCGCGGCGCTGTCGGTTTAAAATGCTGTCACTGTATAAGGCAGAATCACTTACAAACGAAGAAGTTGAACGTTTTTCTTCGCGAATCAAAAACGTTCTTAGTCGGTGGTTATAATGCTTTCCACGCTATCGGTTAGCAATTGTAGCGGAAAGACGATCATGAAAAAACGACAGAGCCTGACACTCTCAGTGATGCAAGGTTAAAAATTTCCTTTATTTTTTTCTTAAGCCTCTTCCTGAACATTGAAAAGAATAATTTCTCTTGTCTGCAAGGCATTTTTTTCTCGATGCTTTTTGAGATATTTTCTAATATTCACCAAAATCTCTTTTTCTTCGGCTTGATCGTCGCCAATTTTTTCAAGCAAGTCAATAATTGCTATTTCGATCATTTCGAATGTTGTTCCAACTGGTTTTGAAACAATGTAATGCAATGGAGATATCTCTATCAATTTTATATGAGGAATTTGTTTAAGAATATTACATGGACCTATAGTCAGCACACCTTCTTGTTCTGAAATTTTTAATATTTTTAATTTTTTATCAATTTCATTCGACAGTGTATTTTCAACACACTTAACGATTCCTTTGGCCCGATCAGCATCAACCATGTTCAGCTGTTGTAAAATGCGATCAGGAAGGGTGATTGTTATAGAAGAACTTGGTTCTTGGAACTTGGGTTTTCTCCCAAGATTTGATCGTTTAGCGCTCGTAGACATACTGATCTTATCTATCTTCATGGTTGATCAATGAATCATTCTTTTTTACAATCAAAAAAATGATTCGCTTCAGTTAGGGAGCTATTAATTATGTTTTTTCCCGCATAAAGATAAAAAAAAGGCCGCTAACAGAAGCATTTACGCTTCGGTTAGCGGCCCGGCTAACAAGAAAACCTCCAGAAACGCGAAATGTTTCTGGACCCCAATTATTATTTATTTTTCTTTTTATAATGGACAGAAGCTCTTTTATCAATAGAAATTGAGAAAAAGCGCTTATTTTCCCTTACAATCGTTTTTACCTTGGCAAAAGGAGTCCACCTTATCCGTGCGCATCTTGGACACTCCAAATACCTTGAACCGAAAAGGCGCTTCCGGTTTGATACCTGGACTTGGGGTGCATACATTTTGCATTTCATCACACCATGGGGGTATTGCTCATGAAAAACTCTCTTTGCCCCCCAATTCATCTCCCTAGCACCTCCATCAGTTCCGCCTGAAATCGCTCATCCTGCATCAATTTTTTGGCCAGCGCGTGGCACAACGCACTGGCGAGTCCGTTCATATCCGGGGACTCAACATCCATGGTAATTTCACCATCCTCGGAGGCGGAGAGGATGAGTGCCGCTTGATTGTGGTTGAGTTCCATGTCAATGCTCCGTCATTTGGGATTTATATAATATTTCGTCAGGATAGATTTCCAAGGAATCTCCAGCCTGCAACGGCAACTCCTTGGGCAATCGGGTCAGAATGACTCCAAACACCGTTTCACCCTCGATGTGCTCCACCTCCAAATCCAGGTAGCCGCCATCGGCGCGGACATGCTGGCTGGAACCGATACGGAAAAAGACTCGAATGGTGATCACATCGCCAATATGGAGATGCTGAACATCGACTCCAGGATAATCGGGAAATTTGCTGGGGTAATAATCCGGCACTTTGGCGTTTTCCATGCTGAAAACGTGGTAGCCATTTTCAAGGATCTCCTTGAAAAAGGGAAAGCTGTCGTTTTGTGTGGGGAACTTCAAAATGTTCTTTTTTTTCATTGCGTTGGTTTACTGGGGCAATTAGACACAATCGAAGGGTCCGATGCCTGTGTATCATTGAAAAAAACATGTTGCCGCGCTCTACGCGCAACCGGCTTGAAACAAACAAGGAAGCCTGTATAACAGGAAGTTGCCGCCCCGACCAGGCAAATGAGGCAAACGCACCGGCAAGACCAGAGGATGCCGAATCAAGAACCACATCACCCGGGCCACCATCGTCAATTTCATCTGAGGGATAGCCGACGATGTCGCCGGTGATGTCTACGTCCGCGGCAGACATTGGGATGTCCTCCTGCGATGAACAGCTGTCCGCCGACCAGAACCCTTGCTGAATCAACGCCTCCTTGGCATGAAGGCGCAGCTGGACAAGGCAGGTATCGCCAATCAACATGCCGTATTTTGCCAGGTTGCCGGCGAGGCCTTTCGCAAGGAATCCTGATCGAAACCAAGGCATGGAGATCATTAACAGGCAAGGAATGCTATGAAAATTTTGCTCACTCCACGGATGGATCGATGTATTGGCTGTCACTCTTGTTCCCTCGCCTGTGCCCGCTTGTTGCACCATCGCCTGTCCTGGGATACTGCGGGGATTCGCATCCATTCTTCCGGAGGCCTAACCACCGGATTCACAGCCGTTCATTGTCTGGCCTGTACGTCCCCTCCTTGCGCCAACGTCTGTCCGACCGGCGCCTTGGTGCCGCGCAAGGATGGCGGGGTAGTGGTCAAGAAAAAACTGTGTAATCGCTGCGGAGCCTGCGCGCCCGCCTGTCCGGTCGATGCCATTTTCCTCGACCCGGAGGGAGAACCCTTCCTCTGCGTACACTGTGGTCTCTGTGTCCCCTTCTGCCCGCATGACTGCCTGGAACTGGCCGAGAGGAACGAGGTTCGGCCTGATCCGTCCAGAAATGCAACGGTGTCTGCCTCATGAACACGGATTGTTTCCATGTCTTGCTCTTCGACCTAACGACCGGAAGAGGACAACGTATTCAAGTGGAAGGCCGCGATCAAGCCGTCGGCGGCAGCGGTCTGGCCGCCCTGCTTTTTTCTCGATACGGGCAGCCTGATGCAGCCTGGGATTCTCCTGGGCAGCCGCTCATTTTTGCCATCGGCCCGCTCTCTGGTTATTTTCCTTTGATGAGCAAGACGATTTGCGCCTTCAAGTCTCCCTACCACAATCAATACACCGAAAGCCACGGCGGCGGCCGCAGTGCCATGGCGCTTCGTCTGACTGGCCTTGAGGCCTTGGTCCTTATTGGCCGATCGCCAGGTCCGTGTTTTCTGGAAGTGAGCAGCACCCATGTCCACGTCAGGGAGTGCGGTTTCCTCTGGGGGCAGGACGTACACGAAACAGGCAAAATCCTGCGGCGCATGAGCAAAGGTTCCGGGCACCGCTCCATCCTCCGCATCGGCCCGGCGGGAGAACACGGTGCGGCCATTGCGGGCATCAATATTGACACCTATCGCCATTTTGGACGATTGGGCGGTGGCGCGGCAATGGGGGTGAAAAACCTCAAGGCCATTATCCTCCACGGCGATGCCATCTTGCCGTTGCCTGAAGATAGCCGCTATTCCAAACTGTTTGGAGAAGTGCACCGCAAAGTGACAGATAGCGGGATGATGAAAAAATACCACGACCTCGGCACCCCGGCGAATCTCAAGACACTCAACGACCTACAAGCCCTGCCCTGGCGCAACCTGCAGGCAACGGCCGACGAAGCAGTGAACCGCATCTCCGGCGAACGGTTCGCCGATGAGGCCCTGTTGCGCAACTCAGCCTGCTCGGGGTGCCCTGTGGGGTGTATCCATGTTGGGTTTGTCCGGGAAAAATTCATGGACAGCCACAGATACCTGTACCGGCAGGTTGGCTATGACTATGAAACAATCTTTTCACTGGGCACCATGTTGGGCGTGGCAGACAGGTCCGGAATACTCACGCTCCTTGACCTATTCGAAAAGGCTGGAATGGACGCCATGTCAGCCGGGGTTGCCCTTGCCTGGGCGACTGAGGCCACGGAAAAGGGTTTATTATCCGCTCAAGAGACATTGGTGCCGTTGACTTTCGGTGATGTCGCACGCTATCAGCAGGCAGCCCATTTTTTTGGCAATGGAGTCAATGCCTTCTACCGGCTTCTCGGCCAAGGCACCCTCAAGGCAACCGAAGTGTATGGCGGGCAGGATTTTGCCTGCGTGCTCGGCCAGGAAATGGCAGGCTATGCCACCGGCGAGGTATTTTTTGCCGCACAGGCGCTTGGATTCCGCCATTCCCATCTGGACAGCGGCGGGTATTCGTACGACCAACAGCACGCCCGCCAGGATGTCCACGCCGCCGTCGACTTTCTTGTCCGAGACGAGGCATCACGTGCCTTCCTGACCTCCACAGTGGCCTGTCTGTTTGCCCGCAATGTCTATACCGATGCCCTCCTGGCAGATTGCTTGCAATCGCTCGGGTATGAAAAACTGGCCGCCACCATCCCCGAATGCGGCCGGAACATTCAAAAGATTCGCTGGCAAACCCGTTTTGCCTGCGGCTTCCGTCCAGAATCGATAACCATCCCTCAGCGGTTCCGTGAACTCACCACCTGGAAAGGTCCTGTTGATCCGCAGTATCTCCACTCCCTGCAAACCGAGTACAGCCGGGCGATTGTAGCGCTTGCCAGTGCATGAACAGGGCGTACTCGCGCTACCGAAACCACCAAGCCCTCGAGAACCACTCTTGAGGCGCCTAACGCACGTACTGCATCCTGTTGCAACGTTCATGCTGTGGTAGAATGGAAACACCTTGACCTCGACCAGCGAATGAAGAAAAGTATGGGCTGGTTGTGGAAGAGTCGGTCTTCCTGGCGGGCAAAGTTCTGAGTATTTCCTACTGGAACTGCCAGCCAATATGGTTTTTTTCTCAACGGTTGGAAATCATTCACGGAATCATCATGAATAATGCGGAAATATTGGCCAAAAGCCTCGTCGATTTGGGCGTGCGAAGAGTTTTTGGATTTTCAGGTGTCACGATAATGCCCGTTATTCATGCGCTGGATGCGTGCGGGATAGAGATCGTGGTTTGCTCGAATGAGCAGTCATGCGCCTTTGCTGCCGGAGGATATTCCCGATCCGGTGACGGTATTGGTATCACGGTGGTCACGTCGGGTCCGGCCATTACGAATACCCTGACCGCGGTGGCTGACGCGAATGCTGATTCGATACCCTTGTTGGTTTTTGCCGGACAAGTCGCCCGAATGAAAATGGGTACCGATGAGTTTCAGCATATAAATGTTGAAAAAATTTTTTCGGGAGCGGCGAAAAAGGTAATTGTAATCAATGAACTGCACAATATAGAAGAAATCGTCAAAGACGCCTATTTCTTCGCCAAGTCGGGCAAGCCGGGTCCGGTGGTCATTGATTTTCCATTTGATATTCAAAATCGTGAAGGGGTCTACCAGGCCATCGCTGTTGAACGATTTCGCTATAAATATGACGAAGAGCGGCATCTAGGGGAAAATCAATGCAGCCAGTTTTTTCAGCTTCTGCAGAGTGCGAAACGTCCCCTCCTGTACATCGGCGGCGGGTTGAATTCAAAGGCGGGAAGTGAGCGGATCAGAACGTTCAACCACCGCTATAAGGTGCCGTCGATCTGGAGCCTGATGGGCAAAGGCATCCTCAATGAAAAAGATGACTTCGCCCTCGGCATGCTGGGCATGTTTGGCGTTCCTGCCGCCAACATGGCCATTCAAAAAACGGATCTTTTTGTTGCCTTCGGTGTCCGCTGGGATGACCGTGTTTCCCAGAAGGTGGGAGAGCTCGGTCTCGAAGCCGATATCGCCTATTTTGATGTCAATCCCGAGAAGGTTCAGGAGGTTCGATTTTCGCGAAAACCACAATTCACTTTCATTGGCCGGGCCGAAACAGCCCTTGATGACTTGCTCAACTATGCAGAAAAACACGCCATTGAGTTGAATATCGGTGAATGGCAGGAATACGGACGTCAGTTAAAAAGGAAATTTCCGCTGAATTTCAACAGAAATGCCCAGGCGATTCAGCAAGCCGAGGTGATGGAACGCCTCTCGACCCACATCACGGAAAACATGAAAATAACCACCGGGGTCGGAAATCACCAGATGCTTGCCGCCCAATATCTGGCGACGAAATCTCCAAAATCCTTCATTACTTCAGGTGGGTTTGGAACCATGGGCTTTGCCTTGCCCAACGCGATTGGCACCTATTATGCCAATCCCAGCGCCATGATCCTGGCCATCGACGGCGATGGCAGCCTGCTGATGAATCTGGGCGAGCTGTTTACCATCGGCCGGTACGGTTTGCCCATAAAGGTGCTTTTGCTGAATAACCATGGCGAATGCATGGTCAGGAACTATCAGAAATTTGTTTATGAGGGCAATTATGTGGCGACCAGGAAGGTCAATACTGTCAACTTTGCAACTCTGGCCAAGGACCTGTCCTTTGCCTTCTCCAGGCGCATTGATGACAGACGCGACCTTGAAGAGGGACTGAAGGCATTTTTGCATGCCGAAGGGCCTTGTTTTTTGGAAGTTCTCTGCGACAAAGACGAAATGCTGTATCCACGGATACCGGCTGGGCAAGGATACTCGAACATGATTCTCGGACCCTATATGGAAGCCAATGCATAACGACTTGCAACAGATGACGGAAAGCCATGCAGCCGATCCAGGTTTGTCAAAATTGAATCTCCTGGGGCAGATACAAGCGCAGCCAGTTGCCTCCTCTCCTTGTTGCCGCTTGGCGGAAAAATTGTTCAAGATGAGCCAACGGCATGTGCCCCAGGTCGCTTTTCCGGTCGGACAATTGAGGTGACGTTCCGCCGGCAAACGGAACGGCCGGAATGACATGGCAACCGGAAACAATTCCAAGGCGCGGAAAAGCAACCGGGGCAGATGGCGCGAATACCCAACCATTCGCGGACTGTTTCCATTCAAATACACTGAGCAGCTGTCACGCTGCCCGGCAGGGTACCACCCGATCATTCCGGATCTGATCGTTCTCTGACGGAACCTGCCGATCACTTTCCAGATCTGGTTGGTCCCCCGTTGGTCAGGCCCGAAAGGATGCAGGCATGCGGGACGCATTCTGGGTGGAGCGTTGCAGGCAATGCAGGGCGTGTTCGCCTTTGGCCCGGCCGGCCTCGACCACGATCTTGTTTTTGCCGTCGGCATTGCTGGTCACCTGGGTATCGGCCAACTCCATGAAGCCCTTCTTCATCCCTCGCAGTTCGTCGCTCCTACAAGCAGCAACAGCAAGAAAAATCGACCATGGAGCGGACCGTGCTCTCGCTCCGCGCACCACTGCCACGGCCACGGTCCCGCTCTGGACCATGTCAAAGCCGGCCGCCGGTTGTGCGGTGACCCTAAAAATGCACCTTCAAGCCGCCATACACGGAAATTCCCGGCATGCAGTACCCGGATTCCGTGTACGCCTTGTCGAACAGGTTGTCGACCCGGGCGAATAGTTCCATGTTTTGCAGGGCCTTGTAGGTGGTGGACAGATTGACGGTGGTCACGCCGTCCTCCTCCCATCGGACACTGTTCCAGCCGGCGTCATACAGTGGGACGATCTTTTCATCCTGCCAGTTGACGTCCACGGCCATGGTCAGCTTGTCCATGGGATAGAAAGTGACGATGAAATCGACCTTGTTCCTGGGCAGATACGTATTGCGGCTCCAATCGGCATCTTGGTCGGCCTTGGAGCGGGAGTCGATGTAGGTGTAGGCCAGATCAAAGCGGACCAGCTTCCAGGGATGCAACCGGATAGAGGTTTCAACGCCCGAACTCTCTCCCTCCTTGGCGTTTTCGTAGCGCATGGCTGTATTGTCGAAAATGATCATGTCATCGAACCGAGTTTCAAAATAGGTCACGCCGACCTGCACCTTGCCGCCTGCCAGGCTTTGGTCGACGCCCATCTCGTAGCTTGTGCTTTTTTCCGGCTGCAGGTCCGGGTTGCCGACGGTGACCAGGTTGCCGTTATACAGATAGCCACCATAAATTTCGTATAATCCGGGGGTGCGATAACCAGTGCCCACATGGGCATGCACCTTGGTTCCGGTATTCTTGAACAAATAGGCGGCCGAGGTTTCCCACACCGCCTCACCGTCGAATGCTTCATGATCGTTGTAGCGGCCGCCCAGGTTGAGGAACAGGCTACGGTCCAGCAGGGCCAACTGGGCCTGGCCAAAGGCATCCTTGCTGCCCCATGACTCTTCGAAACGGACCGGAGTGTAGTCGCCGGCATATGGGTTTTTAGGCTCCTGGCCGTCGTACTCCGATTGCTCGTAATCGGCGCCCAGGTTGAAGGTCAGCCACTGATTCACATGCAGATTGTGTTGCAGTTCCAAATAACTGGTTTCCCCCTCATACTTGGATTGATCGCCGTTGGTGGCAGACCAGAAGTAATGACGCTCGGTGGTGCCTTGAGACCCCTTGAGCGAGTAATCCCACAGCGAGGAGATCGCCTGCGTCCAATTCAGTCCCAATTGATAGAATTGCCCTTCGCGATGCTGGTCCGCATAGGCCTGGTTCTTGACCAGGCTGCCATCGGCACCCAGCGAAGGTGAACTGCCAAGGGCCACGTCGGAATCCGTGAACAGGGCGCTGAATTCCAGCGCGGTTCTGTCGGTCGGTTTGACGCCCGCGCCAAAGGTGGCGCCGGTGTTGTCGTACCAGTAGCCGTGGGGGCCATCGTTGTTTGCTCCATCGGTGGTGACGTACAGCGGGTTGACATCGACATAGAATTTTTCTTGTCCATAGGCCGCCCGGGCGTTGGTGATCGCGGTGTTGTTGGGTCCAAACTCGTTGCGCCACTCCGCCGTTGGTCCGGATTGCCACTTCTTGGGAATGATGTTGATCACCCCGCCCATGGCCTGGGAGCCGTAGAGGGTGCTGTTGGTTCCCTTGAGGATCTCCACCCGGTCGAGGCTGGCCCCGCTGTACATATCCTCGATGAAATACTGCAGAGTGCTTTGGGTGTCGGCGGCGTCACGCAGGGGCATGCCGTTGTACTGGTATTGGGTATGCTGCGACCCGGCGCCACGGATGCTGATGTTCGACCATTGCCCCACGCCGCCGAGACTGCGGAGAAAGACACCGGGTTCATTGTCCAGCAATTCGGGCAGAAAATATTGCTGGAGTTCCTCCCGATCCTCGCTGTCGACGATGTCGATGCTTTTGGTGGCTTCCTTGAGCAGGGTTTCCGTCCGCGCGGCCGTGACCACGATATCTTCCGCCTCGTGGGTGATCTGCAGTTCCTCGGACATCGTGACCTCCTGCTCGTTGGCCAGTACCGGGTCAGTGGTCCACGGCAACAGGGCCAGGGCCGCCAACACGTGGGACGGGTTCATGCTTTTCCTCGATTTCATTGTCACCTCCTGTAAAGGGTTCGTATGTGATCCAACGCGCGCATGGCCGCATCGATACGGGAGAAAGAGCTTCGTCCTCGCGCTCGTGGCGGAAAAACGGCGTAAAATATCAACAAAACGCATGCGGGGATTTGCGGCACACCGACGGGGCGAGGAGGTCGGTGGGAAAGCAGAGACCGGCGAATTGGCAACAGATGCAAACAACGTTCAACATGGCTCGTCCCCGTAGAGGGCAAGTCCATGGTGCTGATCGATGGGCCGGGAGGCAAAGCGAAGGGGGGAGTCGTCGATGGAGCGGCACGGAAGGCATCATCCATTGGCGCGCCACTCCGATGGCGGCCGATAGCGGATGGGAATGTAACCTGATGACGGGTCTGCATGGTGGCTCCTCGCACAGTTGAGTGACGGAGTCCTCTGCATGGATGGCCACGGCCCGCGGTTCCTGGGCATCGCACAAAAAAAATCCCGGATCGAATACAAGATTTCGATCCGGGATAGCCCTGTTTATCCGCAGAAATAATGCAAACCGGGTACGACGCCGTCCACGCAGTCGTCTCCAAACAACCATTCAGGCAGGTCTTCTGACTCCCGGATCATCCTACTGGCTGCGTCTTCCCAACCTCTTGGTCAGTGACATGGTGCAGCGTTCGTCCTCGGTCACAGCGGCGGGCCCGTCCCCGATTCGCGCGGGGTTCCCTCTTGCGTTCTCGCGAACACCTGAACTGTAGGAGGATAGAAACCATCGTCCAGGAAATGTCAAGGAAATAGTGTGCAACGTCCATCGGCATGCGGATAGGGGGCAATGTGCCGTCTACCACGGCAACAGATGCACACGCAATGCAACCGCATGGGTCCTTCATGAGCGTCCAGAAACTCGCGAAAGCCACAACGTGGCCGACGACAGCAGGTGTCGGCGGTGCGCAAGAGGGGCACGCACGGCGAGAAGACCGTCGGGTTGTATCGACCAAAGGTAAAATACTTGACAGATAGTAGACGACCGGTCTAATATCGAGTCATGTTTTCGAAGACGAAAGAGCACATTCTCGCCTGCGGCGGAGAGATCATTCATCACAAGGGATTCAACGCTACGGGCTTGCAGGAAATTTTACACTCCGCCGGCGTTCCCAAGGGTTCCTTTTATTTTTATTTCAAAAGCAAGGATGATTTCGGCCTGGCCCTCATTGACCACTACCGCGAGCAATTTGCCGAGCAGTTGCGGCCGGTCATCAAAGACGACAGCCTTTCTCCTGTTGATCGGCTGCAACGGTTCTTTCTCTGGTTTCACGACCACTTTGCCGCCAGCGGCTACATCAAGGGATGCCCCATTGGCAATCTCATCCAGGAAATGGGCGACATTCACCCGGCCTTTCGCGAGAAATTGCATGATTCGCTGGAACGCCTGATCGCCTTTGTGCGCGGTCAACTCGAGTTGGCTCATGAACAACAGCTTATCCCGAGCCACCTCGATCCCGATGCCACGGCTCGATTCATCATATCGGCCTGGCAAGGGGCTCTGATCCGCATGAAAGCTGTCGCCGGGCCAGAACCTCTGGAAAACTTTCACTCTATGATTTTTTCAGTGTTGTTGCGGTAAGCTCGACGAGGCAATCGTGCCGCATTCAGCGCGCACGGTTAATAGACGACCAGTCTACTATAAAACACGGAGGAGAGATTATGTTCACGCTTGCATATCAAACACCAGAAAAAGCGGCCGGGGTCGCCGCGGACGTGTACCAGCATTTCACCCAAAAACGCAGCCCGGTTCCCGCTCCCTTGCAGTTGATGAGCGCCAGTCCGGGATTACTTGAAGTTTTCTTCACCCAAATAAAATATTTCATGAAGCATCAGGCGCTGTCGTTTCCCATGCTTGCGGCCATCCGCTTGCTGGCGGCCCAGAAAGTTTGCTTCGATCACTGCACGATGTTGAACCGCATGTGGCTCAACAAAACCGGATTGTCGGAACAGGATTTGGCGGATTTGGTCGCGGGCAAGCCCGTGGAAGCCTTCAACGAAGCGGAGAACGCCTTGTTCACGACAGTCTCCCGTGTGCTTGATAAGCAGAAAATCACCCAGGAGGAGGTGGCGGCCCTCCGCAACCTGGGGTGGAGTGACAGCGATGTCCTCGACGCTTGCGCTCAGGCGACCAATATGGTGGGAACCGCCTACCTGTTCGAGGCGTTCTCCACCCCAGGAACCTGACCGAATCGATTTCAGGAGAGGCGTACCTGCGCCTTGTGATTGAAGCGCCGCGTGGTTGCCCCTGCCAATACCCCTTGTTCTCAATCCGGTTCATGCCCTCAAAAGAACGCAAGAGCCGGCCGGTCCTTGGCGGAAACACCGCCCGGGACCGGCCGGCCGGATATGCAGGAACCTTTCGCCCCGTTGAGCTCGATGTTGTCCAATACATGCAGTGGTTGGACCGCAACACGCGATCCGCCCGAGCGGTTTGCCTCCTGCTTCAACGGACGGCCAGGCGATTTCTGTCGTAGCCCCGGATCTGTTCCATCAGAAAATCGACGAACGCCTGATTGGCATGGGATAAATAGGCGCCTTTTTTCCAGGCAAGCATGAGGTCGAGATGCAGCGGCGGATCGAACGACACCGCACACAAATCCCGATCGTCCTCCGCCACCATCCGGAGCAGGGTGGAGATGCCCAACCCGCGTTTAACCAAGGACTTGACCAGGGAAAAGAGATTGGTTTCAAACACGATGTTCGGCTGCGCACCCGGCAATTCCTTGAAGATTTCCAGGAGCATCTCCCGCTGGTAATACCCCTCCTTGAACATGATCAACGGCTCGCCGGCGAAATCCGCGTAGCGCACCGCGCGGCGCCGGGTGAAGGCGTGGTCCGCCGGGACACAGACCATGACCTCTTCACGCAGGATATGGCGCACCTCCAAGTTCTCCGGAATCAGGCCGCCGGCAATGACGCCCATGTCCAGTTCGCCCTGGCTGATCATTTTCTGGATGCTGCCCGCCCCCTCGCCCGAGACGGAAATGTGCAATCTGGGATATTGCCGGGTGAAATCATGGATAATGGCCGGGAAAAAATAGGTGCTGATCATCGGGGTGATGCCCAGGCGGACTTCTCCCATGCCCAGTCCCTTCAAATCGGCCATTTCCATGTCCGCCGCCCGCAGGTCATCGAGAATGCGTTCCGCATGGGTGAGCAACACCTCTCCCTCGGCGGTAAGCGCCACCTTCCGTTTCTGCCGGTTGAACAGCACCAGTTCGAGTTCTTCCTCCAACTTCTGAATCGCGATGCTGAGGGCGGGCTGGGCGATGTTGAGGGTTTCCGCTGCCTTGGTGAAGTTGCCGTGACGGGCGATTTCGACGAAGAATTTCAGTTGACGTAGGTCCACAGCCCTTTTCCATACTTTTTATTTATCAATACAATAATAATTATATATTTTATTTATAAAAAGTTCATTGGTATTGTCACCCCAATCATAGGTGCATGCACACCAGCGTATTGGCGGGTCCGCTCCTTCCGGAAACCTTTTGCATCCCGGTGTTGCCACGTGCATGGACAAGCTCGCCGTCATTCAAAAACAGTCGACCAACACCACAATGAACAACAACCGCATGCAAAGCGGCAGCCCTGCCTTCCGCCAGGCGAACCTGGCCCTGTTTGCCGCCGGATTCGTCACCTTCATCACCCTGTACGATGTCCAACCGCTCTTGCCGGAATTTGCCCGCGTATTTGACATTCCCCCTGCCCTGGCCAGCCTGCCGCTGTCGGCGGCCACCCTAACCCTGGCGGCCGCCATGCTGATCGCCGGAACCATTTCCGAAACGCTCGGCCGCCGGCCGGTGATGATCTTTTCCCTGGTCATGACCTCGCTGCTGGCCCTGTGCAGCGCATTCAGCCACTCCCTGGTCTCGCTGGTCACGCTTCGATTCGTCCAGGGAATCGTGCTGGCCGGTCTGCCTCCGGTGGCCATGGCCTACCTGAGCGAGGAAATCGAACCAGCCACCATCGGCACCGCCATGGGCCTGTACATTGCCGGCAATGCGATTGGTGGCATGTCCGGACGCATATTCACCGCCACCATCACCGACTTCTTCTCCTGGCAGATCGCCTTGGGCCTGGTCGGGATCCTTTGCCTTGGACTGAGCCTGTATTTTGCTTACAGCCTCCCCCCCTCAACCCATTTCCGCCGGCGCCCCTTCGAAACACGCTATCTCTTCACCTCGCTGTACCAACAGCTCCTCGACCCGACCCTCCGCTGCCTGTACGCTATCTCCTTCATGGTCATGGGCAGTTTTGTCACCTTGTTCAACTACATAACATTCAGGTTGACCGGAGCCGAATTCGGCCTCACCCAGACCCTGGTGAGTTTTATTTTTCTTTCCTATCTCTTTGGCGCCGGCTGCTCGTCCCTGACCGGCAAGATGGTCAACCGCATCGGTCGCGGCGCAACCCTCCGCGTCGGACTGGCCGTCATGGCCGCCGGTCTGAGCATGACCCTGACGGGCGTTCTTCTCCTGGTCATCGTGGGGATTGCCGTGTTCACCTGCGGTTTTTTCGTGACCCACACGGCTGCCTCGACATGGGTCGGCAGGCAGGCGAAGACGGCCAAGGCCCAAGCCTCGTCGCTCTATCTGTTTTTTTACTATCTGGGAGCGAGCGTTTCCGGAACCGCGGGCGGGTTTTGCTGGACTCACATGGGCTGGCCAGGCGTTGCCTGCCTGATCGGCCTGCTGCTATTGACAGCGGGCGCCATCACCCTTCTCCTGACGAAACAGACCGCCGGATGCGAGCCTGCCGCCCTGCGACCCGGCGGACCGATCAATCCGCTTTCTCCGCGGTAGCCGTACTTTCACAAGAAATTGTTGATAACGAGGAGCCAAGTGGCCACTTTCACAGGCAGAGTGCTGCCTCTGCATCATTTGAACCGAAACGATGCGAGGAAGTCGTTGATTGTGCTCTCCCAATGCTGAAAATTCTTTTCAGCCGTTGCCGGATCAGGTCCTTGACCACCGCAGGAAACCGACCAGGTCAAGCCAGGAGTGGCGGTCATGACCACCTGACCCGAGATGTAGGTATTGCCGCTTGTCCGGTATTGGAATCGCGCCAGATGTGCCGGGCGGACATCAAGCTTACCCGCGCTGGCCTTGACCACCTTGACGACCCCGCCCCCCTGGCCCAAGACTTCCTCAAGCTCCGCTGGTGTTGGCGGCTCGATGAAAATTTGATCGATGTCGCTTTGCTGGGCGTTTGCCGCGTTGGGGTAACGTTTGACGATGACCGTGCATTCCGCGTTCGGGCCCTTGGCCGGAGCCGCCACCTTGACCCGGACATTGGGCACGGAAGAGGGCCCAATCGCCCAGGAAGCCGGATAGTTGCAGCTGAAGCCGAATTCCTGATTCCCGTATGTTTTCAGTTTTTTCGCTCCGCTTGCGGCTGGGGCCAAGGCGCAGCAGGCCATGAGGGCAAAGGTGAGGTATTTCAAGGCGGTGGTCATGGGGATGGTCTCGGGATGATGTTGTTGGGGTGATCTCTCGTGAAACGGCGCAGAGCCTAGCACATTCCGGGGTACCTGCCAATGCCTTCCAACCGCTTGTGCTTGACCTGCCGTTTGCGGGCTGCCTGCACCACTTGCCCGTTCAGTGGCGGCGGCCAGCTCCGGCGCGGGAATGGGCAAAAAAACGGATTTCTCTTTTTTTGCTTCATTTTTTAGCCATTTCAGGGTAGGTTCGCCGCTCTTTCAACAACGCCGCGCAAAAGCGTGCGGTGTTCCCCGGAATATCCCGTCCCTGTCACGATGAATACCGTGGCACTCTTTTTTTTCACAGGAAGTCCTTTTATGCTGCAAGCGACCAACATCGCGCTTTCCTATGGCAAGCGCGTCATTTTCAAAGACGTCAACATCAAATTCACCCACGGCAACTGCTATGGCCTGATCGGAGCCAACGGCGCGGGAAAATCGACCTTTCTCAAGATACTCGCCGGCCAGAAGGAAGCGGACAAGGGCGAGGTATCGATCGATCCCAAGGAACGGATCGCCGTCCTTCAGCAGGATCAGTTCGCCTATGACGAGCACACGGTGCTGGACACGGTGATCATGGGACATCGCAGGCTCTACGAGGTGAAAATGGAGCGAGAGCGGCTCTACGCCTTGCCCGAGCTGTCCGAGGAGGATGGCATGCGCTGCGGCGATCTTGAGGTCGAATTCGGCGAGATGAACGGTTACGAAGCCGAATCCGAGGCCCATGTGCTGCTCAGCGGCCTGGGTATTCCCGAGGAAATGACCGGCCTGAAGATGAAGGATTTGGACGGTGGCGACAAAGTGCGGGTGCTCTTGGCCCAGGCCCTGTTCGGCAACCCGGACATCCTGCTGCTGGACGAGCCGACCAACAACCTGGACGTCCAGTCCATCGCCTGGCTGGAAGAGTTTCTCATTCGCTTTCCCAACACGGTGATCATCGTTTCCCATGACCGCCATTTCCTCAATCAGGTCTGCACCCACATGGCGGATATCGATTTTGGCCAGATCCGGGTCTATGTGGGCAATTACGATTTCTGGTACCAGGCCAGCCAGCTGGCTCTTGCCCAGAAGCAGCAGGAAAACAAGAAAGCCGCCGCCAAAGTGGCGGAACTCAAGGAATTCATCCAACGATTCTCCTCCAACGCCTCAAAGGCCAAGCAGGCCACCTCGCGCAAGAAACTGCTGGATAAGATCACCATCGAGGAAATGCCCGTTTCCTCGCGCAAATACCCATGGATTGCCTTCAAGCCGGATCGGCCCTGCGGCAACGTCATCCTGGAAGTCGATGGCTTGAGCAAGACGATCGACGGGGTTAAGGTCTTGGACAATCTCAGTTTTTCCGTTGGCAAGGGGGAAAAGATCGCTTTTGTCGGTACCTACGGCTTGGCCAAGACCACCCTGTTCCAGATTCTGATGGGGGAGCTGGAGCCTGATTCGGGCAGTTTCCGCTGGGGCCAGACCATCACTCCGTCCTATTTCCCCAAGGAGAACAGCGCCTTTTTCACCAGCTCCATGAATTTGCTGGAATGGTTTGGCCAGTTCATTCCCGCCAGCGAGGGCGAAAGCTATTCGCGCGGCTTTCTCGGCCGGATGCTTTTTTCCGGCGACGAAGTGCTCAAGAAGACCTCCGTGCTCTCCGGCGGCGAGCGGGTGCGCTGCCTGCTGGCACGGATGATGCTGAGCGGCGCCAACGTGCTGCTCCTCGACGAGCCGACCAACCATCTGGACCTGGAATCGATTACCTCGCTCAACAACGGCCTGATTGCTTATCCCGAGGTGATCCTGTTTGCTTCCCACGACCACGAATGCGTGGCCACCGTGGCCAACCGGATTATCGAAATCGGGCCCAAGGGTGTGATCGACAGGATGACCAACTTCGACGACTATCTGGCCGACGCCGCCATCGCTGTTCACCGGGAGCAAATCTATCATCAAGGAAAAAGGTGAATACCACAATAAGATACATTTTACCAACAACCACCATGTGGTATTTTTCTCCTTGACGATCCCGGATTGGGGTTTATCCTGTAAGTACCTCAAACAACTGTGTTGCGCAGGATATGCGCACCAACCATCCAGGAGATTTCCCATGTTTCGTCGTCACCTTTTTCCTGTTGTCGCGGCCCTTTTCCTTGTTCTCGCCGGCGGTTCATCGGCGTTTGCGGAAGAGCAACCGACCGTGCCGCCGCCCCCTGCGGCCATGGATCACGGCACACACAACACCGCTTCCCCCGCGCCACCTGCCGACCATAGCGGCCATGCCGCGGACAAGGCTGGAGAAGCGGCACAACCGCCAGCCGGTCATGACATGGCCGCCATGCACAAACAACATGAGGCGATCATGGCTCATGTCGCCACACTGCGCACCGAGATGACGGCCATCAAGGCCACTACCGATGTGCAGGAGCGCAAACAATTGATGCAGGCGCACCTAACCTCAATGACCAAAGCCTTGAACATGCTCAATGGTCTCGGTTGCGGGGCGATGATGCAATCAGGCAAGTGTCCCATGATGCAAAACATGCAACACGGTCAGGGACATGGCGACAAGCAGGGGCACGCCGGTTCGGCTATGCCGCACGGCGGCATGGACATGGGACACATGGCCATGTGCCAGCAAATGATGCAGCAGAAAGCCGAGTTGACTAACAGCCTGCTGGAACAACTGATTGAAATGCAGGGACAGTTGCTGGAAGGAGGGAAGTAATTCACCTCTTAAGTTGTGATCTCATCGAAATGACACAAAAAAAGGCGGTCCCTCGGGGCCGCCTTTTTTTGTGGTTGGCAAAATGAAAACCCGGAGGCAATCACATCAGCAGTTCCAGGCCGGAAAAGAAATAGCCGATCTCAAAGGCCGCGGTTTCCGGGGCATCGGATCCATGGGTGGCGTTGGCTTCCAGGGAATCGCCGAATTCACGGCGCAGGGTGCCTTCGGCGGCATTGGCCGGATTGGTGGCGCCCATCAGATCACGCCATTTCTTGATCGCCCCTTCCGCCTCCAGCACCATGACGATGCAGGGTCCGCTGGACATGAAATCGGTCAGTTCGCCGAAAAAGGGCCGGTCCTTGTGCACGTAATAGAATCCTTCGGCCTCGCGTTTGCTCAAATAGAGCTTTTTCATGCCAACAATCTTGAACCCCTCGGCATAGATGCGGGCAATGATTTTCCCGGCATTGCCGGCAAGGAAGGCGTTGGGCTTGATGATGGCAAATGTACGTTCCATGGTGCGTTGTTCTCCTTGTTAGACAGAATGGACGAATTGAACAGAGGCGCTTGCCGGCAGCATTGTGCAGGCGGTTGGTGCGAAATTGCGCCTCCTATACCATGAAGCCGTGCTCACGGCAAGACGGACAGGCCATTCTTTTCCGCTGGCAACGGTCCAGGGGAGCGCACCGCAAAAAGGGGAAGGGAACCAGCTGGCTCCCTTCCCCTCATTCACTGTCCGGCGGGAGAGCATCCCCGCTGACAAGGCCGATTACTGTTCCAGCAGGACGAACTGGCCGTTTTTGACCGTGAGCATGGCAAAGGCATCCAGCCCCAATCCGCCATGATCGGTGGGCGAGAAATTGAAGGTGCCGGCGGTGCCGATCAATCCTTTGATATTTTCAATGGCGGCGCGCACCTTTTCCCGATCCTCGCCGCCGACCTCGATGGCCTTGGCGAGAATGGTCATGGCGTCGTAGGTATGGCCGCCAAAGGTGGATACCTTCTCGTTGAACTTGGATTCATAGGAATTCTTGTATTTCAGCAGAAAGTCCCGCTGCGGTCCGGCGGGCAACGCTTCGGCAACCAGAAGGCGGCTGGCGGGAAAGATGATGCCTTCGGCGGCCACACCCGCTGTCTCGGCGTATTTGATGTTGGCAAATCCGTGGCTCTGGTAGAGGGGCACATCCCATGTGGCTTGACGGATATTCTTGGCTAGAATGGACTGAGCCGGCACGATCGACCAGTTAACCACCGCCTCGATCTCGGCATTGGCCTTCAGCTTGGCGACAATGGCCATCAGGTCAGTGGCGCTCTTGTCATACACTTCCTCGGCGACAATGGTGATACCGAATGCCTGGGCATTCTTCGCCAACTGTTCCTTGCCCGCTTTGCCAAACCCGTCGTTGCCGGCCAGGACCGCTATCTTTTTGATCCCCTTCTTCTGCATGGTCATGAAAATCTGCTGGGCCGCATAGCTGTCGCTGGGCGCGGTCTTGAACACATGCGGCGCCACCGGATTGACGATCAGTTCCGCCGCCGAACAGGAAATCAGAATGGTTTTGCCGTCCTCGGCGATCTTCTTGATGCTGAGACTCTCGCCACTGGTCGAGGGGCCGATGATGGCGAACACCTTTTCCTCCTCGATCAACTGCTTGGCAAAGGAGACCGCCTTCTCCGGGCTGCCGGCGGAGTCCTTGACGATCAACTCGATGGTCTTGCCGTTGATCCCTCCCTTGGCGTTGAGCTCCTCGACCAGCATGCGCAGCGATCGGACTTCCGGGCCGCCCAAAAAGGCCGCCGGACCGGTTTCGGCCAAAATGGCACCGATTTTGATAGCCGCCGCCTGGGCCAGCGAGGTCATCAGTACCAAACTCAACACGCACAACCAGCCGCAGCGGAGCATCCGCAGGGCACCATTTCGTTTTTTCATCCTCTCCTCCTCGGTTATTGAACAAGACGCTGTACCACTCTCGACGGAGATGTTATGACAAATCACGGGGGGATAGTCAACGAATACCTTGGCGAAGTGGCCGGTGCCGCCAGGTCTTTCGCAACGGATTCATTGATTATTTTTTCTCAATCACGCCGATCATGGCGCTTGGTGGGGGCGCATCCCCTCTCCCCTGCCCCGTGGCGACGGGTCCTCCCCGCCAGCAAAACGCCAAGGCGCCGTGGTCGCAGCTGTCGACACACATGCCGCAATTCCAGCAGTAGGCGGAGAGCGATTCATCCCTACTCGGCGCAAGCCCGAGGGGACAGGCGCGATCACAACGGCCGCAGCCGGTACAGCTCTCGGCATGACGCCGGATCACCAATCGCCTGACCATGCCGACTAGGGCCAGCAGTCCGCCCAGTGGACAGAAATAGCGGCAGGAGAAACGACGGGTCAGCAACTCCAGCAGTACAATAACGATGATCAGGACACCTTCCCAGGCCAGATTGCGGAAGTAGACGGCCATCATCAATTCCCTTCCCACCAGACCGGGTGGCGAGAGGAAAACAAATAACGGCGCGCCGAGGACGAGGGAGAGAAGCAGCTCGGCGATCAAGGTGAACCACAGAACCCGCCGAGCCAGCACCAGCCGGTCGCGAAGATTTTTTTCCCGGGCGATCCGCTGCCTGACAACAGCCACCGTCTCGGCCAAGAAACTGATCGGGCAGATCCAGGAACAAAAAACTCGGCCAAGCAAGACGGCGAGCAACAAGGGGATCAGCATGCCGATGAGGGTCGAGAACGAGAACTGTCTCGTGACCAGCAGGCTTTCCATCCCTTCGAGCGGCGAAATCAGGCGGAGTTCGCCGATGCCCAGCGATTGGAACCAGCCTTGGACAAAGGTGATCCCCAAAAAATAGTTGAGCGCCGGGTTGATCAACAAAAGAAGAAAGGCAACGGCCAACAACAGACGGCGCCACGTGTCGTAACGGACCCGGGCGGCGATGGCCAACGGCTGAATCTGACGGCGGGCATTCATGTCGGAAGGACTCTCGCCAACGGTTCAATGTTGACCGCCTTGAGCCCCTTGTCGGTGACGATTGGGCAGGCATGGGTACAAAGGCCGCAGCCGGTGCAGGCGTCCTCGATCACTTCGGGCATCAGCTTTCTGAGAACGATGGCCCGCTCCTTGAACGGACAGACATCGTAGCAGGTCCGACACAAGGCCACTCCGCTCCAGGCGGCGCAGGTAAACCGGTTGATCACCGCCGTGCCCATGCGGGTGGCTTCTTGCGCAACCCTGCGCAGGCTGCCGGTGGGACAGACAAGCACGCACTTCATGCACAGGGCGCAAGGTTTCAGTTCCACCGCGATCAACGGCGTGCCCGCGTGGATGCCGGCGCGGATATCGAGCATGGTGATGCAGCGGTAGGGGCAGCTTTCCACGCAGCGGCCGCAGCGAATACATTGGCCGGCAAAACGTTCCTCCGGCACCGCGCCGGGCGGCCGCAGGCGGTTGGTGGTCACCGGCGACCGGAACAGGCTGGCATGGCCCTCGCGCACCCCGAGAACAGCCGAGGCGGTCACCAGGCGGCCGAGCAGTTTGAGGAGGTGGCGGCGCTTCACACTCCGGCTCCATCTTCCCCGGTTGGTCGCGTCCGCGTATTGACCGTGTCCGCCAGTTGGTCTTCCATGTTGAGGTAGGTCAGGCCGGCATGGAGAACCAGGGGGCACTCATTGATTGCCGTGAGCAGCCGCTCCATCTCGTCGCAGGTTTGGGTCTCCAGAACCGCGACAATGTTGCCGCGTTGATCCGCGCCGTGGATTTCCACCCCGGCCAGGGCAAGCAACTGAGTTGTGGCCGTCTCCATATCGGCTGGCCGAATCGCGATCACTGCTCCACCGATGGGCATCGGAAGGTCTCCATGACAAAATGACTCGTCTTTTCAGAGGATAACGTGACGGGAAGAAAAAAGCTTCTTCCCGTCCGCACCGATCAAACCAAAAACGGGGTGAGTGGCCGCGGCCCGGAAACGCGCTGGATCTGAACCGCGCAGATCTTGAACTCCGGCTCCTTGGAGGCCGGGTCGTAATCGTCCTTGGTCACTTTATTGATCATCCTGGTCTGCTCCTGGTCGTGCCAATAGACAAACACCATGCCCTCGATCGGCCCTTCGTAGACCTTGGCCGGCAGCAGGTTGACCCCGCGCCGTGACCTGACCTCGACCATGTCTCCGGGCTTGATGCCCAGTTTTGCCGCGTCCTTGGGGTTGATCTCCACATAGGCATAGGGGTTGGCCCGCAGCAGTTCGGGAATGCGGCCGGTCATGGACATGGTGTGCCAGTGGTCGATGATCCGGCCGGTGGACAGATAGAAGGGATAGTCCGCGTCCGGCACCTCCGAGGGCTCGGCCTGGGGCCGCAGCCAGATCCACAGTTTGCGGTCCTCGTGGGCCGGACCGTAGAACTGATAGGGCAGATCGTTTTTCGATTCGCTGTCGGCCATGGGGTCCAACCCCTTGACGAACTTCTTGACCGTGCCGCCTTTGAGGGCGAACTCCTCGGTGGGCGCCGGCCATTGGACGCCGTCGGCCATGCGGCCCAGCACCGCGTAGCTGGCGCCGCGCAGGTCGTTGTCGCGGCCCTTGGTCAGTTTCTGGGTATACTCGTCCCAGATGGCCTGCGGCAGGGCGAAATCCTCCTCCAGACCGTCAAAAGGTTTGACGCACTGGGCGATGACCGGATCGTTAAGCTTGGTGGCCAAGCGTTTGGCCCACTCGCGGGCGATCCACACCTCGGGCTTGGCCTCGCCCGGCGCCTTGATCGCCTTGCGGGTCAGTTGCGAGCGCCGTTCGGTGCAGCCGTAGACCCCGGTCTTCTCGAAGTGGAAGGCGGTCGGCAGAATCAGGTTGGCGTACTCGGTGGTGCGGGTTTTAAAAATGTCGGTGCAGACGATGAAGCAGTCGTCGCTCGCCAATCCCTTGTTGTACAGGTCGCAGTTGGGCAGGCTCTGGGCCGGACTGGTGCAGTTGATCCATACCGCCTTGACCGTGCCCTTGTTGACGGCGGTGAACAGATCCATGGTGTGCAGCCCCGGCTCTGCCGGGATGCGGCCCAGGGGAATGCCCCAAGCCTCTTCCACCTGGTTGCGCATCTTCTCTTTTTCCACCGGCCGATGACCGGGGAGGATATGACACAATCCTCCGGCCTCGCGCACGCCGCCGCAGGCATTGGGCTGGCCGGTGAGTGACAGGGAATCGGCTCCCTCCTTCATCAACTGGCCGGTGAGGATGTGCAGGTTGTGGATCAGGTTGTTGGCCCACACGCCCTGCTTGCGCTGGTTGATGCCCATGCACCACAGGCTGACCGTGCCCTTGGAGGTAGCGAACCAGCGGGCCACCTGACGGATATCGTCGGCGGTGATGGTGCCGCCGCAGGTCTTGGCCGCGGCCTCGGGCGTATAGGGGGCGACAAACTGAGCGAATTCGTCGAAGCTGGCCGCCTTCGCTTCCTTGCCTTGTTTGAACACCGCATAGTTGCCGAGGAACTGCTGGTCATGGAGTTTCTCGTCGATGATCACCTTGGCCATGGCGTTGAGCAGGGAGAGATCGGTGCCCGGCTTGAACTGGAGGTGCTTGTCGGCAATGCGCGAGGTCTGCGACACCCGGGGGTCGGCGTTGATGACCTTGACCTCGGGATTGTCGAGCTTGCGCCGCATGATCCGGCGGAACAGCACCGGATGGGCCTCGGCGGTGTTGGAGCCGATAATGAAAAAGCAGTGCGCCTTTTCCAGATCCGCATAGCCACCGATGGGCTCGTCGGCGCCAAAGGAGGTCATGTAGCCACCCACCGCGCTGGCCATGCACAAGCGGGGATTGCCCTCGACGTTGTTGGTCTTGAGCCCGCCGCGCATGATCTTCTGGAACAGGTAGGTTTCTTCGGTCAGACACTGGCCGGAACCGTAATAGGCCACCGCATTGCCGCCATGGGCCTTGACCGCGGAGCTAAACCGCTCGGCGGCGATATCCAGAGCCTTGTCCCAGCTGATCTCCTTGAAGGGATCGGCCTTCCGTTCGCGGTAGAGCGGCTTGGTCAGACGATCCTTGTGGCCCATGCATTTCCAGAAATGCATGCCCTTCATGCACAGATAGCCGTAATTGGTGCGCGCATCGGCCACCCCGCGCAAGGCAAAGGGCACGCCGTTTTTCACCCCGAGTTCCACCCGGCAGCCAACACCGCACAAACGGCAGGTGCCCCGGTGCCAGGCCTCGTCTTCCGCCGCCCGTGCCATGGTGTTCACATCCACAGGCAACTGCATGCCCACAAGGGACGCAGCCGAAAGTGCCGCTGTCTTCTTGATAAAATCACGTCGTGTTTGAGCCATCATCACCCTCTCCTCAATATGGTTACCCATTCCATCAGTTGATGTGTCGGCCGGCTCTTCCCCGCCGGGCCGTCCACCGGTCGGTTCTATTTCTTGTTGAAGGAATGCGGAACATGGCACTGCCAGCAGGGTTTGTCCTGCGGACATTTATGCATCATGTTCTCGTGGCAGGCCGCGCAGTCCTGGGGTTGGGGCGTGACCCGAAAGGTTTCAAAGGTGCCGTGACACTGATAGCACTTGACCATGGCCACTCCATGGCGCGAGTCAAACCACTCCTTGTGGAGCTCCGGGGTGGTTTCCGCATGGCACTGATCGCAGGCAATGTACTGGTCCTGCTCGGAAAGCGGTGGATGGCCGCCGGCGGATTGGGCGGCCAGGATCGGGGCGGCCCAGCCGGTTGCCAGCAGCAACGCGACCAGGCTCCGAAACAGTCGGTGGGCATTGTGTTTCACGTTTCTCCTCCTGACGGTTTTGCTTCCTCTGGAAATCTGACAGAACAGAACGTGTAAAAAACAAAGCAACAACTATTCCAAACAAGAGATGTTGTCTTTTTAATAGGTTACAAGGAAAGCCAGTTTCAACTGTTACCATGAGGTAGCAATCATAGGGCAACTGTGTTACCTTGCGACGATACGCGCGGGGTATTGTTCCGCACCAGGTTTGCAGAGTGTTTTCGGGGACGTGGTATGACACTGAGGGGAAAATTCATCCTTGCCGTTGTCGGCATCCTGACCCTGTCCTACGGGGTTCTGCTCCTCTACACCTCCCACCTGCAAAACCGCCTGGTCATTGGCCAAGCCGAACAACAGGCCCGCATGCTCTATCGTCAGGTGCTGCTCACCCGCCAATGGGTGGCGGACCACCAGGGACTGTTCCTGGTCCAGACCGAATCCACCCAACCCAACAACTATCTGAGCGAACCGGTGATGACCACGGCGTCCGGCCTCGTGTTGGTGAAACGCAACCCGGCCATGGTCACCCGCGAGTTGTCCGAATATGCCGGCAAGAGCGGCATGGCCTGGTTTCGGGTGACCAGCGCGCGGCCGATCAATCCCGCCAACGCACCCGATCCGTTTGAACAGCAAAGCCTGCGGCGCTTTGCCGAGGGCGCAACCGAACACCTGGCAATCGACCGCGACCGGGACGGCCGCGTCCTGCGCTACGCGGCACCGTTGATCACCGAATCCTCCTGTCTCACCTGCCACGGCGAACACGGCTATCATCCCGGCGAGATCCGAGGGGCGCTGTCAATCACCATTCCCATCGTCTGGGCCGATACCTTCATCCACGAAAACAATCGAACCATTCTCCTGCTGGGACTGTTGTCGGTATGTGTTGCCGCAGCGGTGACCCTGCTGCTTTTCAACCGACTGGTGGGCCGGCCGGTGAGCCAGTTGTCCCATGCCATGGCCGCCTTTCCCGAGCAACCGGTGGAAGCCTTGAAACTGCCGGGGACCGGCGATGAATTCGGCTGCCTTTCTGCCTCGTTCATTGCCCTCTGCCAACGCCTGACCGCGTCCCAGCAAGCCCTTGCCACGGCTGGGGAAAAAGGTTTCCGCGCCGAGAAACTGGCGGCACTCGGCCAGCTGACCGCCGGCATTGCCCATGAAATCAACAACCCATTGGCCGGGATGCTCAACTGCGTGTCCGCCATGCAGAAGGAGCCGGAAAATCTGGATGTGCAGAAACGATACCTGCCCCTGTTACACAAAGGATTGAAGCGGATCGAGCTGACCATGCGCCAACTGCTCAACTACGGCCGAGTCGATCCCCTCCAGGTCCATCAAGTCGACATCGACACCGTCATTCTCGACTGTCTGGAACTGCTTGGCCACCGGCTGCGCAACATCGTGGTCAATCTGGACCTGCACTTCAACGCCCTCTGCTGCATCGACACCGAGGCCATCAAGCAGATCGTGATGAACATCGCCCTCAACGCTATCCAGGCCATGCCCGATGGCGGCAGCCTGCTCCTGGCCACCCGTGAGGAAACGGGATCGGTGGTGCTCATCATCGAGGACACGGGCATCGGTATTGCCCGGGAGATACAGGACCGTATTTTTGATCCTTTTTTCACCACCAAGGAGGTGGGCGAGGGAACGGGCTTGGGGCTGGCGGTGACTCTGGCCATGGTGCAGCGCCTGAACGGGCAGATCGAGGTTCGCAGCGAACCGGGGAGCGGCTCAACCTTCGCCGTCACTCTGCCCATTGACCGTCACTGCCTCAACGAGGGAAACGACAACGCCATGCAAGGGGAAGCATGAAACAGATACTGCTGGTGGAAGATGACGAAATCATGCGCATTTCACTCCATGACCGGCTGCGCAGGGAACGATGGCAGGTTGACGCGGCCGTCAACGGGCGCGATGCCCTGTCGCTGTTGGACCAGAAGCATTATCACCTGATCCTTTCCGACATCCGCATGCCCGGGCTGGGCGGCATGGAGCTCCTGGAATGGGCGCGCAAGCAGTCGCCGTTGATCGACATCTTCATGATGACCGCCTACGGATCGGTGGAGGACGCCATCACCTGCCTGCGCAACGGTGCCGCCGACTATATTCTCAAACCCTTTGAAATGGATGATCTGATCATCCGCATCAACCGCATCTTCGAGATGCAGACCGTGCGCGCCCGTTGCGCCTCGCTGGAGGACAGGTGCCGCCAGGAACATCAGGAAATCATCGGCAACAGCACGGCGATGCGCACCCTGCTCAAGCTCATCAACCAAATAGGGCCGACCGATTCGACCGTTTTGATCAACGGCGAATCAGGCACCGGCAAGGAGCTGGCCGCCAATGCCTTGCATCGGGCCAGCCGTCGGGCGGACAAACCCTATATTCGCATCAATTGCGCGGCCATTCCCGAAGGATTGCTGGAATCCGAGTTTTTCGGCCATGAAAAGGGCGCTTTCACCGGAGCGCACGCGAAACGGCTGGGCCGATTCGAATTGGCCGACGGCGGCACGCTGCTGTTGGATGAAATCGGTGATCTGCCCCTTGGACTTCAGGCCAAACTGCTGCGGGTGATCGAGGAGGGAGAATGTGAACGGCTGGGCGGGACAAGGACGATCAAGGTGGACGTGCGCCTGCTCTGCGCCACAGCCAAGGATCTGAAAAAGGAGGTGGAGGCGGGACAGTTCCGTCAGGACCTGCTCTACCGGTTGAGCGTCATTCCCCTGACTCTTCCGCCCCTGCGTGAACGGATCGAGGACATCCCGCTGCTGGTCAGCCATTTCCTCCGAGGTTTTGGGCACAAGCGGGGCATGACGCTGTCGCTGTCCAAAGAGGCGATGGACTGTCTGCTCAACTACGATTTTCCTGGCAATGTTCGAGAGTTAAAAAACATCATCGAGCGGGTGTCCGTGCTGTCGCCTGGACCGGTCATCACCGTGGAGGATCTGCCCGCCGATCTGCACAAGGCGGAGCAAAAGGCCAATGGCGCCATCATGCCGCTGGCTGAAGCCCTGGCCAGCGCCGAGAAGCAGTGCATCGTCCATGCCCTGGCCCACTCCGGCGGCAATCGGACCCGGGCCGCCGAGACACTGGGCATCAGCCGGAAAAACCTGTGGGAGAAAATGAAGCAGCACCGAATCGAGGTGTGATCACCGCCCCACAATCAGTCTTTTTCCTCGCTCTACAGTTCGTAGAGCCGTTCGTCGTGGCGGGGTGGCCGGCGGCCTCCAGACTGCGCCTTTTTCTTCATCGCCTCCAGACTGAAGGGTTCCTCGCCGTCCATCAGATCGCCCATTTCCTGTTCGATCTGCTCCGGATCTTCTCCCGCTTCCATGCGGGCAATGGCCTCGTGCATCGGTTCGCCCAGATCAAGGCCAGTGGCATCGGCGAACTTGCGCATCAAATTGGCCATCTGCCGCGGATCGTCCTCGTTGACCTGTTCGGCCTCGCGCATCAGACCGGCCAGGGCGCGCTCCATCTTGGCCTCGTCCATACCGGCCAAGGGATTGTCTTCGTCGTTTTCCTTGGCTTTGCCGATGGTGGCAAAGGCGGACATCATCTTCCGCAGCTCCGGTCTGCCGCACTGGGGGCAGTTGGGCCGCTTGTCCCGGTTGGGCCGGCTGGAGAAAAAGTTGAAAACCGTGTTGCAATCAGCGCAAAAAAATTCGTAGATCGGCATGGCTATCAGTGGTGGTGAAAGGACAGGCAAAGGCACGGTTGCCGCTGTTCATTGGTTGCCGCTTATGTTAGGCACTGCCAAGGATTGCGTCAATATCGTCCTTGTCCACCCGATCGGTCACGCATACCCTGCCAATCTCCTCGGGCAGCACAAAAAAGACCCGCCCACCAATGGTTTTTTTATCGGTGTGCAGATAGTTCCACAGGGTAGTCCGATCGAATTCCGACGGAATTCCGGTGGGCAGCTGGTATTTGGCCAGCAGCGCCTCGATCCGATCAGCAACCGATTGGCTGGCATAGCCGGCTCGAACCGCCAAATCGGCGACAGCACGCATGCCGATGGCCACCGCATAGCCATGAATCAGCCGATAGCCGGAGGCCGCTTCCACCGCGTGACCAATGGTATGGCCAAAATTGAGGATCCGGCGCAGCCCCCCTTCCCGTTCGTCCTGTTCCACCACCGAGGCCTTCATCTCGCAACAGCGGCGGATCATCGACACTATTACCTCCGGTTCTAGGGCGAGAATGGCTGAATGATGCCGATCAAGCCAGTGGAAAAAATCGGCATCCATCGAAACGCCGTATTTGATCACCTCAGCCATGCCGCCACGAAATTCTTCCTGCGGTAAGGTGTGCAGCACCTGGGTGTCGATGATCACCGCCCGCGGCTGGTAGAAGGTGCCGAGCAGATTTTTTCCTTGAGGGATGTCCACACCGGTCTTCCCGCCCACCGAACTGTCTACCTGAGCCAACAGGGAGGTCGGCACCTGGACAAACGGGATGCCGCGCATGTAGATCGAGGCCAAAAATCCGGTGATATCGCCGGTCACCCCCCCGCCCAGGGCCAACAGGCCATCGCCACGGTCAAACCCGTGCTCGGCGAGCGTGCTGGCCAGGGTGCCGATGGTCGCCAGATGCTTGCTCGCCTCGCCGTGGGGAAAAACGATCAGTTCACTATCGATGCCCGCTTGCCGCAGGGATTCCTGTACCTGCGCACCGTAGAGAGCAGCCACCCGATCGTCACTGATGATGCCGTAACGTTTGGCAAATCTGCCTGCCCGCAGCATCGGCCCGACCCGCTCCATCACCCCCGTGCCGACGGTAATGGGATAGCTCCTCTCGCCTAGTCCTACCTGAATCGTCTCTTCCACTCCGCCCTCGCTTCCTGTGCAATTCATAGGAAAAATCGTTTGACGTCCGTACCGCGCCCCGCTCTTCTTTTCAATAAAAAAAGGAGATGCCGCCCAAGGCGACATCTCCTTTCGTATGCAGAGCCTCAGAGAACTGAGACGGTCTTACATGGCAGCGCCGGAAGCGGCACCCTGCATCTTGACCTCAACCTTCTCGGTCAGGCCGGCATAGTACTTGCGGAGGCGAACCAGAACTTCCTCGCGACCGAAGTGGTCAACAACCGGCTGACCCTCGGAGAGAGCCTTACGCAGTTTGGTACCGGACAGGATGACGCGATCCTCTTTGGTATGCGGGCAGGTACGCAGAGAAGCCATACCATCGCATTTGTGGCAGTAGAAGGTCCAGTCGATCTTCATCGGCTTGCAGAGCAGGTCTTTGGAAGGATCGCCGGTGTAGGGGATGCGATCAAAAATCTGCTGTGCCTCGAACAGGCCGTAGAAGTCACCAACGCCAGCGTGGTCACGACCGATCAGCATGTTGTTGACACCATAGTTCTGACGGAAGGTGGCGTGGAGCAGGCCTTCGCGAGGACCGGCATAACGCATGTCAAGCGGATACCCAGCGTTGATGACGTTCTCTTTGACGAAATAGTTGTCGATCAGGATCTTGATGGCTTCAACGCGCACGTCGGCAGGAATGTCGCCGGGCTTCAGGTTACCGACCAAGCTGTGGATCAGAACGCCGTCACAAACCTCGATGGCGATCTTGGCCAGGAACTCGTGGGAACGATGCATCGGGTTACGCAGCTGGAGAGCGGCAACGTTGGCCCATCCACGCTCTTCAAACATAGCGCGGGTCTCGGCAGGTTTCAGGTATACACCCGGATACTCTTTCGGATACTCACCCTCGGAGAGTACTTTAACCGGACCGGCCAGGTTGAACTCTTTCTGAGCCAGAACCATGATAACGCCGGGATGATCTTTGGGGGCGACTTCCCAGAATTTATCGTCAGCAGACTCTTCGCCTTCGCCCTTGAATACTTTCTCGCACTCCCAACGCTTGTCGGCTTCGGTCATCTCGTATTTCTCGGTGACCTTCATGGTTGCGTAGGTCTCGCCTTTGTTAACCAGAGCGATCTCGTCGCCAACGTTGATGCCGGCAGCGTCCGCAGCGGAAACGTCCAAGGTGATCGGTACCGGCCAGAAGGTGCCGTCAGCCATCTGGAAATTCTCACAAACGCCTTTCCAGTCAGCTTTGGTCATGAAACCGCTCAGCGGAGAGAAACCGCCGATACCCATCATGATCAGGTCGCCCTTGGCGCGATCGGAGACTTGTACCTGCTTCAATCCAGCGGCTTTCTTCAACTCTGCTTCACGTGCGGCACCTTCAAGCAGGGCACAAACAAGACCTTTTCCGCCATGGGGCGCTACCAATTTTGAACTCATAATTTTTTCCTCTCTGGTTTTATTCTTGTGAGAACATTCAACCTACGTAAATTCCGGACAGGATTGCCGGATCTGGTCCTACACGGAAAACTGAACCAGCATTCAGTCATGCGGGATATTTATAAGGCAAACCAAGGAAAGTCAAGAAAAAAAATTCATGAGAATGATCAACGAAAATGATGATAATGGTCAATATTTCCCACGAAAGCATGTGCCGATCGTATTAGGTCTTGCGGGGGTTCCGGTCGCCTCGCTACTATGGGCGCACACCAGTGACGATGGCTGGCCACCTTTTCCATTACCTTCACAATCATTCATGCCCAAAGCAAAAAAATCCCAGGAAGAAAACGCCATGGCCGCCGGCCGAATGCGCAGCGGCGTCCAGATCAAGGGCCGCCTATGGATCGAGAACAACGGCGAGACCTACCTCTCCTGGGGGCGGATCGTTCTTCTTGAGCGGATCGATGAATACGGCTCGGTGTCCGCCGCCGCCAAATCGATGCAGATGAGTTTCAGCCATGCCTGGCACCTGGTGGAGAACATGAACGCGCTCGCGCCCGAGCCCCTGGTGGAAAAGCAGGCCGGCGGCAGGCAGGGTGGCGGGGCCTGGCTGACCGAGGCGGGCAAACAGGCGATCCGTGACTTTTGGCGGTTGGTGGACCGCTTCCAACACTGGGTTGATCAGGAACATCTGTGAGCGATATTTTGCATCCCCATTTTTTTACCGCCACGGCCTCCTCACCGGCCACGGTTCGCCTCCAGCCCCCCGACAGCGGCAGGCGCGGCTCCGGTCTGGCCAATCCGCCCTGCTCCCGCAACGTGGCGGCCAGCACCAAGCGCATGAAACAAACCAGATGAAGCAGCAACCCCTCTCCGGGCAGGACATGCGTGCCGTGCCCATCGACCAATCGCCTTGCCTGGACACGGTCCAGCTGGCCCAACTGGAACAGTCCTTTCGCCGCTGGGTCGAGGAGACGCCGCGGTGCGACGTCCGCCTCGCCCGCCGCCGGATCCTGCTGGTGTTCCTGCTCATCCGCTATACCGGCGCCAAGCTGAGCGAGGTCCTCGCCCTGGATCCGTTTGCCGACATCGAGGCACAGACCGTGTGCATCCGCGATCTCGATGGAGCGGAACCCTGCCAACGCTCCGTCACCATCTCCGCACAGTTGAGCCGGGAAATCAGGGAGACCCTGGCGGACCCGGATTTCCGCAGTTCCTTGGACAAACTTTTTTGCGTGGACCCCGCCTTTGTCCGCCGCAAATTCTACGAGCGCGCCGAGGCCTGCGGCTTTGACAAGCGCTTGGGCGGCCCGGAGATGATCCGCCGGGCGCGGGCGGTGGAGCTGGTGCGCGGCAACATGCCCCTGCCGGCGGTGCAGAAGCTGCTTGGCCACTCAACTCCCAACCTGACCACGGCCCATGTCTCGTTTTCCGACGAGGAACTGCAACGGGTGACCAAGCTGTTCATGGAGCGGGAATCGACCCGCAAAACCAGCGCCAGAAATGCCTTCTTTGGCAAGATCACCGACGTGCAACGCGGCGATATCCAGGCGCGGGTGACTTTGGTCAACCTTGGCGGCTATCAGGTGACTACCCTGATCACCCTCGAAAGCCTGGAGCGGTTAGGTCTGCGGCCGGGCAAACTGATCACGGCCGAGGTCAAGGCCCCCTGGGTGGTGCTCCAGGGCGGCACGGACCTGCCGGCATGCAGCGCCGACAATTGTTTTCAGGGCGAAGTGGCGCGGATCAACCGGGGAACCGTCAGCTCGGAATATCTGCTCCGCCTTGCGGACGGCACGGAGCTGTGCGCCGTGGTGTCCACCAGTGGCGGCGCGGTGCTCGATCTGGCCATCGGCGACCGCGTTTGGGCCCTGTTCAGCTGCTTTGCCGTCACCCTGCACGCCGATTGACGGCGGTGCGCCCCTTTGCCCCCTCCTCCCGCAGCTCCAGTTCACGCATTGATTCAGGCACGATCCGGGTGATCAGCCGTATGCGTGCCGCGCACACCCCGCCCGACCCGCAAACCTAGGCTCAAAGGTTGGCGATCACCGGCACCAGGGCATCGAGCCGGTAGGCCCCCTCGACGGGATTGGTGTCAAACACCATGAAGTAGCGAAAATCGTTGCCCGCCTTGTTCGCCCAAGCCTGACCGAGTTTGAGTTTACGGCTGGAATCGGAGTTGTCCCGGTCGTCGCCCTTGGCCTCGATCAACAGGGTCTTGCCGTTTTTGGTGCGCACCAGAAAATCGGGATAATGGTTGATACAGCCGTTGATACAAAACCCCTTGCGCTCGATGATCTTGTGCCAAAACAGGATGTTGTCCAGATTGGCGACCTCGTTGATCACCTTTGCCTCCCAGGAATTGAGCTGCCCCTCGGACGAATACAGGCTTGCCGGAATAGCCGGGGCAACGGCCACTGGGGCAATCGACTCGGGCAGGGCATAGCTTGCCTGCATCTCAATTCTGTCCGCCGCCAGCCACTGATAAAAAACAGTCTCCGCGTGATCTGTGGCCAGGGCCGTTATCTTCTCCTTGATTTTGTCGCGGTAGCTATATTCACGTATGCGGTTCAGGCATTCATGGATGTGGTCCGGGTGCATATCATCCACAATTCGTTGCACGTATTTTTTTATCTCCTGATCGCCAAAGGGCCGCATATTACCGATCAACCCACACAGCCGTTGAACAATTTCCCGTTTTTGCGGTTCGGGAGGCAACGCCACCAAATACTCGGCCAGCCGTTCCCGGCTTGCATGCTGGAGTTTCCAGAAACGGGGTTTGTAATCATGCTCGCCCACTTCCTCCAAGTCGATCCGGTACGCCTCCCCTTCGATTGCCTGAAAATCGATCCGGCTATCGGCCTGGCTAAGGCGATACCCTTGTAACAGCTCTTCTTTGTTGAGGAGAGTCGCGCCGTCGCCAAACAGGCTCATCCCCGGAACCCGGATGAAAAACTGCGGTAAACGGAGAGTGACGGCAAGCGGGGCAAATTGGGCGACCATGCCGAATATATTCATTTTTTCCCTCACCTCCAGCGGAACCGTCTCAGCGGCGCTTTGCGCGGCCTGTTGTTCGTATGCCCTGCTTTCCTTGTCCGCCTGGGCCAGTATCGCCTGAACAGCGGTATCCGGGGCGGACGCCTCGCCCAGCCCAACAGTGGAATCCGAGGACCCTGTCAGGCTGTCCGGCCATTCGACGGCTTCCCTCTCCGCACTGTTCACCTCCGGCTGCTGTCCATCGGCAACCGGCGGATCGAACAAGCCCTGCTGCCGGGGCGCGGGGGCATGTCCCTGTGGTTCGGCTTCCACGGTTGCCATATCCGTGGCCCGCATATCCTTTTTGGAAAAACCGGCTTGATTGAGTCCGGCGACAATCCTGTCCAGGGTGGTGATGAAATCAGCGGAAGAGGCCAGAACGTACGAATTGTTGAGCAGGTTGTTGTGCTGACGCCGGGCATAGGGTTGCCGCAAGACCCGGCCGACAATCTGCTCCACGTCCACTCGGGAATGGCGGTTGGCGATGGTGGCCAGAATATAGGCAAAGGGGCAGTCCCAGCCTTCCTTGAGCGCATTGACGGTGATGATGTAGCGGATGGAACATTCGGGCGAAAGAAGGCTGATATCTTTGAGCTCGTCGATATTTGCCGTTTTTATCGCAATCTCTTCTTCGCTGATGCCCAGATGGATCAGCCGTTTCCTGATGTCGTCAAAGGTGGTCCGGTCTTCGTCGCCGGTATTCGATTCGGCCTGAAAGAGGACAATCGGCCGGATGTAGTCGCCGCCCGCCTGTTGTTCCGTCCGTGCCTGCTGTTCCAAACTGTTGCGCAACTGGATGGCGTTGCCGATCACCTCCTTGCTGGAGCGGTGGTTGTAGACAATCACCGGCAGCTTGACCATGTGACAGGTCTTGAGCTGCGCCGCATCGACGTAGCTGATGATATTGCTGTCCGTCCTCGGGGTGGCGGTGAGGTCGAGAATCAGGCTGGGGTTGAAATTGGCGAGCATCTCCTTGCTCAAGATCGAACCGGCATTGTGGCTTTCGTCGACAATACAGACCGGGTTCATGGCGCGGATGACATTGATCAGGGCCGATTCATCGACGCCGGTCAGGCATTCTTCGGCCTGCATCCGATGGGTGAAGGAAGCAAGGAACGTATTTTCCTGGTAGGCTTTGCGGCCCTCCTTGTTGCTGGTGCGGAACGAGGCGTAACTGAGCACGAAAATATTGAGATGTTCATGCACGCTGGCGGGGTTGAACCCGGCGCCCTGCAACAGCTCGTCCTTGGTGTACACCCGCACCCGGCCGTTGAACAGGGTGTCGAGCTTGCGGCGGTAGGGGTGGCGCGGGCTGCCCAGGCTCCGCTCGGTCTGTTCGAGGATGGCGTTGGACGGCACCAGCCAGACCACGGCCCGGGGCACCGGCCGGGCATAGACGCTCAAGGCGTCAAAGATGGTTTTGATCGCATTGGCGGCGATGAAGGTTTTGCCGCCGCCGGTGGGTACCTTGATGCACAGATGCGGCACGCCCTTGATGGTGTCGCGATAGGCCTCCGGCCGGGCAATACCGCGCTCCTGCCAGTACCGGGCAAAGGCCTGGCGCAGGTCGCCCAGTCGTTCCACCTCCGCCAAGAAATCGGCGAGGTCGCGGATTACCTGTTGTTGATAGGGCAGCAGTTCCATGCGGTACCTTTAGAAGCGGGAGATGTCCCGGGGAATTTTTTTGAACAGGATGTGATGGTGCTGCATGAACGCCTCGTCGAGCAGACACGAGTCGGCATAGATGAGATAGCTCTCGTTTCTGCGGGTGAGGGTGGCGAGGAATTCCAGGTTAAGCACCGTGGGCCGCTCCGGGTCGTCATAGAAATAGTAGCCGGTGCGGTCGCGTTCGCCCAGCCAATGGGGATGCTCGCCCGCCTCCGCACCCGGCAGCCCTTCGGAGCGGGCCACATAGTCGCGGAGGGCCGCCCGATCGAGGTTTGGGTTGAGAAAGCCTTCGTCGTCAAAGACCCGCTCGCCCAGGGTGCAGTAGGTGAAGCCGCCGCCGGTGCCGGCCACGGCCTTGCTGCCCTCGCCATACCCATTGATCACCCGCTTGATCCGCTCGGCCGTGATGGTCTCGGCATAGTCCATCATCTCGATGAGGATGAAGGTGCGGTTGCCGCCGTCCTGGCGGTTGAGGTTGAGCACCGCGTGACCGGTGGTGCCCGAACCGGCAAAGGAATCGAGGATAATGGCATCTTTGTCGGTGGCGATGTGGAGAATGCGGTCGATCAGCCGGGTCGGCTTGGGGGTGACAAACACGTCGGCCGAGGTGGCGAAATCGAGTACCGCCAGCAGTTCCTTCTTGGCGTCCTGGGTGTGGCCGACTTCCTGGTACGGCCATAGGGTTTGCGGCACCACGCCCTGTTTGACATCGGTGAGAAATCGCTTGATCGCCGGTACATTGTCACCGGTCCTGCCCCACCAGATACGCTTATCCCGGTCCATTTCCAGGAATTTTTGCTGTGATACTCGCCAATACATTCCTGTGGGCGGGCCGTCGATGACCCGGCCCGAGGGACAGGTGATGGCATAGGTGCCCTCGCCGTAATAATTCCGGGCGGAAAGGTCGCTCGCCTTCCAGGGACCGCGCGGGTCGTGGTCGTAGTTCTTGTAGGCCTTGTTCTGCGCCTCGGTGCGCGGCATGGGGTTGGGCACCCATTGGCTGGCATTTTTCGCGTACACCATGATGAAGTCATGGTCTTCGGAAAAATGACGGGCCGAATTTTTCGGAGAATAGACCTTTTGCCAGATAACGGTGGTGATGAAGTTCCGCTGGCCGAAAATCTCGTCCATGACCGCCCGCAGATGGGCCTGCTCGTTGTCGTCGATGGAAATCCAGATGCTGCCGTCCTCGGCCAGCAGCCGCCGGAGCAGCTGCAACCGCGGATACATCATGCACAGCCACTTGTCGTGGCGGCACAGATCCTCGCCGTCCTTGCCCACCACCTGGCCGAGCCACTTGACGATCTGCGGCTCATTGACGTTGTCGTTGTACACCCACGACTCGTTGCCGGTGTTGTAGGGTGGATCGATGTAGATGCAGCGGATGCGGCCCTCGTACTCGGGCAGCAGCGCCTTGAGCGCTTCCAGGTTGTCGCCGTGGATGATGGTGTTGCCGGTGGAATTGACGCCGTCCGCGTCGCCGTTGAAGGCAAAATGCCGCTTCAGCACCCGTACCGGCACTTCGAGGTGATGGTTGATCACCTGTTCCTTCCCTTTCCACATCAACTCAGGCATGACGATCGTTTCCTTTGTCCGTTGGACAACAATGCAGGCCCGGACGCCATCAAGCCTGCCGGGGGACGCGCAGGGCTGGCGGCGACGGGTTAAAAAAGGCGGCCACTGGGGCGGCAATCGCCAAGTGATACTCAACAAAGGCTTGTATTTCAAGAGATTGTTCGAGAAAACCGGGCAGCGCGCACACATGGCGCGTGCGAATCGGCCAACCAAGGGCAACGGCTGAAAAGCGGCGGCGTTCTTTCACCCGATACCGTAACGCGGGCGGCGGATATGGGTCTTTTTGCAGCGGGGGCAGCGGCCGGGCGGTTGGGGCCGGGCGCGTTTCTCGAACACGAAGCCGCAGCTCAGACAGACCGGCGGTTCGATCACCAGCCGCCGCCCCTCGGCCCTGAGGGTGCGTTCGACATGAACCAAATGCTCGTAGATCTCGCGTTCGCTCTGGTGCAGCTCCTGGGAAAGCTCCCGCACCCCCTGGGGTCCCTCGCCAAGCAACTCGATCAGCTGCCGGCGGATACTGCCCGCCGCCTTGTTCGCCTCCATATCCCCTCCTCCCCGATCCACGCGAAGCGACCTGTCCCAAACCACCGAACAGCCGCGCATCACTGACCCGCCACCAGTGTAGCCTCCCGTGGAGCCCTTGGAAAGCCTATACTTTTCGTTTGTCCTCGGGTAGGATGGAGCCGGTATATTGGTGTCCTCGCCGTCGCCCCCCTCAACATTGATCAACCGCCATGCGCCAGAGGATAGTGATCGCATCGTTTTTTCTCCGGCCCGTCAGGCATCACGACCCGCCGCGGCCCGAACACGCGGGTCATCCGGCCGCGGGTCGTGCCGTCGTCCGCTCCACACCGGTCGCCCTGGATGTTTCCGTGGACCATCGCCTCCCGCCGGGAGGCAGCAGATGAAATTCCGCCGCATTCGATCCCAACCGCTGTCGGAAAGCGTCAAGACGATCCTACTGTCGCTCGGCCTGGTCCTGCTGTGGTTCTTGTTTGCCGACCAGGCCACGGCCTTTCTCTTCAGGGAGGAACCGTCGCCCCTGATCCGCCAGACCTCGGGCTGGTGGGCGCTGGTCGGCGCCACCGGCGTGCTGCTCTTGTTCGTTTCCCGCAAAACGATCCGGCGGCTGGCCACGTCCCGCAGACCCCGCGCGGACAACGGCCGCTATCTCGACAGCATTTTCCGCGCCTCGCCCACCGGTATCGGCGTGGTCAGCAATCGGGTCATCCTGACCGTCAATGACCGGCTGTGCGCCATGACCGGCTACAGCCGGGAAGAGCTGATCGGTCGCTCAACCCGCATCTTCTACCCCAGCGACGCCGAGTACCAGGCCGTGGGCAGCGAAAAATACGAGCAGATCAGCCAAACCGGTATCGGCACGGTGGAAACCCGCTGGCGGCGAAAGAACGGCACCCTGCTCGATATCCTTCTCAGCTCGTCCCCCATCCTCGCCGATCGTCTGGCGGAGGGAGTGACCTTCACCGCCCTGGACATCACCGCCCTCAAGCAGACGGAACGATCGCTGCGGGAAAATGAACACTACTACCGCACCCTGATCGACCTGGCGGTGGACGGCATTCTCCTGGGCACCCGGGAAGGGGTGATCATCGACAGCAACAATCAGATGTGCGCCATGCTTGGCATGGAGCGCGAGGCGCTGATCGGCCGGCATGTCAGCGAGCTGCCCTTCACCGAGGCAAGCCTGGCCGAAAGCCCGTTTCGCTTCGATCTGCTGCGACAGGGACAAGTGGTGCTCAGCGAGCGGGTCCTGGTGCGGCCGGACGGCAGGCAACTGTTCGTGGAAATGCGCACCAAGATGATGCCCAATGGCACCTACCAGTCAATCTACCGCGACATCAGCCAGAGAAAGCAGGCCGAAGCCGATCTGGAGCGGCTCAGGGTGGCGATCGAGCAGGCCGGCGAGGTGGTGGTGATCACCGATGTCGAGGGCGCCATCCAGTACGCCAATCCAGCCTTTGTCCGGGTGACCGGCTACGCGGTGTCGGAGGTGGTCGGCCAGAATCCGCGCATCCTCAAAAGCGACGCCCATGACCAGGCCTTCTACAAGACCCTGTGGGAAACCATCGTCGGCGGGCGCACCTGGAGCGGCCAGCTGATCAACAAACGCAAGGACGGCACCCTGTATACCGAGGAGGCCACCATTTCCCCGGTTTTCGATGACCACGGCGCCATTGTCAACTTCGTGGCCATCAAGCGGGACATCACCGCCCAGCTCAAACTGGAGGAACAGTATCTGCAAGCGCAGAAAATGGAATCCGTCGGTCGGCTGACCGGCGGCGTGGCGCACGATTTCAACAACCTGCTGGCGGTGATCATCGGCTACTGCGAAATGGCCCTGCAAAAAACCGCTGACCGGCACGCCGTGCATGAGGATCTGCGCAACATCCACCTGGCGGCCAACCGCTCCGCCGATATCGTCCGCCAACTGCTGGCCTTCTCCCGCAAGCAGCCCATCGATCCCAAAATCCTTGACCTCAACGAGGTGGTCGAGGGCATGCTGCCCATGCTGCGCCGGCTGATCGGCGAGGATATCGAACTGATCTGGTCGCCCCAGGCCGGGCTGCCGCCGATCAACATCGACCCGGCCCAAATCGACCAGATCCTGGCCAACCTCTGCGTCAATGCCCGCGACGCCATCAGGGGGACGGGAACCATCACCCTGCGCACGGCAACCATCGTGGCGGACGCGGCGTTCCGCGCCGCGCATCCCGAGGCCATGGAGCGGGATTACGTGGTGCTCTCGGTCGCCGACGATGGCTGCGGCATGGAACCGGAGCTGCTCGGCAAGGTGTTCGAGCCGTTTTTCACCACCAAGGGCGCACTGGGCACCGGGCTCGGCCTGGCCACGGTGTACGGCATTGTCCAACAGAACCAGGCATTGATCGCCACGGACAGCGAACCGGGCAGGGGCACGACCTTTTCCGTTTACCTGCCCGTGCATGCGGGGGAACAGGCGCCGGGACGGCGGGAACAGCCAGAACCGGTCCTGCCGGGAAACGGCGAGACCCTTCTGCTGGTCGAGGATGACCAGGGAATCCTCGACGTGGCCCGCACCATGCTTGACGCCCTGGGGTATGGAGTCCTGAGCGCTCAATCCCCGGGCGAGGCGCTGCGGCTGGCCGCGCGGCATGAAGGCAAAATCGATCTACTGCTCACCGACGTGATCATGCCGGAAATGAATGGCAGGGAATTGGCCCGGCAGCTCACCGCCATGCGACCCGGCATGAAGCTGCTCTACATGTCCGGCTATACCGCCGAGGCAATCGCCCAGCGCGGGATGCTTGATCAGGAGGTCGATTTTCTGCAAAAGCCCTTCCGGTTCGAGGAATTGTCCCGAATCATCAGAAGGGTGCTGGACGGGGAGACACCTTGAACCCTGCCCTGCACGACTTCACAAATCGTACTGGACCCGGCGGTACTGGATAGCTTCGGCAATATGGGCCGTGGTCGGCGTGTCGACGCCGGCCAGATCGGCAATGGTGAGGGCGATCTTGAGGATGCGATGGTAGGCCCGGGCGGACAATCCCAGGCTGGTGATCGACCGGTTGAGCAGCTCGGCCGAGGCCCCATCGAGACGGCAGAACTTCTTCACCTCCTTGGCGCTCATCTGGGCGTTGCAGTAGAGCCGCGCCGCACCGGCAAAACGCCGGCGCTGGCGCGTTCGCGCCCGGTTGACCCGCGCGCGGATGGCGTGTGAGGGTTCGCCGCTCGGCTGGTCGATGAGCTCCTTGACCTGCACCGCCGGCACCTCGATGTGCATGTCGATCCGGTCCAGCAATGGCCCGGAAAGCCGGCTGCGGTAGCGCTGCACCTGGAGCGGGGTGCAGGTGCAGGCCCGGATACGGTCGCCGAGATAACCGCACGGGCAGGGATTCATGGCCCCCACCAGGGTGAACCGGGCCGGAAAGCTGAGGCTGGTGGCGGCCCGGGCAATGGTCACCGTGCCGTCTTCCAGCGGCTGGCGCAGCACCTCGAGCACATGTTTCTTGAACTCCGGCAGTTCGTCGAGAAAAAGCACCCCGTTGTGGGCCAGGGAAACCTCGCCGGGGCGGGGAATCTGGCCGCCGCCGATCAGACCGGCATCGGACACGGTGTGATGCGGCGCGCGGAACGGCCGGGTGGTGAGCAGCGGCGTCTTTTCCGGCAACAGGCCGGCGGTGGAAAAGATCTTGGTGGTCTCGATGGCCTCTTCCAGGGTCAGATCGGGAAGGATGGTCGGCAGCCGCCGGGCCATCATGGTTTTGCCGGTCCCGGGAATGCCGGTCAGCAGGATGTTATGTCCGCCAGCCGCGGCGATTTCCATGGCCCGCTTGGCATATTCCTGGCCCTTGACATCGGCGAAATCGACCGCGTAGCCCTCGTGGCGGGCAAAGAGTTCGGCCGGATCGATGGCCAGGGGTGCAAGCGCGGTCCGGCCGGCAAGAAAGTCCACCGCCTGGTCCAACCGCTCGATGGCGTAAACCGCCAACCCCTGGACAATGGCCGCCTCGGCCGCATTGGCCGCGGGCACGAGAAAACGGCGAATCCCCTCCTGGCGGGCGGCCAAGGCCATGGGCAGCACGCCGGGCACCGGCCGGACCGAACCGTCGAGCGACAGTTCGCCGGCAATGGCGGTTTGTTCAAGCGGATCAGGGGGCAGCAACCCGCCGGCGGCGAGAATGCCCAGGGCGATCGGCAGATCGTAGCCCGTGCCCTCCTTCTTGACCGAGGCTGGCGCAAGATTAACGGTGATCCGCCGCTGCGGGAACTCGTACCCCGTGTTCTTGATTGCCGCCCGCACCCGGTCCTTGGCCTCGCGCACCGCCCCCTCGGCCAGGCCGACGGTGGAGAACGACGGCAGTCCCTGGGCCAGATCGACCTCCACCCGCACCGCCAGACCGTCGACCCCGGCCACCGCGCAGCTGATCACCTTGGCCAGCATGGGTCCTCCCGGTACAGGGCCAGCATGGCCGGCGTATATTCGCCGTTCTTCCGCTCGTAGAGATAAAAAGGGGACAGGATATCGATCTGTTCGCCGCCGTTCTTCATCGCCTCGACCAACACCAGCCGGGCATTGTCCGTGCCAGGGTAGGAATAGACGGGTTGCAGCCGTTTGGGCGTCAGCCGGTGGGTGTGCAGGGCCTGCAACAGGGTGTTGCAGCGCCGGGCTGGATAGACAAACACCACCCGCCCCCGATTGCGCACGCAGAAGGCGGCGGCGCGGACAAAATCCGCCAGGGTGCC
Source organism: Desulfobulbus propionicus DSM 2032 (assembly GCF_000186885.1). Lineage (GTDB taxonomy): Bacteria > Desulfobacterota > Desulfobulbia > Desulfobulbales > Desulfobulbaceae > Desulfobulbus > Desulfobulbus propionicus. The sequence continues at coordinate 1,548,243 of NC_014972.1, read as the reverse complement.
GCTCACTTCATGCCGTGCCCGGGCAGCCTGCCGATCCTGGTTGACGCGGCCGCTGTCCGGCCTGCCATAAGGCGGATTGCACACCACCCAATCAACACTTTCCGGCGGCAGGACCTCCCCCACGGTGCGCACGTCGCCGCGGACCACCCGCAACCGGTCGCCAAAGCCGTTGAGCCGGCTGTTTTCTTCTGTTAGGGCGGCGAGCTCCTCCTGTAGTTCCAGGCTGACAACCGCAATGTGCGCATGACGGTGGGCGAGGATCAGGCCTATCACCCCGCAGCCACACCCCAGATCGAGCAGCCGCTCCCCGGCCCGGGGCGCGGCAAAATGGGCGGCGAGCACCGCGTCCACGGAAAAACGGTAACCATCCACGCTCTGACGGCAGATCAGCCGGCCGTCAAAGAGGGTATCGTTGCTGCTGGGGCAGGCCTGGGATCGCGGCACGAGAAACTCCCTGGAAATGGACACAAGCCCGCCTTCCGGCTGGTCAAGCAGGCGCTTTCCTGCTACACTCCGCCGCCTGCGGCAAAGGGGGGTGGACAGATCAGCGATTCTGTTTACCATTTCACCAGGATGCCGCGCAAGCCGGTTTTTTTCTGGTCCTCTTCGCTTTTTCCCTCAATATCCAAGGAGTACACCATGGATGTGTTCATCAAGACCCATTTTTCCGGGGGCCACCACCTCCGCGCCTACCCGGGCAACTGCGAGAATCCCCATGGCCACAACTGGAAGGTCAAAGTCACGGTCCGGGCCTCCCAGCTCGATCAGCTCGGCATGGGCATCGACTTCAAGCAGCTGAAACAAACGGTCAATGCCGTGGTTGACGAACTCGACCACCGCGACCTGAACGAGCACCCGGCCTTCCGAGAGATCAACCCTTCTTCCGAACACATCGCCATGTTCCTGTTCGACAGTCTCAGGCCGCGGCTCACGACCGAACGCTACCGCCTGTACAGCGTCGAAGTGCGGGAAACGGATTCCACCGGCGTGATCTATTATGGTGACTGAGCCCCTGCTGGTTTGCGAACGCTTTTATTCCATCCAGGGCGAATCGACCCGGGCCGGTCTGCCCTGCCTGTTCGTGCGGCTGGCCGGCTGCAATCTCCGTTGCAGCTATTGCGATGCCCGCTACACCTGGGAGGAAACCGGCGAAACCATGACCGTGGACGAAATTCTCGCCTGGGCCGAGCAGTATCCCGGCGTCATGGTGGAAGTCACCGGCGGCGAGCCGCTGCGCCAGAACGGCGTCTATCCGCTCATGCGGAACCTGCTTGCCGCCGGCCTCACGGTCCTGCTGGAAACCAATGGCAGCCTGCCGCTGTGCGGCGTGCCGGAGGAAGTGGGGATCGTCATGGACATCAAATGCCCGGATTCGGGCATGGCGGCTCACAACCTGGCCGACAACCTCGACCTGCTGCGGGAACGGGCCCGGCGGCAGTGCCGCGACGAGATCAAGTTCGTGCTCAGCTCGGTCGATGATTTCCACTGGGCCCGGCAGGTGGTGACGCGCGAACGGCTCGACCGGCTGCTGCCGGTCCTGTTCTCGCCGGTGCGCCCTCTGCTGGACCCGGCCCTGCTCGCCCAGCTGCTGCTCGACCACCGGCTCAACGTTCGCCTGCAGCTGCAACTGCACGCCCTGCTCTGGCCCGATCGCGCCCGCGGTGTCTGAAGAACGAAAAAGGCCTTTGCGAACACCCCGGTTCGGCCTATACTCCTTGAAACAAATCAAGCAGCTAGCCCCGCTCTTCTTCACCCCCTCTAAGGAAATGCCCATGCCCGTTCTGGAAAATAGCCGTATCGGCATCATTGGTCTTGGTTATGTCGGCCTGCCCCTGGCCGTGGAATTCAGCAAGAAAGTCCCGACCGTGGGCTTTGATCTCAAGGCGCAGCGAATCGATGAGTTGCGGCGCCACATCGATGTCACCCGCGAGGTTTCCAGCGAAGAGCTCAGGCAGGCGGGGGAACTGCACTATACCTGCGATATCGAGGAATTGCGGCCCTGCAACGTGTTTATCGTCGCCGTACCGACCCCGATCGACACCAACAAGCGGCCCGATTTCACCCCCCTGATCCGGGCCTCGGAAACCGTGGCCAAGGTGCTGAACAAGGGCGACGTGGTTATTTACGAGTCCACCGTCTATCCGGGGGCCACCGAGGAAGTCTGCGTGCCGATCCTGGAACGGGACAGCGGCCTGGCGTTCAACCGCGACTTTTTTGCCGGCTACAGCCCGGAGCGGATCAACCCCGGCGACCACGAGCACCGGCTGCCGACGATCATGAAGGTCACTTCCGGCTCGACTCCGGAAATCGCCGACTTTGTCGACGCCCTCTACGGCCTGGTGATCACCGCCGGCACCTTCAAGGCCAGTTCCATCCGGGTGGCCGAGGCGGCCAAGGTGATCGAGAACACCCAGCGCGACGTCAACATCGCCCTGATCAACGAGCTGGCCCTGATTTTCAACCGTCTGGGCATCAACACCCATGAAGTGCTCAAGGCGGCCGGCACCAAGTGGAACTTCCTGCCCTTCCGCCCCGGCCTGGTCGGCGGTCACTGTATCGGCGTCGATCCCTACTATCTGACCCACAAGGCCCAGGAGGTCGGCTACCATCCGGAGATGATCCTGGCCGGCCGCCGGCTCAACGACGACATGGGCCGCTACATCGCCTCGGAAACGGTCAAGCTGATGCTCAAGCGCCGCATCCACGTAGCCGACGCCCACATCCTCGTTCTTGGCCTGACCTTCAAGGAGAACTGCCCCGACCTGCGCAACACCCGGGTGATCGACATCATTGACGAACTGGGAACCTTCGGTGCCAGGGTCGAGGTCCACGATCCCTGGGTGGATCAGGACGAAGCCCGGCGCCTGTACGGGGTCACCATGATCGACCCCCCGTCCCAGGGCCGCTACGACGCGGTGATCCTGGCCGTGGCCCACCGGGAATTCGCCACCCTCTCCGCCGAACAGCTGCGGGCCCTGTGCAAACCCGCGGCGGTAATCTACGACGTCAAGAGCACCCTGCCCCCGGAGGCGGTCGACGGCTGCCTCTGAATCCGACGAGCCCTTCCGAAACGAAACAGGCTCATCCCTTCAACTGCTTGACGAGCTGATTGGCTGCGGTCAGCAGCGGGTCCCAGGTGGGGCCGAAAGGCGGGGCATAGGCGAGGTCGCTCTGACTGAACTCGGCCACCCCCATCCCGGCCAGCAGGGCCACGGCCACGGCATTGATCCGGTGGGCCACCTGATCAATGCCGGTCATCTGCGCGCCGAGCAGACGGCCGCTAGCCCGGTCGCCAACCATGGACACATACACCGGCTGGGCCCCGGGATAGATGCCGGCCCGGGATTTGGACCTGATCTGCACCCGGACCGGATCAAACCCGGCCCCCCTCGCCTCGGCCTCGTTGAGGCCCGTGCGCGCCACCTGCATGGCAAAGACCTTGAACACCGCGGTGCCGGCCACGCCCGGCAACTCCACCTGCTGGCCGCAGACATTGTCGGCCACGGCCCAGCCGGCCCGATTGGCGCGCAGGGCCAGCGGAATCCAGGTTTTCTCACCGGTAACGATGTGGTAGCTGTCGGCGCAGTCGCCGGCGGCATAGATGGCCGAATCAGAGGTGCGTAGCCCCCGGTCCACCGCGATCGAGCCTCCGACACTCACGTCAAGTCCGGCTTCACGGGCCAGGGACGCGTTGGGGGTCACGCCGATGGCCGCGATCACCACATCGGCCTCCAGCCGCAGTTCCCCGGCTATCACCCGCAGCTGTTCACCCTCGGCAATGATGCGCTCGATCGGGTAGCCGTCATGCACCCCCACGCCCCGAGCGACCAGCAGTTCCCGCACCGGTTGGGACAAGGCGGGATCGAGCCAGGGCAGCAGACCGGCCCTCGGTTTGATCAGATCCACCGCCAATCCTCGTTCGCTCAGGGCCTCGGCCATTTCCAGGGCGATGTAGCCCATGCCGACGATCACCGCCCGTTTCGCCTGCCGGTCGCGGAGAAAGGTCTTGATCCGCCGGCCATGCTCCAAATTCTTGACCACGAACACGCCGGACAGGTCCATGCCCTCGATCGGCGGCTTGATCGGATCGGCGCCGGTGGCGATCAGCAGCCGATCATAGGCGACCGTGAACGGCTCCCCCCCGGCGGTCCGGCCGGCAACCGTCTTGCCGGCCCGATCGATGTGCTCCACCCGATGGCCGGTCCGCAGGTCAATGCCCTGCTTTTCGCGGAAGGCGCGCGCGCTGCGGACCACCAGATCCTCCATTTCCCGACGCGGATCGGCGATGTTGTACGGAATGTTGCACGCGCTGTAGGACACGTCCCGCCCCTGCTCCAGCACGATGATTTCCATGCCGGGGTCGTTGCGCCTGGCCCGACTGGCCGCGCTCATGCCGGCGGCATCACCGCCGATGATCACAAATCGCATCTTGTCCTCCTTCGGTTGGGGGTCCGCGGGCCGATGCCGACCGGCCCGCATGCTTGCTGGTCACAATAGGACCGGAAAAGAAGAATGTCAAAACAAGGTTGTGCCTCTCCCCGCCCCTGGCCGGATGCCGGTCCATCCGGCAGCGGCCGTCGATTACGGTACTTTGCCTCCTGTTCCCGGATCGACGCCAACAAGTGCTTTATCTTCCCCGCCTCTTCCTTTACAGTAAACACCGATCACGCCGGTAGCCGAACCCCGACAGCTCGGCCAGCTCCGGTCATCCCGACAACCCTCTTTTCCTTGCCATGCCCATGAACACACCACCCCGCCTTTTTGCTGCCATTCCCCTGCTCGCCCTGTTCCTGTCCCTGTACACCGCAAGCCATGCCGCCCAAGCCGACAGGACCATGACCCTCAACCCGGCCACCCCCACGCCCAGCCGCTTCGTGGTCCGGGGGCACACACTGGTTGACGCTCGCGCCCCGGACACCCCGATTTTTTTCCGTGGCATGGGCTACTCGCCCTTTCTTCCCGGCGAAACGCCGGTACGCGGCGCCCAACCCGGCAACGACAACCGCTACAACGATCATCTGACCCTGATCAAGGCGATGAATGTCAATTATCTCCATGTGTTTCCCCGGCTGATGCCGCCCAATTTCTTCGCCGCCCTGGACAAGACCGACCTGGTCTACGGCCAGGATGTATGGATCTGGGCCTATGAGGAGGATTTCCTCGCCCCGGCCTTCCAGGCCAAGACCCTCAACGACATCAAGGAGGTGATCGATCACACCTACAAGGTGGGCCGCCCGGATCGGCTGGTGCTGTTTTCCATTGGCGACGAACTCCAGGCCAAGTGCGTCAAATCAACCAATCAACGCCACCCCGAGGTACGCGAGTACAAAGGCAAACACCTGCACGTCACCAACCGCACGCCCACCGAGGTGGCCATGGCCAAGCTGGTGGACGAGGCCATGGACTATGAGCTGACGCGCTACGGCCAACGCCATCTCTACTGCCATACCAGCTGGACCCACATCGGTCCGATCGCCGACCGACCAGACCTGGAGGTCAGCCGCAAGGACATCCTCGTGCCGGACATGGGGGATCTGATCTGCCTCAACGTCTACACCTATGCCAACGGCGTGCGCACCTCCCCGCCCGGTTCAGTGACCGGGACAACCTACCAGGGCTATCTGGAACAGTTGGCCAGGGAATCGAAACAGCCGATCCTCATCACCCAGGTGGGCCTGTCGACCTCCCCCTTCGAACCCAAACCCTGGGTGCCGGGATTTGGCGGCCACAAGATCGAGGACGTGCCCGCGACCTTTACTTCGGTCTGGCGGGATATCCGCACCGCCGCAGGCAAGGAGCGCTTCAGCGGTCTGGTTTTCTTTGAACTGCAGGACGAGTGGTGGAAGAGCGCCAAGGGACCGGAGGAGTCCCTGCGCCAGGATGCGGACGATCCGGAACAGTGGTTCGGAGTCTACAGCGTGGGCAAGGATCACGGTCTGGTTCCCAAGGGCGCCATTCCGGCGACCGTGGGCCAGCTGTTCGCCCAACCCTGAACAGCATCGAGCAGCGGAAAACAGGCAGGCGGCCTTGGACATCGGTCCAGAGCCGCCTGTTGTTATTTGAGGAATTCGAGGATGTACTTGAGGGCCGTGCCCAGCATGATGACCACCAGCATCCCTTTGATCGCCCGTGCGGGAACGAATTTCTGGCAGCGGGCCCCCAGATACATGCCGGCCATGCCGCCCAGGCCAAAGAGAATGCCGAGCAGCCAGTCCGGGGCCACCGAGAGCTGCGGATAAAGCGGCGCGATGGCCGTGTAGAAGACCACGCCGGCCACCGAGGTGACGAAGGTGCCCATCAGAGCCGCCCCGGCCACGGTGTAGACCGGCAGGCCGAAAAAGGTAACGAGAAAGGGAGCGATGATCGCGCCGCCGCCAATACCGTAGATGCCGCCGATGATACCGACGATGAAGCAGAGGACGCCTATTCCCATGACCGACACATCGTAGGATTCTCCCTGAAAAGTATAGCCGATCCGCTTCAGGTTGCGATGGGTAATGGTCACCGTGGTCCCTGGGTTGCCGTAGGTGGCGGCCAATGGACCGCCCTTGGAGGCGGCTGCCGCCTCGGCAGGTCGTCGGCGCAGATCCTTGATCATCTTGAGGGCGATATAGAGAATGACCACGGCGGCGAACAGCTTGAAATGTCGTGGGTCGCGCAAGCCGGTCACCCGCACCACGGCGCCGATCAGCACCCCGGGCAGAGTACCGATCACCACCGCCCAAGCCAGGGGCCAGACCATCCGCCCCTCCTTGCAGTAGCGGTATACACCCGAAGGGATGGCGACGATATTGTACAACTGGTTGGTGGAACTGACCGATGGGTGGGTGTAGCCAAGCACCGACAGCTGGAAGGGTAAGAGGAGAAAGGCCCCGGAAATGCCGCCCATGGAGGTGAAAAAGGAAATGACAAAGGCAACGAGGGGCGGGAGCCACGGATCGACGGTGATGCCGGAGAGGGGAAACAGCATGGGCGTCTCCTTGAAAGGTGAGGGGGTGGGCAACACAAACACGATAGATTTTATTTTCGTGTCAATATACCAGGTCTGAAAAAAACAGCAACCCGCAACAAGACAACCCGGTCCTTTTTATGCGCCGTGAAAACTTCGGCACCCACAAGGAGCACACCCCAGCCAAACGGACAGGCCACAACCGGTTGTTTCCCGTCTGTCGCGATACGGACGGTCAATACCCGTCCTCGCCGCGTGCCGGTCCGCTGGAAGCCCATGGCCACCAAAACAGAGCACAGGAGAAAAATCAGAGACACCGTCGACAAAAATCCGACCGTGTCTCAACTTTCCCCCGCCTCTTTCGTTTCCGCCCTTGACATCTACATCTATTTCCAGTTTAGTTGCAGGCTTGGGAGTGCGGAGGCCATCCAGTCTCCTGTTTTTCCTTCGCGGCAATCCTTTCTCCCGCCGTGACAACGGCACGAAGGCAACCCTTACCACACACAGGCAGGCAACATGGCATTTTGGCGAGTACCTCTTGACGCCCAGGACATCCAAGTCACCCGGGGCACGGTGTACATCATCGACGACCGATGCAAGGGCTGCGGCTACTGCATCGAGTTCTGCCCCAAGGACATCCTCCAGTTTTCCGACAAGTTCAACCGCAAGGGGTACCACCCGCCGGTGGTCACCAAGCCCGGCGAATGCGTCAACTGCCACTACTGTGAGATCATCTGCCCCGAGTTCGCCATCTATTCGGTGGAGACCGAGCCAGCAGCCGTTTCCAAATAATTTTTCCGCGAGAGACCTGATATGAAACCTGCCGTGCTTACCGGCGAACATTACATCACCGGCGACGTGGCCTGCGCCGAGGGGGCCATCGCGGCCGGATGCAAATTCTTCGGCGCCTATCCGATCACCCCGGCCACCGAGATCGCCGAACACATGGCCGAACGCCTGCCCGACATCGGCGGCACCTTTATCCAGATGGAAGACGAGATCGCGGCCATCGCCTCGATTCTCGGCGCGGCCTGGACCGGGGTCAAGTCAATGACCGCCACCTCGGGCCCCGGATTCAGCTTGATGATGGAGAACCTGGGCCTGGCCGTGTGCACCGAAACCCCCTGCGTGATCGTCAATGTGCAGCGCACCGGCCCGTCCACCGGCCTGCCCACCCAGACCGGCCAAGGCGACATGATGCAGGCCCGCTGGGGCTCGCACGGCGACTACGAACTGATTGCCCTGGCCCCCTCCTCGCCCCAGGATTGTTTTTACCAGACCATCCGCGCCTTCAACCTGAGCGAGAAATACCGGGTGCCGGTGCTGCTCATGGCCGATGAAATTGTCGGCCACATGAGCGAGAAGGTGGTCATCCCCGAAGCCAGCAAGATCCGCCTGATCGACCGGCCCAAACCCACCGGCCGCAAGGACCGGTTCAGGCTGTACGAACCGGGAGCCAACGGCGTGGCCCCCATGCCAGCCATTGGTGACGGCTACAACATCCACGTGACCGGCCTGACCCACGACGAGCGCGGCTACCCTTCGATGACCGTCGAGGCCCAGGAAGAGATGATGGCGCGGATCAAGGGCAAAATCCGCAATAACCTCGACGACATCATCGAGACCGAGAGTTACCGGATGGAGGATGCCGACATCGTCATCGTCAGCTACGGCATCTCGGTGCGCACCGGCCTGAGCGCGGTCGACCAGGCCCGGGCCATGGGCTACAAGGCCGGACTGTTGCGGTTGGTCACGGTCTGGCCCTTTCCCGAAAAGCTGATCCGCGAGATCGCGGCCCGGGTCAAGGGCTTCATCACCGTGGAAATCAACCTCGGTCAGGTCCACTACGAGGTCGAGCGTTGTGCCGGCGGCCAAGCCCAAGCCTATCTGGTCGGCAGTGCCGGCGGCAAAATCATTCACCCGGACAAGGTGCTGGAGTGCATTCAGGAGAAATTTTAAGCTTATGACCACCAATCCGAAAAAATTGGCCAAGCAGCCCGAACATCCGCTGGACGACCTGATCCGCACCGACCGCATCCCCCATATCTGGTGTCCGGGTTGCGGCATCGGCACGGTGTTTTCTTCGTGCCTGAGCGCCATCAAGGCCACCGGCATCCCCTACAACAAGTTCACCATGGTTTCGGGCATTGGCTGCTCGGCGCGTGGAGCCGGGTACATCAAGCTCGACTCCTTTCACACCACCCACGGCCGGGCCATTCCCTTTGCCACCGGCATCAAGATGGCCAACCCGGAGCTCAAGGTGATCGTCTTTTCCGGTGACGGCGACCTGTTCGCCATAGGCGGCAATCACTTCATCCATGCGGCGCGGCGCAACATGGACCTGACCGTGATCTGCGTCAACAACCTGACCTACGGCATGACCGGCGGCCAGGTGGCGGCCACCACGCCGAGCATGGCCAAATCGACCACCACGCCGCTGGGCAACCCGGACGCGCCGTTCAACCTGCCGCTGCTGGCCTATGCCGCCGGCGCCTCCTATGTGGCTCGCTGGACCATTCTCCAGACCCGGGACCTAACCACGGCAATCAACGAAGCCATCAGCCGCAAGGGATTTTCCTTCATCGAGGTGCTCTCGCCCTGCCCCATCAATTACGGCCGGCGCAACAAGGAAAAGCCCCTCGATACCCTCAAACTCTACCAGGATCGGACGATCATCAAGAACGGTGCCGATCCGGCCCAGGCGGACATCGATTTCGCCAAGGGGGTGGTGATCGGCACGTTCATCGACATCGATCGCACCACCTGCGACGATCGGTACAATCAAATCTGCCGTCCATGCAACGACGATTGATCCTTTTCTCTTCTCCATTCCGGGAAACACCATGAGCAAAAACGCACCATCCAGCCAGACCGAGATCATCGTCACCGGTTTCGGCGGCCAGGGCATCATTCTGGCCGGTCGGATCCTCGGCATGGCGGCCTCGCTCGGCGACAAGAAGGAATCCACCCTGGTCCAGGCCTATGGCCCGGAATCGCGCGGCGGCGCCTGCAATGCCCAGGTTATCATCTCCGACGTCCCGATCCATTACCCCTACGTCAACACCCCCAAGATCCTGGTGGCCATGTCCCAGGCCGGCTACGACAAATTCGCGCCAGCCCTGGTGCCCGAGTCGGTACTCCTGGTCGACCAAGACCTGGTCAACCCGGAAAACGCGCCCTGCGACCATTTCGCCATCGCGGCCACCCGCATGGCCGAGAATCTGGGCAACAAGATGATGGCCAACATCATCATGCTCGGTTTCTGTACCGCCATCACCAAGGCGGTTTCCAGCGAGGCCGCCCAGGCCACCATCCGCCAGTCAGTGCCCAAGGGCACCGAGGAACGCAACATCGAGGCCTTCACCAAGGGATTTGATTACGGTCTGTCCACCCTCAAGGGTCGGGAAAAACGGGCCGCCGGCCAGACAGGAGCCAAGGCGCAATGAAACGACAGAAAGAACGATTGTATCGGGTGATCGTCGCCGGCGCCACCCCGGAGGGCATCGCCGCCACCAACAAGCTGGGTGAACTGGGTATTCCAGTAACCCTGATCGATGGCGATCCCGACCTGGACCGCAAACTGGCGGCCGAAGAATACCGCCTGCCCTCCGGCTTGACCTTCAATTTTGCCCATCGACCGGGCCTGATCCGAATCATCCGCAACACCTCGATCCGCACCCTGCTGCCGGCACGAATTAGCTCTATCAAACACACCTCTCAGGGATTCAGTGTCCGCATCGATCAGGAGCAGACCTTTATCGACACCGACCGCTGCACCCTGTGCGGCAAATGCGTGGCCGCCTGCCCCGTGAACCATCCGGATGGCGGCCGGGCATTGCGCTACAACGCCCGCACCAGCCTGCCTGGCCGACCTTGGATCGACAAGCGTCGCCAGCCGCTCTGCCAGGAAAACTGTCCGCTGGGGGTCAATGCCCAAGGCTACATCGCCCTGGCCGCCCAAGGCAGATATGCCGAGGCCCTGGCCCTGATCCGCCGGGACAATGTCCTGCCCGGCATTTGCGGCCGGGTCTGCACCCATCCCTGCGAGGAAGCCTGTCGTCGCGGCGGAGTCGACGATCCGGTGTCGATTCGGGCGATCAAGCGTTTTCTCGCCGACTACGAAAGCACCGAGGCCGCCGCTCAGATCACGGCGGAGCAAACCGTGGCGAAACGGCCCGAGAACATCGCGGTGATCGGTTCCGGTCCGGCGGGGATCGCCGCCGCGGCCGACCTGGCGCGCAAGGGCTACGGGGTCACGGTCTTTGAAAAGGAGCCCGAGGTCGGCGGACTGCTCCGCTACGGCATCGGCGCCCATCGTCTGCCGCGTGCCATTCTCGACCGCGAGATCCACCTGATCGAACAGATGGGAGTCAACTTTGTCGCCAATCACCCCATTGATCTGGCCGCCGACCTTGATCGTCTGTCCCGGGAACACGATGCCCTGATCCTCTCCACCGGCACCTGGCAGGACCGGCGGATGGGTGTCGAGGGCGAGGATCTGCCGGGAGTGGAAGGATGCCTGGCGTTCCTGGCGCGCAAGGAATGGGAGGCACTGACCAGTCTACCGGAAAAGGTGGCGGTGATCGGCGACGGCAACTCGGCCTTTGACCTGGCCCGTACCCTGGCCCGCATGGGCGCCCAGGTGAGCATCGTTTCCTGGTTCGATGCCGAACACATCCCGGCCGATCCGGACGAGGTCCGCGAGGCGGTCGAGGAGGGGGTGACGATCATCGACGCCACCCAGGTGGTCGCCTTCCGGGGCGAAAACGGCCGCTTCAGTCACCTGGAATGCATGCGCACCCAACCGGGTAAACCGGACAGCCGCGGCATCGCCTGGCCGGTGGTGGCCGAGGGGCAGCAACCTGTTCAACGTGCCTTTGACCGCGCCTTCGTGGCCATCGGCCAGGTGGGCGGCTATACCGCCAAGAGCTTCGGCGGCCGGATCGCGGTCAGCGAACGCGGTTTCATCGAAACCGATCAGGAGTTGCACACCACCATGGCCCGGGTCTACGCCGCCGGCGACACGGTTTCCGGTCCTTCCTCGGTGGTCAAGGCCATGGCCACCGGGCGCAAGGCGGCGCGTGCCATCCACGCGGACCTCAGCGGCATCCGCGAGGAGAGTGCGGTGTCCCGGCCGAACGCCAAGGATTTCCGTTGTATTCCCGAGGATCTGCCCAAGCAACCGCGCACCCGTGTGCCCGAACTCCAGGCAGCCACGCGAATGCACAGTTTTCAGGAAGTGGCCACGGGCTTCACCCAATCCCAGATGGCGGCCGAGGCCAGCCGTTGCCTGCAATGCGGCGTGTGCTCGGAATGCCTGCAGTGCGTCGCCGCCTGCGGCGCGCTCAAGGCCATCGACCATTTCCAGGAAAAAGACGAGGTCGTCGAACAGTGCGGCGCGGTGATCGTCGCCGATCCGAACATCGCCCCCAACATCAAGGGCGACGACATCATCCGCGCCTATGGGCCCAAGGCGGCGCGGCCCAATGTCAACGACATGATCGTGCGGGGTTTTGACGCCGCCGCCCGTGCCATGCTGCTGCTGGGCGGCGCCTCCAACAAGACCAAGGGACACGGCCGCACGGTCTCGGTGCCAGACTCCGGCCTGTCGCCGGAGATCCGCATCGGTGTTTTTGTCTGCCGCTGCAACGACAGCCTGGGCTGGCTGGAAGGCATGAACGACTACCTCGAACAACTGGCCGCCACCGACCCGGACATCGTCCACACCGAGATGCTCGCCTCGGCCTGCGTGGAGGAAGGCTCCCAGGCCATCATCCATGCGGTGCGGGAAAAGGGGATCACCCGCCTGGTGCTCGCCTCCTGCGTCTGCTGCCCGCTCAATTTTGTGTGCAGCGCCTGTACCGATCAACGCAGCCGGTTGAAAAACAACCTGTTCCACGGTACCGGCATCAGCCGTTCCATGGTCGAGACCTGCAACCTGCGCGGCGAGATTCTCCGGCTGGTCGAATCCAATCCAGCATTGGCCCTGGACCGGTTCAAGGGATTGCTGCAACGCTCGATCAAGCGGACCCTGACCCTCAAGCCGCTGCCGACGGTGGACCGCAACTACAACTTTGCCGCCGCGGTCATCGGCAACTCCCAGGCGACCATCACCAGCGCCCTGACGCTGGCGGACAGCGATCACGAGGTCTTCCGTTTCGGGACCGCCGAGCAGCCGCTCACCGATCTGGTTGATCATGCCAATATCCACAACTTCCCGGACTGGAACGTCAAGGGCATCAGCGGCACCTTGGGTGACTTTCAGATATTGATCGAATCCGACGGCCACAGTCAGATCCTGCGGGCCGGCACGGTCATCCTCGGGGAAAAGGCCCGGCGGCGCATCGCCTACAGTCACCAGGAAGGACTGCCGAGCGCCCCGGTCGAGCCGCTGATGCAGGAGCGCGGGATCACCGGCATCCCCTTTGCCTATCCCTGCGCCACCTCGGTGCCCGGCCTGTATTTGGCCGAACCGCCGGACATCAACGTTTCCAAGCTAAAAAAGGGAACGGCGGCGGCGGTGATGGTGGCGGCGGCCATGCCGCGTGGCCCCCGCCAGTCCAAGGGATTCACCGCGGCCATCGACGACCAGCTGTGCCGCGGCTGCGGCCGTTGCGCCAATGTCTGTCTCTATCACGCGGTGACCCTGCAAGCCAACACCGTGGGGGGCTGGCACGCCCACATCGATGAAGCCCTGTGCAAGGGCTGCGGCAACTGCCTCTCGGTCTGCCCCACCGGCGCCGCCGACAGTCCCTACCGCAATCGGGCCTTTCTCGAACAGGCCCTTGAGGAGTTGCTCTCCAAGGACAGCGTCCATGAATAATCAAGCCAGTCACAACAAGTTGAATATCCTTCTTTTTCTCTGTAACTGGGGGGCCCATGCCGCCTTCCTCACCCTGCAGGATCAGCGCCGGCCCATTCCCGACGAGATCCGCATGGTTCGCACTCCATGCACCGGCCGCATCGACCGGGCAATGATGCTCAAGGCTTTTGCCAAGGGCGCAGACGGCGTCGCCCTGGTGGGTTGCGAACCAGGCACCTGCCGCTACGGCAGCGGCACCGCCACCTCCCAGCGCAACACCCAGGACGTGCAGAAGGTGCTCGATATCATGGGCCTGGGCGGTGACCGGTTGCGCTTCGCCGCCTTTCTCCCGGAAGAGTCGGAGCAGCTGCTCGCCTTTCTCCAGGAGTTCAGCTCCGATATTCGCGCCCTTGGGCCGGCCGGCATCGATCCCGTGCCGGTGGTTCCGGTCCCGGATGTGGCCGCCTGCAAGCAGGAACTGCAGCAGCTGGTCGCTACCTACGATATCCACGCCTGCCAGGATTGCGGCAAATGCACCTCGGCCTGCCCCCTGGCTCTGATCGGCAAATCCTTCTCGCCGCGTGCCATTGCCTCGGCGGTGATCACCGGCGGCATCCACGCGCCCGGCGTGCGCGAAAACGCCTGGTCCTGCCTGACCTGCGGTCTCTGCTATGAGCGCTGCCCCTCGGCGGTCAACTTTCCAGCCTTCATCAAGGAATTGCGCCACCTTTACCGGCAAACCGAACTCCCTGGCCAGGAGGTGCACGGCGGCTTTTTCCATTCGTTGATGCGCTCCATGAGCTCGCCCTCGATCACTCCCAAGCGATGGACCGAGCTGCCCGAGGACATTCGCGTCGATCCGCACAGTACCACCCTGTTTTTCGGCGGTTGCGCTCCCTATTACGATGTTTTTTTCGGCAAGCGCATGGAAGTGGAAACCAACCGGATTCTGATCGACAGCCTGCGGTTGCTGAACTTTTTCGACGTCGCCCCCCGCCTGCTGAGCGACGAGCGCTGCTGCGGCCACGACCTGCTCTGGTCCGGCGACCGGGAAAACTTTCTACGGCTGGCCCGGCTCAATGTCGACCAGCTCAATCAACTGGGCATCGAGACGGTGATCACCACCTGTCCCGAGTGTTTCATGACCCTGCGCACCACCTATGCCGAGCAGGGGCTGGAACCAAAATTCAAGGTGGTCCATCTCTATGATTTCCTTGAAGAACAGATTGACAAGGGAGCCGTCGGCTTCGAACCGTTTGACCATGCGATCACCTTCCAGGATTCCTGCCGCCTGGGCCGCCTGGAGGGGAGGGTCGATTTGCCGCGCAAACTGCTCAAACGGCTCAAACCCAAACAATTCGTGGAAATGAAGGAATCCGGCGGTGCCTCGATCTGCTGCGGCAACTGTGCCTGGACCGGCTGCGACAGCTACAGCAAGGCCATGCAGGTCAAACGGCTTCAGCAGGCGCACGCCACCGGCAGCGACCTGGTGGTCACCGCCTGCCCCAAATGCCAGATCCATCTCAAATGCGCCATGGAAGACCCCTTCCGCCGCGAACAGCTCAGCATCGAACTGATGGATTTGACCAGCGTTATCGCCCAGACCATCCGCTGGGAATAAGAAGATCGATCACCTGTAGCGGGACCGGTCCGCGAGGCAAACAACGAACCCCTCCCGACCAAAATCCTACAGACGAATAGACCAACAAGCTCATACGCTTTTTCGGAGAACAACCATGTCAAAACCTACTTCTGCCAAACCCGCCGGCGACCAGGAACCCCGCATCGGCGTCTATGTCTGCCACTGCGGCCTCAACATCGCCCAATCCGTCGACTGCCATCGTGTCGCCCAGACCGTGGAGAACGAGGACGGCGTCGTGGTGTCCAAGGATATCGTCTACGCCTGTTCCGAGCCGGGGCAGCAGCAGATCAAGCAGGACATCATCGACAATGGCCTCGACCGGGTGGTGATCGCCTCCTGCTCGCCGCGCCTCCATGAGGCGACCTTCAAGAAGATGATCGACGCGGTGGGCCTCAACCCCTACATGCTCGATATGGCCAACCTGCGCGAACAATGCTCCTGGGTGCACATGAACGACAAGGAGGGGGCGACCCTCAAGGCCGAGACCCTGGTCAACATGGCCATCAGCCGGGTACGCCACCTGGAGCCGCTGCACGAGGACACCCTCCCCCTGACCCCGAAGACCCTGGTCATCGGCGGCGGCGTGGCCGGGATCCAGGCGGCGCTCGACCTGGCTGACAGCGGCTATGACGTTACCCTGGTGGAGAAGAGCCCCTCCATCGGCGGCATCATGGCCCAGATCGACAAGACTTTCCCGACGATGGACTGCTCCATTTGAATCTTAGGTCCTAAGATGACGGATGTCGGTCGACATCCACGGATAAAGCTGTTGACGTTGAGCGAAGTGGTCGATGTAAAAGGATACGTCGGTAACTTCAAAGTAAAAATCATTAAGAAGGCGCGTTATGTTGATGAGACGAGCTGCACGGCCTGCGGTGAGTGCGCCAAGGTCTGCCCGGTGGTGCGGCCCGATGAGTTCAACATGGGGCTGGGATCGCGCAAGGCCATTTACTCGCCCTTTCCTCAGGCGGTGCCCTCCTCGTACCTGATCAACGCCAAGGAGTGCCTGGGCCACAACCCGGCGGTGTGCTCCAAATGCGTCGAGGTCTGCGCCAAGGGCTGCATCAATTTCCACATGTCGGACGAGGAGATCATCGAGGAGGTGGGCACGATCATCGTCGCCACCGGCCTGCAGCCCTACGACCCGACCGAAATGGACGAGTACGGTTACACCCGGTTTGACAACGTGCTGACCAGCCTGGAATTCGAGCGGTTGGTCAACGCCAGCGGTCCGACCAAAGGGTCCCTGGTGCGGCCTTCGGACAGAAACCACCCGAAATCGGTTGGGTTCATCCAGTGTGTGGGCTCGCGCTCGGCCAAGAAGGGCGGCCACTACTGCTCCAACATCTGCTGCATGAACACCATCAAATCGACCTTCATCATCAAGGAGCATTATCCCGATGTCGAGGTCAAGGTGTTCTATATTGACATCCGGGCCTTTGGCAAGGGGTTTGAAGATCTCTATACCCGCAGTCGCCGCATGGGTGCCCAGTACATCCGCGGCCTGCCCGGCTCTGTCGAGGAGCTTGATAACGGCAGCCTGCGGGTGGCGGTGGAAAATGCTGCCACTAGCAAACTCGAATTTCACGACCTCGACATGCTGGTGCTGGCCCAGGGAATAAAACCCGCGCCCTCGACCCAGCGCTTGCAGGAGATCATGGGGTTGCAGCTGACCTCGGACGGTTTCTACCTTGAAGCCCATCCCAAATTGCAGCCGGTGGATGCCGCCACCCGTGGCATCTTCTTTGCCGGCTGCGCTGAGGGCCCCAAGGACATTAAGGACAGCGTCACCCAGGCCTCGGCTGCGGCCATGCGGGCGATTCGGGTGATGCATAGAGGGGAGATCACCACCGAGCCAATCACCTCGACGATCATCGCCGAAAAGTGTAAGGCCTGCGGCAAGTGCGCCGAGGTCTGTCCGTATGGCGCGATCACCGTGGATGTGAAGAACAAGAAGCCGGCGGTGGTCAATTCGGCGGCCTGCGCCGGCTGCGGCACCTGCTCGGCCGAATGCCGGTTCGACGCTATCAGCATGAACCACTTCACCGACACCCAGATTCTTGGTCAGGTGGACACCATGCTCGATACGGCGCCGGAGTCGAAGATCCTCGCCTTTGCCTGCAACTGGTGCTCGTATGCCGGCGCCGATTATGCCGGTGTCTCGCGGTTGCAGTATCCGGCCAACGTGCACCTGGTACGGGTGATGTGTTCGGGCCGGGTGGATGAGAAGTTCATCTGGGAAGGCTTCCGCAAAGGTGCGCCGGTGGTGCTGGTCAGCGGCTGCCATATCGGCGACTGCCATTACATCGACGCCAACCACTGGACCGAGAAGCGGGTGGCCCGCATCCACAAGAAGATGGAAAAGATCGGCATCCGTCCGGAACGGTTGCAACTGGAGTGGATCAGCGCCGCCGAGGGCATCCGTTTTGCCGAAACCATGAAACGAATGGAACAGATCCGGCAAAGCGTGACCGCCGAGGAAATCGCCGAAACCCAGAACATTCTCAGCAAACTGTAAGAACAGCCCCATCCATGAACAAAAAAAAGCCGGGTCAATGACCCGGCTTTTTTTTGTTGCACAGTCGGTGTTGCACCCCCGGCCACTGTTTCAACGGTGGAGAAACAATCGAATTTATGATAGCATAAATTATAAGTTTCCCCATCGCCTGCGCCCTGCCGGCCTTTTTCAGGCGGACACTCGCAACGGAGCACATGAATGCCAGGCTTTCATCATCCGTTTGTCAGACACCTGCACTATGTCGCGAAGAAAAACTGGTCCGCTTGTGTCGATCTGGCGCCCATCGTCGCGGTCATCGCCTTTTTCCAGTTGTTCATCGTCCGCCAACCTCTGCCCGACTTTGACGAGATTGTGATCGGTGCGATGTTGGTCGTGGTCGGCTTGAGCATGTTCATCGAGGGACTGGAACGGGCACTCTTTCCCATCGGCGAGAACATGGCCTTTGCCCTGAGCCGCAAGGGCAGCCTGCCATGGCTGCTGATCTTCAGCTTTGCCCTTGGTTTTTCGACCACCGTGGCCGAACCCGCGCTGATCGCCGTCTCCGCCGAGGCCGCGGATATCGCCATGGAAGGCGGGCTGATTGAAAACAGCGTCAATTCGAGGAAAGCCTACAGCCTGGGGCTGCGTCTCACCGTCGCCTTTTCCGTGGGGTTCTCCATTCTCCTCGGGGTTCTGCGCATCCTGCGCAATTGGCCGCTCCATTACCTGATCATCGGCGGCTACTGTCTGGTCATGCTGATGACGCTGTTCGCGCCCAAGGAAATCATCGGCATTGCCTACGATGCGGGCGGCGTGACCACCTCGACCAT
Organism: Desulfobulbus propionicus DSM 2032; assembly: GCF_000186885.1. Classification (GTDB taxonomy): domain Bacteria; phylum Desulfobacterota; class Desulfobulbia; order Desulfobulbales; family Desulfobulbaceae; genus Desulfobulbus; species Desulfobulbus propionicus. Next base: position 1,529,523 of record NC_014972.1, on the reverse strand, counting down.
CACCGTCCCCCTGGTTACCGCGCTGGGCGTCGGCCTGGCCACCATCATCCGGGGCCGCAATCCGCTCACCGACGGATTCGGCATGATTGCCTTTGCCTCGCTCCTACCCATGCTTTTCGTCATGGGATACGGCTTGATCGTTTTTTAACCAAGGGAGGAACGCATGCCCTGGATTATTGCTTTTGGCAAAGACTTTCTTCTCACCTGCCGCGACATCCTGCCTATCGTCCTACTGTTCGGTTTTTTTCAACTACTGGTGCTCAAACAGCGCATCCCCAACCTCACCTCCATCCTTGTCGGCACGGCCTACGTGATCATTGGCCTCACCCTCTTTCTCCTTGGCCTGGAGAAGGCGCTGTTCCCCCTGGGCAAGATCATGGCCGGCCAATTGGCGGCTCCTGGCTTTCTCCAGCGAGGGGCGGAAGCGGTCAATCTTACCGATTGGACCAATTACGGTTGGATGTATTGTTTTGCCGCCCTGATCGGTTTTTCCACCACCATTGCCGAACCTTCGCTGATCGCCATCGCCTTCAAAGCGCGCGATGTGTCTGGCGGCAGCATCAACCCCTGGGGATTGCGGGTGACCGTGGCCCTCGGCGTGGCCCTCGGCATCAGCCTGGGAACCTTCCGGATCGTCACCGGTACACCGTTGCATCTCTACATCCTGGCGGGGTATGTCATTGTCATGATCCAGACCTGCTTTGCCCCGAAAGCGATCATGGCCATTGCCTACGATTCCGGCGGAGTCACCACCTCGACCGTGACCGTACCCATTGTCGCTGCCTTGGGCCTCGGCCTGGCCACCGCCGTTCCCGGGCGCAATCCAGCGATCGACGGCTTCGGCCTGATCGCCTTTGCCAGTCTCTTTCCGATCATTACAGTCCTGGGGTATGGGCAATACGCCCGATGGTCATTGACCAGGGCCCAGAAAAAACAACAGGGAGCAACCTCATGAAATTTAAAGTGATTCTCGCCTCGGTCAAGACCGATATCACCGACACCGTAGTCGAGGCGGCCAAGGCTGCCGGGGCGACCGGCGCCACCATCATTCCGGCGCGCGGCACCGGCATGCGCGAAGCCAAGACCTTTTTCGGCCTCTCCCTGGAGGCGCCGACCGATATCGTCATGCTGCTGCTCGAGGAGCACATCGTTCGCCAGGTGCTGGCCGCCATTTCCGCGGCCGGCAAATTCGACCAGCCGGGAACCGGCATTGCCTTTGTCCTGCCCGTGGAATCGGTGGTCGGCCTGGAGAGCCAGTTGGAGCGATTCAAGCAGGAAGTCCGCGAACAATATTTCTAGCTCCCGGGCGATTGCCCCGTGGCGTCGCCTTCTTGTTTTCCCTCAACCCATGGAACCGGTATGAAAACACAAACAAACAGCATCATCCGCGTCAGGGAGGTGATGAGCACCCGGCTGATCACCATCGACGGCATGGCCACCGTCCGGGAAGCCGCGGCCACCATGCGCGCGGAACGGGTGCACAGCCTGTTGGTCAACAAACGGCATGCCGACGATGCCTGGGGTATTGTCTCGGTGCAGGATATTATCAACGGAGTGCTCATTCCGGGCAAGCGCGCCGAGGAGGTCAATGTTTACGAGATCATGACCAAACCGGTGATGACCGTGCCGGCGGACATGGACATCCGATACATTGCCCGCCTTCTGCACCGGGTGGGCATGCGGCGAGCGCCGGTCGAGGAGAACGGGCAGATTATCGGCATGGTCACGCTGAGCGCCCTGGTCCTGGACAACGACCTGTTTCTGCGGTAGGTACGGAACGTCGGGAGCTCCCTCCCCGCCGGCAGAGCGGCCGCAACGCTTCCCGGCCATCCATCACCGATCGAAGCGGAGCGATCATGAAATTCATTCCTTCCCAGTTGCTCTTCCTCCTCCAGGATCGGCGGGCACGGCGCAACATCCGTTCGCTGACCGAGTTCACCCTGTTCCTCTTTGTTCTGGTGGTGGTGTACAGCTACCTCTTCCATGTGATCATGGCCCATGAGGGCCGCGATTTTTCGATCATCACCGGCTTCTATTGGACCTTGACCGTGATGTCGACCCTGGGATTTGGCGACATCACCTTCAACAGCGACCTGGGCCGGTTATTTTCCATCGTGGTGCTGCTGTCCGGGATCATTTTCTTGCTGGTCATGCTGCCCTTTACCTTCATCCAGTTTTTTTACGCCCCCTGGCTGGAGGCGCAGAACAAGTCACGGGTGCCGAGGTTCCTGCCGCCCGAGGTCGACAACCATGTGATCATCACCTGTTACGATCCGATCGCCATCGCCCTGATCGAGCGGCTCAAACAGTACGGCCATGCCTATGTGATTCTTGAACCGGAGGTCCAGCAGGCCCTGGACCTCGTCGACCAGGGCTACAGGGTGCTGGTCGGGGAGCTGGATGACTCGGAAACCTACCGCCGGGCCCAGGTCGAGCAGGCGGCCCTGGTGGTGGCCCTGAATGACGACATGAAGAACACCAGCATCGTCTACACGGTACGGGAAATCGCGCCCCATGTGCCTATCGTGGCCAACGCCGACATGGAGGATTCGGTGGATATCCTCAGCCTGGCCGGATGCAGCCATGTATTTCAGTTCATGAACATGCTGGGCCAGTCGCTGGCGCGGCGGACCCTCGGCGCCCGCACCCGGTCCAACATTATCGGCCGGTTTGAAAATCTGGTCATCGCCGAGGCCCCGGCCATGCGTACGCCGCTGGTGGGACAAGCCATTCGGGAAACCGGTCTGCGCCCGTCCACGGGCATCAACATCGTCGGCCTGTGGAACCGGGGCCATTTCAGCCTGCCGCGACCGGAAACGGTGATTGAATCGAGCACCGTACTCGTCCTGGCCGGGTCCGAGGAACAATTGGCCGCCTACAGTACCTACGTTGGCGAGACCGATGCAGTGGATTCGGCACCGGCCCTCATTCTCGGCGGCGGCCGGGTGGGCAGGGCCGCGGTCAGCACCCTCAAGGAACAGGGCATGGCCTACCGGATCGTGGAAAAGAACCCGAGACTCAGCAAGGACCGGGAAAACTGCGTCATCGGCAGCGCCGCCGACCATCAAACGCTGATCAAGGCGGGTATCAACGAGGCCCCCTCGGTGTTCATCACCACCCACAACGACGACGTCAATATCTATCTCACCATCTACTGCCGCCGCCTGCGTCCGGATATCCAGATCATCAGCCGGGCCACTCTGGACCGGAACATCAGCGTGCTCCATGCGGCCGGAGCCGACTTGGTGATGTCCCACTCCTCCATGGCCGCCAACACCATCATCAACATCCTCACCCCGGACCGGGTGCTGATGCTCACCGAGGGGCTGAACATCTTCCGTTGTCGGGTACCCGCCGGGCTGGTCGGCAAAACCCTGCTTTCCAGCGGTATCCGCGAGACCACCGGCTGCAGTGTCATTGCCGTGTTCCGTGAGGGCAGCCTGCACATCAACCCCGATCCGTCCGAGCTCTTCACCGCGGCCGACGAACTGTTGATGATCGGCACCGCTCAATCGGAAAGAAGTTTTGCCGATAAATTTCCGGAAAAAAAAGGGAAATTCATTGATTGAACAACGAGTTGCAACACTGAGCAGAGAGAGGCGCGGACACCGAAAGGACATGATCCTCCCCTCACAGAATCTCACATGCCGTTCAAAGGGTTGGCGAACAAGTTCACGAACACAGCGGGCAAGATCGTTCACCAACACTCGGTCACGGTATTGAGCTACCCAACCAAAATGATATTCGATCTTGTATTTCGGGTGGGATGGCCTTGGCGATACTCCATGGTCGCCATGCATGTGTAAGTGAGCGGCTAACAGATACTACCCGTCTGAAGCCGGAGGGATACCATTGTTTTTCCAGAGGAAATAGAAACCAGGTCAGTGGTGAACGCACTAATGTTGCGAAAGGTGAAAAAATCGAAAAACTGTTTTCGACTTTGAAGGGGCTTTACAGGAGCAGAAAACGCGGTTCTAAATCTCGTGCAAGCAGGTGCAGAATCGCCCGCGAATTAACTGTGTGCTGAAAAAAAACGCCTTGAAAGCGCATTTGCTCTCAAGGCGTCGTGTGTAATGCTTCACCAAGTATTTCCAGATACTTGGTGACCCCAAGGGGACTCGAACCCCTGTTACCGGCGTGAGAGGCCTAAAAAGAGCGTTCCCCAAAAAGCCTTTTCTTTGTTTTTCAGATAGTTACAGGCCGTATCAAACGCTCATGTGCTTTAACTTTGCCTCAAAAGTACATCAAAAGTACATCAAAAAATGGTTACTAACCAAGCGTCAAAGGCAATTCATGCGTGATTGGGTTCAGCGTGCAATTTCAAACCAAGCGCACCGATGACTTTGAGGATTGTATCAAATCCTGGGCTACGTTCGCCGGAGAGAGCTTTATACAGGCTTTCACGAGACAGGCCTGCATCTCGTGCAACCTGTGTCATTCCTTTAGCTCGGGCAATATCGCCGAGAGCCTTGGCAATAAAGGCGGCGTCTCCATTGGCTTCCTCGAAACATGCCTCAAGATAAGCGGCCATTTCCTCTGGTGTTCTGAGGTGCTCGCTGACGTCATAGCGTGTGGTAATAGTTTTGCTCATATTCAGGCTACTCCGTGAGGTTTCGGGCTAGGCGCAAGGCCGTTTTAATCCCTCGGCCTTTGGCTGTACGAGTTCGATTCTCGTTCCGGGTACCAAATAATTACGGCCACTTAGCTGATACTAGCTGAGTGGCCGTTTTTCGTTACACTTGCATAAACTTGCATGTTCAAATTGCGGGTGTTGTTTCTCCCTCACCTCTCATTTCTTGGCCCCAGGAGTTGAACCCGTCTCCCGCCTTACAAATCAAGGCTTTCAGGGGAACCGTGATACATGCGGGATACATTATAAAATGAATTGTTTCCTTTTCCCTTAGCGCTGACACCTCCAACGCCTTCATTTGTACTCAATTGTCGCTTCTGTATATGGCCTGTCTTGTGGGAATCCTACATTTGAATAAACCTTATTCCCTTTCTCGTTTCTCCAGCTGAATATCGGCCCTGAGTATCTTTCTCTTTGTCTTCGTAATGCCTCTTTTCTTTCTGCTTCAGCTCTTGCCGCTTTGATAGCCATTTCAGCGTTTCTTTTTTGCATCTCCTCCGGAGATTGCTTTTTTAGCTGTCACGATGGTTTTCTTGTTGGCTGTGGAAAATCGAATTTCACAATTTTTTTCTGCTCGGGTTCTTTTGGCGTATAAAATTTTTCTTGGACTTCGTTTCTTATTTGTTGCAGCCCTACCAGGATCGGCACGCCTTTGACGAAGTGAAAATATGCCCAAAAGGGAATATCGATCAAAGCGCAACAGAGGAAAAATCTCCACAGAAAACCCCATACCGGATTCCCCATTCTTTTGAGCTTTTTCTTGATTTCTTTTTCTGATTTTTCTCTGTCTTGGTCCGGTTCGTTGTTGAGATTATCTAACGATGCGTCCATGTTATACCTTATTGCGACTTAGTTATTTCCTGCTATTTTATACGATAGAGCCTCCGATTCAAGTTTTCTTCTCCCTTCCTTTCCTTCTTTCCATTCTTTGAACTCCTGAAACGTTTTCTCAAATTCTACTTCGAACCATATTTCTTTCTTCGGATTTTTTTGTACTTCTTCTCGTAGCCACTCCTCTGCTTGTTCAAAAATTTCAAATTTTCTTGTCGGTATTTTTCTTTCTATAGGCTTTTCCCTCCTTCCGGTTAACAACCAAACAATGTCAATTTCTGTATATAGACATAAATTCGATAAAGTTTCTGCTGATGGTTTCGATTTGTTATTCTCAAGCCCCGACAATGATCCATGAGAAATTCCTATTAATTCAGATAGTTGAACAAGTGTTAAACCATTTTCAACTCTGAATTCTTTTAGTCTATTTCCTATTTTTTTCACTTCTTCATTTATTTTTGTTGACATGCCGACATTCTCGCTATTAAATGTCTATATATAGAAATTATTATTTTACTACACATCAAACTTTAAAGAAAAACGCGAAATGAAACCAAACCAACCCGCCGCGATTCACGAACTCAAGAAAAGAATCATGCGTTTCTCTGATGCTGAGCTCTGCACACAATTCGCCATGCTCTCTCCGCAATTTCGCTTGGTCGAGTCACGATTCCGGGACAGGGAACGCAATCTTACTATCCGCTTCAAACAATGATTTAGCACCGTCATGCACAACAAATTCAAAAAAACAAGGAGCTGAAACCATGTCAACCAACGAAAAAAATCCAGTTAAATCTGGCACCCTCTGGCTTTCCGGCCGTATTCAAGCCTCGCAACAGGTGGGCACCGATAAGGAAAATTTTCCTATCATCGAATCCATATTGGCCACCCCAGCACCTGACGCTTATTCGCATCCAAACAAATATTGCATCATGTCGCGGTCCAAGCTCGGCAATCCTGGCGACGATTTGAGTATTTCCGTCGAGGTTCAATGTCGTCCATGGAAGGATTCAAAAGGCCGTTGGCATTATCCCCATTATCTTTGGGCGGTCAAATAATGGAACCGCTTGTTTTTGCATCGTTCATAGGCTGTTTGATGGCGCTGTTGATTTACGATTGCGTTGGATTTTTCCTAAGACTCATACGGCGCCTCCATCAACACCCGGTTTTTGATCGCAACCGAGCCGTTGACGGCCCGGCCTCGGCCCCGCGCGCCGTCGCAGGGGACGAGACCGGCCTTTAACGGCGGGTTTGCCGGTTTTGTAGGTATCGCCATGACGAGCGAGCAAGCGGAAACAATCATCAACCTATTAACGAGCATACAAGGATTCTTTGTCGATGTCTCATCCTTTGCCCTGGGGTTAGGCATCGCTTTGATAATCGCTGTTACATGGAGGTCGTAGAATGGCGCTTAATATGACTCTCTTTGTTGGCGGTTTAAGCCTCGGAATTTTCACTTGGTTGTTCACATACTCGACGGCCTGGGTATGGGGTGTTTTCCGGGGAATGTTCACATACAACCATAGGGCTTTTTAAAACCTCAACTGGAGAACGCAGATATGACCGTATCGTATGCTGACGCAGTAACCGAGATCACCACACAGCTTGGAACCGCATTGACCGCCGGTCTGCCGATTTGGGGCACCATCCTTGGTGTAGTCATCGGCATTGGCTTTTTCAAAATGCTGGTTCGTAGTCATTAACTACCTGGGGAGCCTTCGGGCTCCCCTTCCTTCCTGCCTGCGTTCATCATGAAAAATTTCCTCTGGTTTCTTCTCGGGTTTGTTTCAGTTTTTGCACTTTGCCTGAATTGCAAAGCTGATTCTGTTGAACCTGGTTACCCCGGTTCTTGTACCCAGTGGTTCTATATTGATGGCGGCGTTGTAGAGAGCTCGACTCTTAAGACCAATCTTGTCGGTGATGTTCGTTTGACAATTGGCGAGACCGAAATGAGTTATTCCGCTGTTACTATTACCTCCGGTTATACTTGGCGGAAAATAACCCTTTACGGAATGTTTTGGAATGGAACACGATGGGCCTATTCTGTTATCGGTGGATTGATGACTGTAACACCCGAGTGCTTTTCTACTCTTCTTTCACAAGGAATTATTTCTGTTTCTTCAAATGTAACTGCGTCTTTTTTTGCCGCAAAACCTGGTTGCACTGTTGATTGTCTCGATTCCGATTCTGATGGTCTTTGTGATGTTTGTGATGATAACCCGTATGATTCTACTGTTGCCGGAACAAAATATCTAAAAGGTTGGTACGAATTATCAGACGGAACTGTTGTTGCTGGTATCATTAGTTATTCTGCTCAAAATGATAACTACGATATGATCAGCATCTATTCCGCTTATAATTATCCAGAAAAGTTTCCTGGTCTTGTTTATTCTATCGGTTCATTTCCTTCTTATATTGATGAAAAATCATTTTTCGCCGCTGGTGGTCGTGTGACCTATCTTGCCACTCCTGATAAGCTCCACACAATAAAATGTAACACTGTTTCTTCAGTTGACCAATGTACCGACTCAGTTTGTGAAAAAGATACTTCTGATAGTGGTGATTCCGAAATACTTACTGAAAACACTACTGCTGATGACGCAGAACAAGTTTTTCCCACCACTGAGCAAAAAGGCGAAGATGTAGGACTCATGGATTTAGATAAAACTTGTGATGATCTCAAATCAAAATGTTCTTCCTCATGCGGTTCTTCTGCTTTAATAAAAAATTTTGCTTGTAGTGAAAATAAACACATGATTTGCGAGTGTATGTCTAATGGACAGTGGGAACTTGCAAGCGATTTTAATGAAGTCAATCAAACTATTGATAATTCAACAACAAACAATACAACTAATAATTATTATGGTGATGGTGACACTTCTACCGGTGGCGGTTCTTCTACCTCCGTTTCTGGATCAGATACCGATGGAGATGGAGACGTTGATAATAGTGATGGCTGGACAGGTTCCTATCAATATGTTGAGGGGAAGTTTGATTATGAAGGTATAGCTTCACATTTTTCCCAATTCACCACAAAATTCCCCTTTTCTCTTCGATCAACATTCAAAGATATTTATTCTGACTTCAAAGGTTCAGGATCAGCACCCGTTTACACATATTCTATATACGGTAAAAATATAACAATTGATCTAAGTTCATTTGATAACATTGCTCAAATGGTTAGGTCTCTTTTTGCACTTGGCATCACAATCTCAACCATTGTTCTATTAATTTATCTTTACGTTGGCGTTGATTTACGAGGAAAATGAAATGGGACTTCAAGAACTTGGAAATCTTATTGTAATTGCTTTCAAAAATTTAGGGTTTCTTGAAAATTAAATGCAGTAGCCTGCGACAAGTTTAACTATCAAATTGTTGATTTTGTGTAAATATGTTACATTCTTCATCGTTTTAAGGCCGCATCCGCCAACCATCACCCGATGGAGATCAGCCATGATCCAGCCCGGCTTTTTTGATTTGCAGGACCGATTGCACAAAATCGACAAGAACGGCGACCCACTTGCCAAGATCAACGAGACGGTCAACTGGGAGATGTTTCGTCCTGCGCTCGAAAAGGCCAGGGACAAGGGCCGGCAGTCTACGGTCGGGCCGAAGGGGTACGACGTCATCCTGCTGTTTAAGATTCTCATCCTGCAGTCGTTGTACAATCTGTCGGATGACGCGACCGAGTTTCAGATTCTCGACCGGCACTCCTTTGGGCGCTTTCTTGGTCTGCACATCAGCCAGAAGGTTCCCGATGCCACCACCATCTGGCGTTTTCGGGAAGACCTCGTCAAGGCCGGCATTGTAGAGGAACTGTTTGCGACCTTCGATGCGCATCTCCGGGACAACGGCTTCATGGCGATGAAAGGGCAGATCGTGGATGCCAGCATTGTCAGCGTGCCCAAACAGCGGAACAGCCGGGAGGAAAATGCCCGGATCAAAGAGGGCGACATCCCGGAGAACTGGTCCGAGAACAAGCGGCGTAGAAAAGACGCGGACGCGCGCTGGACCAAGAAGAACGGCAAGTCTTATTACGGCTACAAGAACCACATCTCGGTGGATGTGAAGCACAAGTTGATTCGCAGCTATGCCGTGACCGATGCGGCCCTGCACGACAGCAACGTGTTCGAGCAACTCCTTGCCGACAATACGAGCAAGGACGTCTGGGCGGATTCGGCCTATCGATCCGCGGATCGATTGGAGCGCCTCGGCCAGGATGGTTTTCGTGAACACATCCAACGCAAGGGGAGCCGCAATCGTCCCTTGACGCCCAGAGAACAGGAGGGCAACCGAACCAGATCCAAGGTCCGTTCGCGAATCGAGCATGTCTTTGGTGTACAGGCGCAGCGAGCGGGGAATGTACTGTTGCGCACGATCGGCATAGCCCGAGCCCGAGCAAAGATCGGCTTGCGCAACTTGGTGTATAACATTGACCGAATGGGGATGCTTCTGGCTGCAAGCAGGTGAAGTGTGCCCGGAGTGCGGCAAACTGGCAAAAGACCGCCATCGAGCACAGAGCGAGGCACCGCCAAGGTGCAAAACCGATCGGATTAAAAGCCAGAAGAGCATGGTCTTTGTGAATAAAATTGTCGGTGAATGGTGCCGGGGCTTGCTAAGCTAAATTTCAAGATTCCCTTTATTTTGGTGGATTCTTGATTTAATTGCAAACATTGCAATTGGCATAATTGATTTTATTGCTGGATTGTTACCTGATTATACTATTCCGGCTCCTTCTGCTGTCTTGTCAAGTTTTCCGATAGTTCCCACTCTTAATTGGATTTTTCCTGTAGATCATTTTGTTTTCTGTGTCTCCATCATTGTTGTGAACATGGGCATTTCTTTCGTATACGGTCCTCTTCTTCGGTTTGTGAGGATTGCAAAATGATTGATCTTTATTGCGGTGTTCCGGGTTCCGGCAAGTCCTGTACCGCCCTTTTTGATGGCATTATGCACTTGCTTGACGGTGGAGTATTGGCCACCAATTTTCGGTTGGTATCGGATTGGGCCGAACGTCTTGCGGATCGTTCCATACAAATTAAAATCGGCCGAAAAACCAGGCAAGAATTTATTGATGATGTAACCAGCCGTTGTTTCTTCCTTGGTTCCGTTGATTCGATTTATCAGCTTTCTGCGGTTACACCTGGCCTTGTTCGGGGAAAATTTCGTGAACAACGAGAGGGCAAAGCCCTCGTTATTCTCGATGAATGCCAATTCTATTTCAATTCGCGCAATTGGGGCAAGAACTCTGATTTTTTGGAAATCTTCACCCAGCACCGCAAAATGAAGCTCGACTTCATCTTGATTGCTCACAATATCGAGATGATAGACAAGCAGATTCGTTTTCTTGTCGAGTATGAAACCTTCTTCCGCAATTTCACTCGCGTCAAACTTCCTATCCCGTTCATATCGATCAAAATGAGTCCATACCCTTGTTTTCTCGCTATTCGCCAATATGCGAACATGGGCGGTAGCAAGGCAATGAAAGCGAAAACGTGGGTCCAGCCCTTGAACAAAAAAATTGCTGATCTGTACGATTCGTTCGAAATGTTCAGTTTTTCCGCCGTGCCGCCACCATTGGAACATCAACGCAACGTTTCCCGGCAAACAGGTTCCTCCGATTCTCGGTCAATCGTTTTTCCGATGTTTCGCCCCCGCCTCGCTCCAGGCACCGTTATCTCCTATTATTGAGGTTCCTATGAAATCACCATGTGTTTATGCGGCTACCGTTTTTTTCATTTTCTCCACTAATCAAGGGTTTTGCAAAAGTACTGTGTCTTATGACCGGTTACCTTCTCCGCCTCAACAGACTTCGCCTTCTTCTCCGTCCCCTGATCCAAAGCCTTCTGACTCCCCGGTGATGCCCGGAGAATTCCCCTATGCTCGCCATTACAGTGCCAAGGAACGGGTCCGTGAATCTAAATCGTGTCGTGAATATCTCTCCATTTGCGAAAGGTCCTGCCAGGATCGCGGCAAGATGCTCCGTTTTTCCTGCATTGGTCAGGACTTCCAGCCATTTGAAAATCATTATTCGTGCCGGTGCGCTGATGAATCATCAGACCTTTCCCTATCCAAGTAATTATTTCTTGCCTTCATAAGGTTCGCTTTGAAAGTCGGGGGCAGTTTCCCGACTTTTGAAGGAACCTTGTGAAGGAAACAAGCGATAGCGCGTTAGTTTTTTGCAATGAACTGATTCGATAGGAATGACCATGCACCAATTAGAGAAGAAGGATGGAAACATGAAGCATATATTCATAGAGCATACGAATTGCCTCGAACCGGGTACTTGTCCCATCTGCGACGGCGGGCTTGCTGTCTGCCGAGTTTGCGGCCTTTTAGAAGGTTCTCTGACTACTGATTGTCCTGGATATCTATGCTGGGCAGAGAAGAACGATGACATCTACCAGGGCAAAATAGATTTCGTTAATGGTCACTGGGTTAACCAACCTTCTCCCCATTCGCCTGCATATTACCGACAAATTGACCACAATCATGCCAAGCAAAGGGAGACTTGTCCATGCTGCGATGGCACTGGTATTTGCACCTATGATGGTGGAGACGAAGGAAGTTGTCTTACATGCAATGGTCGTGGGTACTTCACCTATTAAAGGAGCACAATCATGTATTATTCTCGCCGCCCATCCAAGGACCCCCTTTCGCAAAAGCTCCGCGCCGTGCTCCAGGGCAAGACGGTCGATCTTACCAACATTCCCACCTTCAGGGCACCCGAGCCCGACTATCTCCAGGAAATCCCCCTGGAGGATTACCGTTACAACCATCGCTATCCGTTCTTTGTCCATCGCAACGCCGCGCCGATCCGGGTACGCCCCACCGAGCCGCCGCCCCTTGGCCCCGGACCGGTCCGGGTGCGCACCACCCCGGAACAGCCCGCCGGCCCCGAACCACAAGCCCGATTAACAAGTGGTTTGCCAGTAGTACGGGACTCGCCGTTTCGCGGACTCGACTTTTTGAAGGTGTCTTTCTGGATTGAATGGAATCCGCTCATCAACAATTTCCTCGGGATTCTCGAGTCGATGAAAAAGCAGGTCCAGGATACGGAAAAGGACTCTATCCCGGTGATCAAGGAAAACGGCTTTGACTGGAATCTCTACCGCACCGGGGCCAAGATGTATACCTTCCGCCTCCGTTCCGGCGACATCACCCTGATGTTCAACCGCAGGAAAGCAAACGGTGAAATCCCCAACTGCCGTTTGGAAATCGGCTCCCTGTCCTGCTGGTCGCCGGGCTTCTTCGCCATCTACGACCGGGTGAAAACCTTCCTCGCCTGCTACGGCGGCAAGGTGGTCAAGGAACGGGTGTCCGAAGTACATCTCGCCGCTGACTTCGTCGGTGTCGATATCAAAACCACAGACCTGGAAAATCGTTGCCATTGGATCGCCTTGGCCCGTGACGAAGATGAATATGGAGGTCTCAAAGTCACAAAACGAGAGCCTGACCCTGAAGAACTGGAATTTAACCGCCATTACTCCAACCGCAAGTTTTCTGGCATCACCATTGGCAGCGACGGCATGATGTTTCGTGGCTATGACAAGGTTCTGGAATTGAAGAGAAAACGAGCCACCAACAAGCAGCAGGTCTTTGCCGAAATATGGGGCGTTAACACCTACGACGAACAGCCCGTAACCCGGATTGAATACCAACTCCGCCGACCCAAGCTCCGTGAGTTCTCAGATCGGGAAGGCAACAGGATCAACACGGTCTGCGATTTAGTCAACTCCCTAAAAAGTCTCTGGGCCTATCTGACCACCGAATGGACCCGGCACACCGAAAGCCCGGTCAACCGCAATCACAACCAGACCAAGGCCAAGGTCTCAGAGTTCTGGCAGAAGGTGCAGGCCGTGGTGTGGACCGGGGTATTCGGCTACATCCGCACCCATGCGGTCAAGCACAAGGATATCGTCATGCTCCGCAAGCAGGCGCGGGGAATCCTGATGTCGGTCTGCGCCTCCCTGGAAGTGGAGCCCGATGACATCGACAAGATAGTGTATCTCTGCAAGGACATTATTGAGGAGGACCTGCACGCCTTTTTCGAGGATGAAGCAGCCTTCCGAGAAAAGATGATCACCAAGAGAAACGAGTTCAGGCTAACGCTTGCCGGGTAGGTATGAAATCTTCGATCTTCACCACACCCCGGCGGGGCCTGATGGGCAACAAGGCCCTCGGGGCTGAGTACATGCCCGCCATTGCCGAACGTGCCCGCCGGATCAAAGCCGCCGTCCGTGAAGAAAAACAACCCGCCGCTAATCGGCAAATGCGGTTGCCGGTGTTTTAGTTATAAAAATGGTCATAAATTTTCACGGTTATAAAAAATGCTTCCCGAAATGATGACGTTACAGGAAGTTTGTGAATACTTCCGCGTTGAGAAAAGGGTTCTCCAGCGGTATGGTCTCGAAAGGCTTGGAGGGGTGCGCCTGGGGCCACGTTCTTGGAGATTTCCACGCAACGAGGTTATGAATTATGGCGTACAAAAACCCGAACAAAAACAAGGACAGATTTCCGTGGATGGGTCAACGATTCAACGGGAACAAGAAGGAACGGAAGTGCTTCGCAACCAAGAAGGATGCGCTTCTGTGGGAAGCCGAAAGGCCAACCGAACCAGCGGAACAAAAGACCCTTACGGTCTGCTTGCTTGATTGGGCCACGGAATACCTGCGGCATGCAGAGCAGAATTTTACCGGCAAGACGTTTGACGAAAAACGAATAGCTTTTCGGCAACTCTTTGCCTGTCCTGGCATTAACCCGAAAGAATCGGCTAATCGATTGACTGCCCTGCAGGTCCAAAAGGCTTTGCAAAGGCAATCTGTCAGCCGATCCGGGAACGCGGCCAACAAAGACAGGAAAAACTTGTCGGCGGCTTGGTCCTGGGGAGTGAAGTTTCTTGACCTCCCCATCGACAACCCGTTTTCCAAGGTGGAAAAATTCGCCTCGGAGCGGGTTGAAAGATACGTTCCAACGCTTGATGATTTTTGGAAGATCTTTCACATCATCGAGGACGATCAAGACAAGCTGATGCTTTACTGCTACTTGCAGACCGGAGCCCGCCGGGACGAGCTCTTTCGTCTCACTTGGGCTGATGTGGATTTTTTCCGCAAGCGAATAAGGCTGAGTTGGAGAAAGAACAAGGTCGGGGAATGGCGCTCACAGTGGTTGAGCGTCAAAGACGATCTTGTTGAATGGTTGTTGCGGCACAGAAAGAAAAGCTGCGACATCAAAGAGCATGTCTTTATCAGAGAACAGAAACTTTCCTATCAGTACCGCCAGCACTGGTTGAAACGGTTATGCAAGAAAGCGGGGGTCAAACCTTTTGGGTTCCATGGCATCCGGCACCTGTTCGCCTCGATCCTGGCGGCACAGAATGTGCCTTTGGTCGAGATTCAATACATGCTCCGCCACACCAGCTTGGCTACCACTCAGCGGTATATTCACCGGCTGAAAAAAGAAAACCGGGAAGTGCTGGCCGCACTCCCCGGTTTAAAGGATTCCGAGACAAAAAGTACATCAAAAGTACATCACCAAGCTCTCGGAGTATAACAGACTAGCTAACTAGCTGATATTCTTGGTGACCCCAAGGGGACTCGAACCCCTGTTACCGGCGTGAGAGGCCGATGTCCTAGGCCACTAGACGATGGGGCCAGTCATTTTTCGTGTGCCTCATTTATAATATCTCGAATCCTTTGTCAAGCGACTTTCTTCACTCCACATTTTAAACAGCACAAAGGCAAGGCTCAAAGGCGGCAAAACAGCCCTCCGGTGCTTTAGTGGAGTTGGGGGCAAGATCTTTGCTTTCAGCTCTCTGAATATCCTTCCAAGACAGGCTCTATCATGAGCGGCTGCATGAAGATCAAGAACTGCTCCCTGTCAATCCCAACGCGCCGTGATCGGTATCTTGCCGTGCTGCTCGGAGGCACTTTCCCGAAATACAAGGATAATTTTACAAGTGCTGCTCGCATACGGTTGCCAGAAAATAAAAGGCCAAAGCGGCAACAACAACCACCTGAAATCCAGCATACAGTGCGAGGATGGTGGCAGCAATGGCGCTGATAACCGAAAAGAATCCATTCACTCCCCAGGCTACGGGAATGAAGTCGGGATGATGCCGCCCCAGCCGAGTGAGCCCCAAAGGAAAGGGCATGCCCATCCAAAAAGCGAGGCCGCCGATCAACAGCATGGTGGCCAGCAAGCGGAGCATGTCCGGCCAGGAGGCGCCGATATGGAAAAAAAGCGGTAAAAGCCATCTATAGGCAAGGGCAACAGCGACAAGAATAACAATCGCCACCATCGAGGGTCGATCCCGAATCCACGTCCAGCGGCAGGCGGCCACACGATCGGCAAATGGTTGCGCAAGGCCGCTGCCGCATCCCGCAAACACAAGGAAGGACGGCACCACAATGGCCATGGCCAGTACCGGATGGCTCAAGAAACGGATGAATTGCTGCATGAAGGCGATTTCAAGAAAGAAAAATGCCAATCCCAGAGCGGCGAAATACAAGGCGCGAAACAGGGGGGTCACTGAACCGCCTGTATGACCGATCCGCGCATGACGCAGCGGCCGGAGAGGCCAGATGATCGCCAGCAGACTGATGGCCAGGGCAACAGCCAAGGATATCCATAGCAGCAAATATTCCCATTCAACCATGGAGGCTGTTCCGAATGCGCGCTGTTCCCAAAGCTGCCCAAAGGAACTCCAGCGGAAAAAATGACTGAACCATGGGCGATCATCGGTTGCCGGAACCAGATTGAAAACCGGCAACCGCGACGCAGACCCGTCCCGCCAGATATCCAGAACAGCGTGGTACAGATAGGGACGATCAAGGACATTGATCCGATTGACCTCTTCCGGGCCGATATCCGGCAGCCAATCGATATCAAAGGCGCGGCACCGGCAAAAGGAACGAACAACCGCCAACCGTTGGGCTGAAAGAGGAGCGGGAGAAACAACAAGGGTGACGGTGTTCCAGCTGCGGATGATCATCACATGCCGAGATGGGTCCACGTTTGCATCAAGCTGTTTCAAGGCGGCCGCCATGGTGGCGGTCATTTTCACCGCGCTGCGTGGCGGCAGTTCAAGCGGTAAAGTGACGGCCAGCAGCCCGTCGGGTGAAAGACGTGACAAGGCAAGACGCACGCCCTCAACCGTATAGAGATACCGCGCTTCCAAAGCATGACCACCTGCTGCTGGCGGCGCGACGGTTCCCAAGGGAGATATTTGGATGAGATCGTAGGGTGGTCCGGATGCGGCCAGATGCCCTCGAACATCACCGTAAAAGACGTGAACCTTTTCCCGCGCAAAGATTCCTCCGGAAAAGGCGCCAAACGACCGGCCAACCAACTCGATGAATTCACGATGCGGCTCGACCGCATCCACCCGCGCTGCCTTTTCCTGCAACGCCTGCCACACATCCCCTCCGCCGCCGGCCCCGGCTATCAGCACCCGAGGCTGTTTCAGCAGTGCATAGGGCAAGGCCATTGGCGTCCAGCGAAGAAACTCCAGGGAGACAGCGCCTGCCGGGGCGTGCAGAATGACGCCTGCCGCATGACCATCGTGAAAGAGCGCCACCTGGCTGGGGGGAGCAGCCGGGGCCAGCAGGCTTAATCCTGGCGCGTATCGAAAGGGTACCTTATCCGAGGTCAGGGCGGAGAATTGGCCAAAAGGCGAATGCGTTTCCGCCGCGAGGCGGACACCGGGGACAAGCAGCGTCTGCGCCATGCTTTTATAGGGAGACATCACCGGCGCGAGCCATCGGGCCGGCCACAATCCGATCAGCAGGACAACAACGGTCAGCACAATCCGATCAAGGCCGGAGCTGCGAAAACCGCCAACAAGCACTGCGGCCACCACACCGATCAAGGCAAGGATTCGCACACCGTCGTGTGGCCGCAGAACGAACAGCAGGGCCATGATCAGCAGAGCCCCGCTGGCGGCTCCAATCAGATCCGCTCGATAGAGCCGTGCCGTTGCCGCGCTTTTCCAGCGGAGGGCCAAACCAATGCAGAGACCGGCGCAAAAAAAGGGGCCAATCGCAACAGCAATGACCGTGGTTAGCCGCCCCAGCTGGCCGCTGTGCCAGATGACCTCGGGCGGGTTGAAACCGAGCCGATTGGCCAGCGAGGTTGCCGCCAACAGCGCAAGGGCAAAGAGGAGCGCATGCAGAGAGAAAGCGCGGGGGAAAGAGGGGAGCAATCGCTGCTGGGCGAGGGTCAGCACGGTGCCCGAAACCCCAAAGCCGAGCAGCGCCATGCTGATGATCAGGTGGGCGAAATGCCCCCAGTACATGATCGAAAAAAAACGAAAAAGCAACAGTTCATAGCCAAACGAGGCACTGGATATCAGCGCCACGGCCACGGGCAGGCGGCGGTCGATGGCGGGCATCGTGCACCGGTTCACTCACGCTTTCCGGTCAGCGGCACGAACTGCACGGGTAGTACCTGACGCATGGCAATCTCTCCCTGTTCATTCTTTTCAACCAGCATCAGATGCTGCACGGCAAACGGCGTGCCCACCGGGATGACCAGGCGGCCGCCCGGTTTCAACTGCTGGACCAGGGGCGGCGGGATGGAAGTGGCGGCGGCGGTGACCACGATGGCATCGAATGGGGCTTCACTTTGCAGTCCGTAGTATCCATCGCCTTGGTGGATGGTGACGTTGGCGTAGCCCAAGCGCGCCAGCCGTTCCCGGCATTCCTTGGCCAACTCCGGAATGATTTCAATTGAATGCACTTCGTTGACCAAGCGGGACAACACTGCGGCCTGGTAGCCTGAACCTGCTCCCACCTCAAGAATTTTGCCCTCCTTGGAAACAGCCAGCAGATCGGTCATCAGCGCCACAATGTAGGGCTGAGAAATGGTCTGTCCATAGCCGATCGGCAACGGACGGTTGAGATACGCCGCCCCCTGCTCATACGACGGGACAAATTCATGCCGGGGCACTTCCTCCATCACCCGCATGACTTCCGCGCTGAGTTGACCACGACCGATGTACCTCGAGGTTTCCATCACATCCACCTCGATTTCCTGTACCATCCGTTTTCGTGCTGTTCGCATCTTCTCCTCCCTGTCCTTGTCAGCCCAGGCATCATGCACCGTTAGCATCAGACCCATTGTCACGAGCACAATCGCTTGCCAGTTCATTGCATTCTCCTCCCTCCGACTGCCTAGTGCTTTCATAATACTCTATCACATTGTTGGCCGCATTCTTCTGTTTACAGACAAAGTTCAGGACGAGCAATGTGCCGGGATGGAGAGGATTGACTGGCTGTGGCTTGTGGGATTTGCCGCCGGACCACGAAAGGGAAGGATTGACGCCGCTCTCGCGGAAGACGGGTGGGAGAGAATCAGTGGAAGAAGGATGCCGGAGAATGCCGGCACGTCATTGGCCGTTGCTTCCGACCAGGGACACAATCATCGATTGGCTCGGAAATGGTTGCGCCGGCCTGCTCAGCAGAACGGCGCAGCGCTTCAGACCGGCAGGATGCGGTAGAGGACGGCGGCAATCACCATGCATACCGGGATGGTCAGAATCCAGGCCATGACGATGTTGCCGACGATACCCCATTTGAGGGCATGGATGCCCCGGGTGCTGCCCACGCCCATGATCGAGGTGGAAATGATATGGGTGGTACTGACCGGAATACCGAAATGGGAGGCGGTGAGGATAACGGCCGCAGCCGAGGTTTCGGCGGCAAAACCGTGCACCGGCTTGAGTTTGATCATCTTGCTGCCCATGGTGCGGATGATCCGCCAGCCGCCGGCCATGGTGCCGAGGCCCATGGTCACCGCGCAGCCAAGAATGACCCAGTAAGGAACCTCGAAGGTGTCCAGGGTGTGGTAGCTGACCAGGGCCAGGGTGATGATGCCCATGGTCTTCTGGGCATCGTTGCTGCCGTGGCTGAGCGCCATGATCCCGGAAGAAACGAGCTGCAGCTTCTTAAAATATTTGTTGACCGTATTGGGATTGGCCCTGGAGCACAACCACAGAATAAGGACCATGCACAAAAAGCCGATGCCAAACCCGATCAGCGGCGAGGTGACCATCGGCATGAGCACTTTTTTGGTCACGCCGTCGAAATGCACCACGTGATACCCGGCCTTGGAGATCGTGGCCCCCATGAGGCCGCCGATCAAGGCGTGTGAAGAGCTGGAAGGAATGCCGTAGTACCAGGTGATCAGATTCCAGATGATGGCCGACAGCAGGGCGCAGAGAATCACCCCCTGGGTGACGCTTTCGGTGGAGACAATGCCCCTGCCGATGGTGCTGGCCACGTGGGTGCCCATGAAGGCCCCAGCGATATTGAGCAATCCGGCATAAATAACCGCGGCGCGAGCGGTGAGCACCTTGGTCGACACCACCGTGGCGATGGCGTTGGCGGAATCGTGAAAGCCGTTGATATATTCAAAGACAAGCGCGGTGACGATCACACAAATAAGCAGGGTCAGAACCATGAATGCACGTCCTCTTTTCCGTGACAGGCAGACGCGGCAAGGGTGGTTGCCGCGTGCGGAAAAATGATGGAGAAAGTTATCTGTGTTTGAGGGCGATATTGAGGATCAGATCGGAAATGACCGAGCAGATATCGAGGGCGTTCTCGATCCCCTTGTAAATATCCCGCAGCTTGAGCACATAGAGCGCGTCGTATTTGCCGGAAAAGATTTCTTCGGTGGCGGTGAACAGAATCTCGTCGCCCCGATTCTCGATATCCTTGATCCGTGAGTTGCAGTCGGTGATGTCTTCGAGCGAGGCGTTATTTTTCAACATCGAGATGATGGTGCGCAACTCCTCCGCCGACTTGATCAGGATCTCGGCCTGTTTCTTGACAATTTCATTGTAAGCCTCGATCTTGTAAATGCGGAGGTTCACGCAGGCCTTGAGAATGACCTTGGTGCTCTTGTAGAGGTTGGAGGTGATCAACTGGATGTCTTCCCGGTCGATGGGGGTGATGAACGAGGCGTTGAGCAGCGCCAGGCTGCCCTCCAGGGCAACCACCGCCCGCCGCTTGTAGGTCTTGGCGTGGATGAGATATTCCTCCCGTTCCTTCAAATCGGAATGGACAATTTGGTAAAACAGCTGGGAGGAGAGTTCACAGACCTCGGCGGCCTCCTCGAAATACTGATAGAATTTGTTTTCCGGCGGCGGCAGCAATTTGGCGAGAAAACCAAGGTTCATAATCGTTCTCTTGTTCGTGTTGGAGTAAAAGTCCTCAAGGCAGCCGGGAACCTCGCGTTGGTCATGAACCAATCAAGCCCCGAGCCCTTTTCCATGGTCAGAGGAGCAACCTCCTCAGCAAGAAGAGCAAGGCGTTCCAAGCCGGACCGACTTTACCTTTCTCACTCAATTATGACACCAAAAAAACAGTCCGCTAACCGTTTTCTAACAAAAGAAAGGCCAGAGAACTAATTCATTTTATTTCAACATATTACAGACCATTCACCCTTGCGCCATTTTCGCATCGCTCAGGCCATCAGGCCGATGGTGCGGCGGAAGCGCGCCAGCGACAGAGAAAAGAGCAGCGCGCCGATCAGCACCAGGGCGGCAAAGTGCGGCCAGACCACCGCAAAGCCTGCGCCCCGGTACAAAATGGCCTGGGCCAGAGCGACAAAGTGGGTGGTGGGCGCGGCCTCCATCACGAGCTGAACGACGGTTGGCATGCTCTCCCTGGGGGTCACGCCCCCGGAGAGCATCTCCAGGGGCAGCAGCACCAGCATCATCAACAGGCCGAATTGGGGCATGGACCGGGCAAGGGTGCCCATGAAGATGCCCATCGAGGTGGTGGCAAAGAGATGCAGCCCGGTGCCGGCGAAAAACAGCAGCAAGGATCCTTCGATCTGCACCGCAAGCAATCCCTGGACTACCAGTACCAACGACAGGGCGCTGGCGACAATCACCACCAACCCCATGGCCGATGCCTTGCTGATCATGATCTCGCCCGGCGTCACCGGCATGACCAGCAGATGCTCGACCGTACCGTGCTCCCGCTCGCGGATCAGGGAGGCGCCGGTAAGAATAATGGAGAGCATGGTGACATTGTTGATCACCTCCATCACCGCGCCAAACCAGGCCTGGGTCAGCGACGGGTTGAAGCGGTGGCGCAGGTTGAGCTCCACCGGCGAAGGGTCGGCGGAACGGGAGCGTTGGAGGAACTCGGCTATCTCGCCGTCGAGGATTGCCTGGATATAGCCATTGCCGGTAAAGGCCTGGGACATGCGGGTGGCATCGATGTTGAGCTGAATGGCCGGGCTGCGGCCCGCAAGAAGATCGCGCTGGAAGTTGGGGGGAATATCGAGGGCAAAGGTATCAAGTCCCTGATCCATGCGCGCATCCATCTCCGGCTGGCTGATCTGCACCGGGACCAAGAAGTGGGGTGGATAAAAGGCGGAGGCAATACGGGACGACAGGGGCGAGCCATCCTCGTCGACAATGGCGATCGGTGCCTTGTTGAGCGAGTCGGGCATGGCGGTGGCCGAGGCATACACACCGATGGTGAACGAGTAGACGATTAGAAACAGCAGAATGGGGTCACGGGCCAGACTGCGCAGTTCCTTGTTTCCCAGATGGACGATGTTGGCGGCTCGCATCCTCAGCCCTCCTGTTTTTTCAACAGCATTGCGCACGCTCCCAGCAAGAGCGGAATGGTAACCAGCAGCACCAGAAATTGAACGGGGAGATCGGCAAAGCCCAACCCCTTGGCAAAGATACCCCGGCTGATGGTGAGAAAGTGGGCGGTGGGATAGAGGGTGCCGATCACCCGCCCCAACCCCTCCTGGGAGGTGACCGGATTGGTCATGCCGGAAAAATTGACCGACGGCAGGATGGTGAGGATGGCGGTCCCGAAAATGGCCGCCACCTGACTGCGCATGAACGAGGAAATCAGCAACCCGAGGGCGGTGGCTGCGGACACATAAAGCAGGGCCGCCACGATCAGGGCGAGAAGATCGCCCCGGACGGGCACGCCAAACAGGGTCACCGCCATCAACGCCAACAGGAAAAAATTCGCCATGGCCAAGCCGATGTACGGCAGCTGCTTGCCGAGCAGGAATTCCATCCGGGTCACCGGAGTGACGTAGAGATTGATGATCGATCCCAGTTCTTTCTCCCGCACCACGCTCAGCGTGGTGAGCATGGCCGGAATCATGATCAGCAGCAAGGGGATCACCGCCGGCACCATGGCTACGAGGCTCTTGACATCCGGGTTGTACCGGTAGCGGGTTTCGACCGTGAATGGAGAGGCGTCGCCCATGGCTGAAGACTGGCGGCCGCGCAGACTGGCCAGCCACAGGCCATGCATGCCGTTGACATAGCCCTGAATGGTTTCCGCCCGCTGCGGCATGGCCCCGTCGATCCAGGCGCCGATGACCACCGGTCTGCCGCGCGCCAGATCACGGCCGAATCCGGGTGGCATCTCCAGGGCCAGGCTGATTTCGCCCGCGCGCATCCGCCGGTCCAGCTCGGCATAGTCGGCCAGGGGCGGATGTTCGATGAAGTATCGGGAACCGCTCAAATTGAGAATGTAGTCGCGGCTAGCGGTGGTTTGGTCCCGGTCGAGCACGGCAAAGGGCAAATCCTCGACATCGTAGCTGATACCGTACCCCATGACCACCATCAGGATGACGCTGCCCAGCAAGGCCAGGGTGGCGCGCACCGGATCGCGCCGCAGTTCCATGGATTCGCGCCGCGCGTAGCTCAAGGCCCGGGCCAGACTGAACCGGCGCCGCGGGTGAGAGGCCGGTGCGCGGGATGGATCGGTTGCCGGATCGATCGTCGCGGGAGGAGAAGCCGGTTGCGCGTTCGACGGTTCGACCGTGCCGCCCTGCGCGCCGGCCTCGGCAAGATAGCCGATAAAGGCCTGTTCCAGGGTCGCGGCCCCGCGCTTGGCCTTGATTGCCGCCGGGCTGTCGCTGATCAGCACCCGACCGGCATGCATCAGGGAAATACGGTCGCAGCGCTCGGCCTCGTTCATGAAATGGGTGGAGATGAAGATGGTGACCCCGTCGTTGCGGGCCAGGTCGATCATGCTCTGCCAAAAACGGTCGCGGGCGATGGGGTCGACCCCCGAGGTCGGCTCGTCGAGGATCAGCATCTCCGGCTTGTGGATCATGGCCACGGCCAGGGACAGCCGCTGCCGCTGGCCCAAGGGCAGATTGCCGGGCAGAGCGGTCATCACGTCGGCCAGACCGAACCGCTCGGCCATCTCGCGCACTCGTCCGGGTATTTTCTCGGCCGGCACGTTGAACAAACGGGCGTGCAGCTCCAGGTTCTGGGCCACGCTCAGTTCGGCGTACAGGGAAAAGGACTGGGTCATGTAGCCGACCCGGCGGCGGGTGTCGATATCCCGGGGGTTGACCGGCTGGCCAAACAGCCAGGCGTGGCCGCCGGATGCCGGCAGCAGGCCGGTGAGCATCTTCATGGTGGTGGTCTTGCCGCAGCCGTTGGAGCCGAGGAATCCAAAAATTTCGCCGCTCTTGATCTGGAAACTGACCCGGTCGACCGCGACAAAATCGCCAAAGCGCATGGTCAGTTCCCGGGCTTCGATCGCCGTCACCCCATCCTGCGCCGCGTTGCGCGGCGGGATCCGTACCGGCAGGTGCTCGCGACGGCGATCCTCGGGCAACAGCGCGACGAAAGCCTCTTCCAGGGTCCCGGCGGCGGTCCGCGCCAGCAGCTCCGCAGGCGCCCCCGTGGCCAGCACCTTCCCCTCTTCCATCACTGCCAACCAGTCGAAATGGGCGGCTTCCTCCATGTAGGCCGTGGCCACCAACACACTCATCCCCGGCCGCGAGGTGCGAATCCCTTCGATCAGACTCCAGAACTGAGCCCGGGACAGGGGGTCGACGCCGGTGGTCGGTTCGTCGAGAATCAACAGATCCGGATCGTGGATCAAGGCACAGCAGAGGCCCAGCTTCTGCTTCATGCCGCCGGAGAGCTTGCCGGCCGGACGCTCGCCAAAGGGCGTCAGGCCGGTGCTGGCCAGCAGGTGATCGATCCGCCACCTCCGCTCCGCTGGCCCCTGGCCAAAGAGGCGGCCGAAAAAATCAATGTTTTCAATAACCGACAACGTGGGATAGAGATTCTTGCCCAGTCCCTGGGGCATGTAGGCAATGCGCGGGCAGACCGCCTCGCGATGGCGGCGCCGGGACATGTCGCCGCCGAGCACCCATATCTGCCCCTGCTGGATGACATGGGCCCCGGCCACCAGGGCAAGAAGACTCGATTTGCCGACCCCGTCCGGCCCGATCAGGCCGGCCATGTGCCCGGCGGGCAGGTCCAGGGTGATCCCGTTCAGGGCCAGGGTCGAACCGTAGCGCAGGGTGACGCCCGCCAGTCGGGCAACCGGCTCGGCTGCGGAGGTATTCATGGTTGGGCTGCGGTGGTCTGCGGCAACGAGGGCAGATTGACTCGCAAGTGGGCCGGCCAGTCGATGGACTGATCCAGCCGCACGTAGGCCATGCCGGGCAGGCCGGTTTTAACGTGGGTGATGTAGGTTTTGAGCAGCTCCGGATCGATTCTGGCCTTGACCCTAAACATCAGCTTCTGCCGCTCGCTGGCGGTTTCCACCGTTTTGGGGGTGAACTGGGCGACATCGGCCACGTAGGAGATCCGTGCCGGTATGACAAACTGCGGGGCCGCATCGAGCACCAACCGTACCTCACTGCCCAGGCCAAGTTTGCCCGCCTTTTCCGTGGGCAGGAAAAAAGTCATGTAGACATCGCTCAGGTCGAGCAGATTGAGCACCTTGCCGCCGCCGGCCAACACCTCGCCCGGCTGGGCCACCCGATACTGGATGCGGCCGGCGGTGGGCGCCTTGAGCACACCGTCGTCGATATCGGCCTGCAACCGTTCGATCGTCGCCTGGACCGCCTGCACGGCCGACTGGCTGCCGAGCAGCTGTGACTTGGCGGTGATCACCGCCGCCTCGGCCGCCGCGATCTGGGCTTCGGCAGCGCTCACCGCTGCCTGACCGCTGAGAAATTTGGCGCGATTATCATCCAGATCCTGCACCGAGGTGGCTCCGCGGCGGGAAAGCACCTCGAACCGTTCCAAGCGCTTGCGGGCCGCCTCCAGCTCGGCCCGACGCTGGGCAAGCACGGCCTGGGCCGCGTTTTTCTCGCTCAGGCGCTGGGCCACCTGGCTCTTGGCGGTGTCCACCGCGTACCCGGTCTGTTGCAGCTGGGCTTCGGCCTCTCGACGCTGCGCCTCCAACTGCTGGGTGTCCATGCGAGCCAGTATCTGGCCATGGGTGACAAAATCGCCCTCGCCGGCCAGGATTTCCTTGATTCGGCCAGCGCCTTTGGCGGCGATATCGATCTCCACAGCCTCGATCCGGCCGTTGCCGGCGGCAAAACCCTCGGCAAGACCATTGGGCCGCAACACGTTCCACGCCAGGACAGCGGCGGCGATCAGCAGCAGGCCGCCCAGCCCGGCAAGCCCCTTCTTGATGGCGGTGTTCATGTGTTCTCTCTCCCTGATCAGTGCAACGGCATCGGCAAAACAACCGATGATCGCTCCGGAAAGGATGGTTGAACGCACCATACCTCTGACTGCGAAAAAGTGAAAGCACCGCTCCACGCAATCGCCGCCAGCCTCCTTGCGCGTACTTTCCTCCTTACTCCGGCCACACCATGAACGTTTGGGAGCTTATCGTCCGCGGCGCCCTGAATGTGATTGTGAAACAGGGAGGCTTTGTTTATCATCCTGCCTTTGGCACCCAAGGTGCCAGGCGACAACGGCGCGGGAACTTCACTCAGGAATTTCCGCGCCTGGCGAGACCGATGCCCCGACGGCCTTTCTCTTTCCCGCAAATCGACACGTCCACCCTGCATGGCAGGCACGCATTCCATGGGTTGTCCACACCACCGTACATACCGATTGATCCTGTTCCTGCTGAGTGTGGCCCTCTTGACCGCCTGTGCGCCGGTCGGCCCCGATTACCAGCCGCCGCAAACGGCAATGCCCAGCCAATGGAGCGAGGGCACCGGTTCGGGGAATACGCCGGCAACCACCCTCTCCCACTGGTGGTCGCTGTTCAGGGATCCGCTGTTGGATTCGCTGATCGCCCGGGCCCTGACCGCCAATCCCGATCTGCGCATTGCCGAAACGCGCGTTGTCGAGGCCCGGGCTGCCCGCCGAATCGCGACCGCATCCCTGTTGCCCTCCGTCGATCTCGGCGGCAGTTACACCACCAGCCGCCGCAGCGAGCGCGTCCAGAGCAGCGACCGGTATCAGGATGTATTTGAAACCGGGTTCGATGCCGGGTGGGAACTCGACCTCTTTGGCGGTGTCCGGCGCCAGGCCGAAGCCGCCGAGGCCAATCTGGCCGCCACGGTGGAAGATTGGCGCGGCGTGTGCGTCTCCCTGGCCGCCGAGGTGGCACGTAATTACATCGAGCTGCGGTCCAGTCAGCAGCGGCTGGCCATTGCCCGGGAAAACAGCCGCATCCAGGAACAAACCGTGGAGGTGGTGCGCAACAAGTTCCACCTCGGGTTGGGCAGCGATCTGGAGGTGGCCCAGGCAGAAACCCTGCTGGCCCAGACCAGGGCGGAAATGCCGCTCCTGGAAAGCAGCGCCGCTCAAGCCATGCATCAACTGGCCCTGCTTCTCGGCCAGCAACCGCAAACCCTGAAGCTGGAGCTGACGGCGGAAGCGCCACTGCCACCGGTGCCGCCGCATCTTCCCCATGTCCTGCCCTCGGAACTGCTGCGCCAGCGGCCCGACATCCGCAGCGCCGAACGCCGGCTGGCCGTCGCCACCGCCACGGTGGGCGCGGCCACGGCCGATCTGTTTCCCCGTTTTTCCCTCTCCGCCCTGATCGGCCTGCAAAGCACTTCGCTCGGCGATCTGATCGCCAGCGGCAGCCGTTTCTGGTCGGCCGGCCCCGCAGTACGCTGGCCCCTGTTCGACGGCGGCACGGCACGGGCGGCGGTCGATGCCAGCGAGGCCCAGCGCCGGCGTGCCGAGCTGACCTATGAACAAACGGTGCTGACGGCGCTGACGGAAACGGAAAATGCCCTGGTCACCCTGGAGCGCGAACGGACAACGCATGCGATTCTGCAGGAAGCGGTCAAGGCCAGTCAGCGGGCAGTGGTCATCGCCCACGGCCAGTACCAGGCGGGAATCACCCCCTTTCTCAATGTGTTGCAAAGCCAGAATGCTCTCTACCAATCCCAGGACAAACTGGCACAAAGCGGCCAGCGGCTGGCAATCGGCATGCTTACCCTCTACAAGGCCCTGGGCGGCGGCTGGCAGACGCAACCCCTTCCTGCGGCCACCCTGTCGCGCGCGACGACCACGCTCCCCGCAAGGAACATCCCATGATGCTGTTTTTCCACCATTTTCTCCTGCCGCATGACCGGTCTGCCCAATCCGCCTGCCCGCTTCTTTGCCTGCTCGTCCTCACCGGGCTGGTGGCCCTGCTTTGCATGAGCGGCTGTTCACAACAACGCGAGGAAAAGAGCGGCCAGAAAAAACGGGCGGCGATCCCGGTGAGCGTGGCGGCCAGCAGCAGAAAAACAGTGCCTGTTGAATTGACCGCCATCGGCCATGTGGAAGCATCGGCCACGGTGGAGATCCGCTCGCAGGTGACTGGAACGCTCAAGACCGTCCATTTCCGCGAAGGCGATACGGTGAAAGGCGGGGAGCTGCTGTTCACCATCGACCCCCGTCCCTTTGCCGCCGCCCTGGCCAAGGCCGAAGCCGAGCTAGCCGGGGACAAGGCCGAGCTGGACAATGCCCGGCGTGAATCCGGCCGCTACGCGCAGGCCGCGCACAAAGGGTATGTGTCGCAGGAACAGGCCGATCAGGCGGCGACCCGGGTGGCCACCCTCGCCGCCACGGTCAAGGCGGATGAGGCGGCGGTCGACAAGGCCCGGCTGGAGCTGGAATACTGCTCGATCCGGGCACCCTTTGCCGGGCGAACCGGCGAATTGCTCAGCCACCAGGGCAACCTGATCAAGGAGAATGCCGACAGTCCGATGGTCATCCTCAAACGGATCCAGCCGATCCTGGCCACCTTCACCGTCCCCGGCCAGCACCTCCAGGAGATTGCCCGCTACCAGGCCGTCGAAAGCCTCAAGGTGTTGGCCACCCCGCAGAAACACGCGGCCGGCAGCCCCGTTGCCGGTGCGTTGGCCTTTATCGACAACACCGTTGATCCGACCACCGGCATGCTGCGGCTCAAGGCCAGTTTCGTCAACAGCGACCGCCAGTTGTGGCCGGGACAACTGATCGATGTGCGCGTCGTCCTCTCCCAACGGCCGGACTGCATCGTTGTCCCCGCGCAGGCGGTGCAGGTCGGCCAGGAAGGCGCCTATGTGTATGTGGTCACCGACGAGCAAACCGTCAGCTACCGGCCGGTGACGCCCGGTATGCTCTATCAGGGAGGGGCGGTGATCGACTCGGGGCTCACGGAGGGCGAGCTCGTGGTCATCGACGGTCAGTTGCAGTTGGCCGACGGGGTCAAAATTGAACGGCGCGATCAGGCCAGAGAAAGTGGCGCCACCGTCCAGGACGCGCAGTCGGGCAACGGCACCAGGCAGACGACACCATGACCGGCACCTCCGATCTTTTCATCCGCCGGCCGGTGATGACCGTGCTGGTGATGTGCAGCATCCTCCTGTTCGGCCTGATCGGCTACCGGCACTTGGCGGTCAGCGACCTGCCCAACGTCGATTTTCCCACCATCCAGGTCACCGCCAACCTGCCCGGCGCCAACCCGGACACCATGGCCTCAACCGTGGCCACGGTGCTGGAAAAGGAGTTCTCCACCATCGCCGGGCTTGATTCGATGAGTTCGGTGTCCACCACCGGCTCGACCCAGATCACCCTCCAGTTTTCCCTGGAGCGGGACATCGACGCCGCGGCCCAGGATGTGCAGACCGCGATCTCGCTGGCCAACCGCCGGCTGCCCGACAACATGCCCTCGCCGCCCTCCTTCCGCCGCACCAACCCCGCTTCGGACCCGATCCTGTTCATCTCGCTCAACAGCCCCTCCCTGCCGCTCTCCCTGCTCGATCAGTACGGCCAGACCATGGGCCAGCGGTTGTCGATGATCAGCGGCGTGGCCCAAATCACCCTGCGCGGTTCGCAAAAGTATGCGGTCCGGGTGCAGCTGGACCCGCTGGCGATGCAGGGATTTGACCTTGACGCCGACGAGGTGGCCGCGGCCATCGACCGCCAGAACGCCAACCAGCCCATGGGCCAGCTGAGCGGCCCGCACACCACGCTGACGCTCAAGGCGAGCGGTGAGCTCAAAAAGGCGGACCAGTACCGCGACATCGTGGTGGCGGTGCGCGGCGGACGGCCCATCCGCCTGGCCGAAGTGGCCACGGTGATCGACAGCGTGGAAAACGACAAATCCGGCGCCTGGTTTTTCACCCCGAACAGCAAGGCCCAGACCATTGTCCTGGCAGTGGAGAAGCAGCCCGGCGCCAATACCATCGAGGTGGCCGGCGCGGTCAAGGCCTTGTTGCCCAAATTGAGCGAAACCCTGCCCGCTTCGGTCAAGTTGGCCATCCTTCGTGACGGCAGCGTGGCCATCACAGAATCGGCGCTGGATATCCAATTCACCCTGTTGCTCACCCTGGTGCTGGTGGTGCTGGTGATCTTTCTCTTTATCCGCAACCTCAGCGCCACCGTAATCCCCAGCCTGTCGCTGCCCATGTCGGTGATCGGCACCTTTGCGGTGATGTACCTGCTCGACTACAGCCTCAACAACATGTCGCTCATGGCTCTCACCCTGGCGGTGGGGTTCGTGGTCGACGACTCCATCGTGGTGCTGGAAAACATCGTCCGCCATCTGGAAATGGGCAAGAGCCGCATGCAGGCCGCCCTGGACGGGGCGCGCGAGGTCGGCTTCACCATTATTTCCATGACCCTCTCCCTGGTGGCGATCTTCATTCCGCTGCTCTTCCTTGGCGGCATCATGGGCCGGTTGTTCCGCGAGTTTTCGGTGACCATCGGCGCGGCGGTGCTGGTCAGCGGCGTGATCAGCCTGACCCTGGTGCCCATGCTGTGCAGCCGCTACCTCAGCGAGCAGCACGGCCGGGGTCACGGACGACTCTACCAGCTGACCGAATCCGGGTACCAATTGCTGGCCCGCTGGTACGGTAACAGCCTGCTGGTGGTGCTGCGCTACCGGCGGCTAACCATGGCGTTTTCCCTGGCCGTCCTGGCGGCCACGGCTTACCTGTTCGTAGTCGTGCCCAAGGGCTTCATCCCCTCGGAAGACCGGGGATTCATCATGGTTTCGACCCAGAGCTCCCAGTCCGCCTCCTGGATTTCCCAGGTGGGCCACCTGATGCGGTTGGCGGCCATCGTCCAGAAAGACCCCAATGTCGATCGGTTCATGGTCAACGCTTCCTCATCCTCGCCCTTCATGCTCCTGGTGCTCAAACCCCGCCATGAACGGCAGTTGAGCGCCGACGAACTGATTCTCTCCCTGCGGCCCAAGCTCAACAGCGTGCCCGGTATCCGCGCCATGCTGGTCAACCCGCTGCCAATCAACATTGGCGGCCGCCGCTCACGCAGCCTTTACCAGCTGACCCTGCAAGGGATCGACACCGACCGGTTGTACGCGACCGCCAGGACCTTGGAACGGATGATGCTCGACACCCCAAACCTGATCGATGTGTCCAGCGACCTGCAGATGGACAACCCGGAACTGATGGTGGAGATCGACCGCAACCGCGCCTTGCTGCTCGGAGTTTCGCCCCAGCAGATCGAGGATACCCTGTACAGCGCCTTTGGCGAGCGCGATGTGTCCACCATCTTCGGAGCCAACGACCAGTACAGCGTGATCGTCGAATTTCATCCTGATTTTCAGAACGACGCCTCGGCCCTGGATCGACTCCATGTCCGCTCCAGCCAGGGACCACTGGTCCCTCTTGCTGCCGTGGCCACCCTCCGGCAGGGACTGGGGCCGCTGTCGATCAACCATTCGGGCCAATTGCCGTCGGTGACCCTGTCGTTCAATGTCAAACCCGGAGTGGCCTTGGGCCAGGCCCTGGCCGATCTGCAACAGATGACCGACTCGCTGCTGCCCACCGGCGTCACCGCATCGTTCCAGGGCAACGCCCAGCAATTTCAGGCCGCGCAGGCCAGCATGGGCTGGCTCCTGGCCCTGTCGATTGTGGTCATCTATATCGTGCTCGGCATCCTCTACGAAAGCTACATCCACCCATTGACCATTCTCACCGCCCTGCCCTTCGCCGGTTTCGGTGCCCTGATCACCCTGATGTTGTTCCGGGTCGACCTGTCGATCTATGCCTTTGTCGGCATCATCATGCTCATCGGCCTGGTAAAGAAGAACGGCATCATGATGATCGACTTCGCCATCGCGGCCCAGGCCGAGGGCAAAAGCGCTGTTGAGGCCATCCATGAAGCCTGCGTCATCCGTTTCCGGCCGATCATGATGACCACCATGGCCGCGCTCATGGCCGGCATTCCCATTGCCCTCGGCTATGGGGCCGGCGCGGAATCGCGCCAGCCGCTGGGGCTGGCGGTGGTCGGTGGCCTGCTTTTTTCCCAAAGCCTGACCCTCTACGTTACCCCGGTCTTCTATTTGTACATGGAAAAGTTGCGGCAGGGATTGGGGCGCAACAGGGGCAATGGCTTGGAACATTGACTCTCAGCACCCAACCTGGCGACACACGGGCAGCGCACCACCGGGGAATTCCCCGGTGGCAAAAGGTAGAACGAAAGGAAGTTAGGACGAACGGGCGATGACGCCGCTCTGCAGCATCTGAATCAGGGCGTCGATCAACATCGGCCCCTGTTGTTTGATATCAAAAAGCTCAGGCGTCATGACCCAGTTGGCGATCATGCCGTGAATAAAGGAAAGAACAGCCACCGCTCCCAGGTGAATATCAGTATCTTTCGAGAGTTGTCCCCGGTCGCGAGCATTGCGCAACACCGTCTGCAGGCCGATGAATCGCTCCTGGCGGCAAACGAGGTGGCGCTGGCGGATGGCATCGGTTTCCTTGTTGCGGTTGCTGTCATCGAACAAGATGCGAAACAGCTGCTGCTGACGCTGGTCCTCAACCAAACCCGTGAAAAAGGAGAGGTACAGGGCTTTCAATTTGCCGAGCGGATCCGGTTCACCCCGGCTTTCACTGGCCTGGGCCAGCGGCGCGTACAACTGCAGCACCTGGTCCCACAACGTGTTGAGCAGGTCCTCTTTGTTGGCAAAATGCCAATAAATGGCTCCCCTGGTCACGCCGGCCTCCTGGGCAATATCAGCCAAGGACGAATGCGCCATCCCTTTGACGGCAAAGACCCGTACCGCTGCATCAAGGATGGCGCTGCGAGTCTCTTGCGCCTCCTCTTTTGTTTTGCGTGCCATAGTTACCGTGCTCCACGCTTTGTCGATCGAAGCCTGCTCAATCGACTTTCCCTCCGTTGTCCAGCCTGCCGCTCAGAGTGTAAGCGGGCACTCACGACCGATCCTTCCAGCCACCACCCAGTGCCTTGTACAGGTCCACCTGGTTGAGCAGTTGGGACAGCTGCACGGCGATATACCGCTGCCGGGCGCTGTAGAGTGAGCGTTGGGCATCGAGCAGGGTGAGAAAGCTGTCCAACCCCTGCTGATAACGGGCCTTGGCCAGGGTATGGTACTCCTGATTGGCGGCAAGATTGGCCTTTTGTGCCGCCACCTGCTGCACAAAGGTGCCGCTGGCGACCAGGGTGTCCGCCGCCTCGCGGAAGGCCGTCTGGATGGCCTTTTCATACTGGGCCACGGTAATGTCCTTGCGGATCTTGGCCACATCGAGCTCGGCCCGCAGGCGGCCGGCAGTGAAGATCGGCAGGTTGATCGACGGCGAGAACAGCCAGGAGCCCGAGTCGCCATCAAACAGATCGGAAAGATCGCCGCTGATCGCGCCGGTTTTGGCGGTCAGGCTGATGGACGGGAAAAAAGCGGCCCGCGCTGCGCCGATGTTGGCGTTTGCGCCCTTGAGTTCGTGCTCCGCCGCCATGATGTCCGGTCGCTGCAACAGGAGGGAAGAGGGCAGTTGAGCCGGCAGCCGTGCACCGATCGCCTGGGCGTTCAATGGTGCCGCATCCTTGAACAACGAAGGAGACAGGGGCGTGCCGACCAGCAGCACCAGGTTGTTGATATCCTGGGCGACCATCCGCTGATACAGGGAACGATTGGCCCGCGCCGTTTCCAGGCTGGTGCGCGCCTGGGCCAGATCCAACTGGGTGGCGATACCCTCGCGTTCCCGTTGCTCGATGAGCTGGAACGACTCCTCTTCGACCCGCAGGGTGTCCTCGGTGGTGGTCAGCAGTTCCCGATCGGCCAGCCAGGTCAGGTAGGCGCGAGCCACCTCGGCCACCAGACCGAGCCGGGCACTGCGATGGGTCTCCTCCATGGCCAGATACTGTTCCAGGGCCTGGTCCTTGAGATTGCGCACCCGGCCGTACAGGTCGAGTTCATAGGCGGTCATCCCCACCGAAACCGTGTATATCTCAGAGGTCACATAACTGCTGCCGCTGAGCGTTCGTTGCTTGGTGCCGCTGCCTTCGCCGCTGATGGACGGAAACAGAGCGGAACGCTGGATACGATACTGGGCCTGATAGGCCTCGACATTGAGGGCCGAGGCGCGCAGGTCCCGGTTGTTGGCCAGAGCCAGGGTCAGCAGTTGCTGCAACCGGGGATCGGCAAAATACTCCCGCCAGGCGAGTTCGGCACTGAGCACGGCCGCGCCATTGGCCGAGGCCGGACTGATCGGGCTTTGCTGACCGACGGGCAGCGCGTCGGCCACCGGCAGTTCAGGCCGGCGGTACTCCGGAGCCAGGGTGCAACCGCCCAACGCCCCGGCCATCAGCACGGCAGCGAGCCATCTCGTGTGCAAGACCTTCATTGTTTCACCTCTTGGGCCAGGCTGAGGTTGGTCTCCGCCGGCCGTTTCTTTGTAAACAGCCGCAGGACCACCACAAAGAAAAGCGGAATAAAAAAGATCGCCAAAACGGTGGCCGAGAGCATGCCGCCCAGCACGCCGGTACCAATGGCATGGCGGCTGTTGGCGCCAGCGCCGGAACTGATCGCCAGCGGCAAAACCCCGAGCATGAAGGCCAGCGAGGTCATCAGGATCGGTCGCAGCCGCAGGCGGCAGGCCTTGACCGTGGCCTCAACTAGATCCCGGCCCTTGTCGTAGCGCCGTTTGGCGAACTCGACAATCAGGATGGCGTTTTTTGCCGACAAACCGATGGTGGTCAGCAAACCGACCTGGAAGTAGACGTCATTCTCCATGCCGCGGAAATAGGCGGCGGAAAGCGCGCCCAATACTCCCAGCGGCACGGCCAGGATGACCGAGAACGGCACCGACCAGCTTTCGTACAGGGCGGCCAGACAAAGAAAGACCACCAGGATCGAGATGGCGTACAGCGCGGGCGCCTGGGCACCGGCCTGCTGCTCCTGGAAGGAAGCGCCGGTCCATTCGTAGCCGATACCGGCGGGGAGCTGCGCCACCAGATCGCCGATGAGGGTCATGGCGTCACCGCTCGACTTGCCAGGGGCCGCCTCGCCGACGATCTCCACCGCCGAGTTGCCGTTGAACCGTTCGAGGCGGGGCGAGCCGAAACTCCAATGGCCGCTGCTGAAGGTGCTGAATGGCACCATCTCGCCGTTGGCATTGCGGACATACCAATGATCCAGATCCTCGGGCTGCATCCGATAGGGCGCATCGGCCTGTACGTACACCTTCTTGACCCGGCCCTGATGAACAAAATCATTGACGTAACTGGACCCCCAAGCAGTGGAAAGGGTGGTGTTGATATCGCTTACCGTCACGCCCAGGGCCATGGCCTTTTCAAAATCAATGTCCACGTTGTA
Source organism: Desulfobulbus propionicus DSM 2032 (assembly GCF_000186885.1). Classification (GTDB taxonomy): domain Bacteria; phylum Desulfobacterota; class Desulfobulbia; order Desulfobulbales; family Desulfobulbaceae; genus Desulfobulbus; species Desulfobulbus propionicus. Next base: position 1,494,225 of record NC_014972.1, on the reverse strand, counting down.
CTGCGGCGTATCTTCCATGCCATTGGGCCGCACCCGGGTGAGATTGGGATTTTTCGCTGCCAACCCGAGCAGCATGTTGCGCGCCTCGATCAACTTCTCGTGGCCGAGACCGGCGCGGTCCTGGAGGAAAAAGTCAAAACCGGTGGAGGTGCCCAGCGCGGGAATCGACGGCAGGTTAAAGGCAAAGACTTGGGCTTCCTTGATTTGCATGAAGGTGCCCATGGCCCGCTGGATAACCCCGCTCACCGACTGCTCCGGCCGTTTGCGTTCACTCCAGTCGCGCAGTTGGGCGAAAACCATGCCCATGTTCTGGCCGGTGCCGGCGAAACTGAAGCCGGCTACGGTGAAGGCGGACTTGACGTTTTCCTTTTCCTTGACCAGATAATGATCGCGCACCTGGTTCAGGATAGCCTGGGTCCGTTCCTGGGTCGCCCCTGTGGGCAGTTGCACCATGGTGAGAAAAACCCCCTGATCCTCCTCAGGTAAAAAGGAGGTCGGCAGTTTGGTGAACAAAAAGGCCATGCCGCCAATGAGCAGGAGATAGATCAGGCCGAAGCGGCCGGTACGCTTCAGCACATAGGCCACGCTGTTGCGGTAGCCGTCGGCACTGCGCTCGAAGGTGCGGTTGAACCAGCCGAAGAATCCGCGCTTCTGCTCATGGTGTCCCTTCTTGACCGGCTTGAGCAAGGTGGCGCACAGGGCCGGCGTCAGGATCAGGGCCACCAGCACCGACAGCACCATGGCCGAGACGATGGTCAGGGAGAACTGGCGATAAATGGCGCCGGTGGAGCCGCCGAAAAAGGCCATGGGCACGAATACCGCCGACAATACCAGGGCGATGCCGATCAGGGCGCCGGTGATCTGATCCATGGACTTGCGCGTGGCCTCCAGCGGCGACAAACCCTCCTCGGCCATGATCCGCTCGACGTTTTCGACCACCACGATGGCGTCATCGACCAAGAGACCGATGGCCAGCACCAAGCCAAACATGGTCAGGGTATTGATGGAAAAGCCAAAGGCCGCCATGACCCCGAAGGTACCGAGCAAGACCACGGGCACGGCGATGGTCGGGATGAGGGTAGCGCGAAAATTCTGAAGAAACAGGTACATAACCAGAAAGACCAGAATAATGGCCTCCACCAGGGTATGGGCGACCTCCTCAATCGAGATCTTGATGAAAGTGGTGGTATCGTAGGGATAGACCACGGACACGCCTGCCGGAAAGTAGGGTTGCAGATCAGCCAGCTTGTCGCGTACCGCCTTGGCGGTGTCGAGCGCATTGGCGCCGGTGGCCAGCATGATCGCCATGCCGGAGGCCGGCATGCCGTTGAAAGTGGTCAACGAATCGTAGGTTTCGCCGCCGATCTCCACTCGGGCCACGTCCCGAAGCCGAATCTGGGAGCCGTCACTGTTGACCTTCAAGAGGATCTGGGCAAACTGCTCGGGCGAACTCATCTTGGTTTGGGCCATCATGCTGGCGTTGACCTGGGTGCCGGCAGTGGACGGCGTGCCGCCGAGATCACCCACGGCCACTTGGTTGTTCTGGGCCTGGATGGCGGCCTTGATATCCACCGGGGTGAGCTGGTAGCTGTTGAGTTTATGGGGATCGAGCCAGATACGCATGGCGTATTGGCTGCCAAAGATGCGAATCGAGCCCACGCCCCGGGTCCGGCTGAGGGGATCGCGCAGGGTCGAAACCATGAAATCGGACAGATCGTTTTTGTCCATGCTGCCGTCTTCCGAGATCAGACCGACGATCATGAGAAAGGTCGAGTTGGACTTGGTCACCTGCACCCCTTCGTCCTGAACCTCCTCGGGCAGGAGGCTGAGCGCCTGTTGCAGTTTATTCTGCACCTGCACCTGGGCGATATCCGGATCGGTGCCGGCCTCGAAGGTCAGGGTGATGGTGACCTGGCCGGTCGAGGAACTCTGCGAGTTCATGTACAGCAGATTGTCGAGTCCATTCATGTTCTGCTCGATGATCTGGGTGACGCTGTCCTCGATGGTCTTGGCCGACGCGCCGGGGTACTTGGAGGTGATCTGTACCGAGGGCGGCGCGATCTCCGGATATTGGGATATTGGCAGGCGCATGATGGAAAGCGCGCCGGCCAGCATGATGACGATGGCGATGACCCAGGCAAAAATGGGCCGGTCAATAAAAAAGCGGGCCATGGTTCACTCCGTCTTGGCTGCCGTCGCCGCAACGCCGGAGGCCGTTTGACTCGATTGGTTATCAATGGCCTGCTCGATCACCTTGACCGGAACTCCGGGTTTGATCTTCTGCAGCCCGGCGACAATCACCTGTTCTCCAGCGGTCAATCCGTCCGCGATCAGAATCCGCGTTCCGATATTCTGCCCGGTGTGCACGATCCGATTCTCGACCGTTGATGCCTTGTTGACCACCATGACCATGGCCTGTCCCTTGCTGTTACGGCTGATACTCGCCGCGGGCACGAGGATGGCCGCCGGCTTCTGCCCCTTGTCGATCCGCGCGCGAACAAACATTCCCGGCAATAACTCCTGATCGGGATTGCCGACAATCGCCCGAAGGGTGACCGTGCCCGTGGTCTGATTGACGGTCACGTCGGAAAATTCCAGGCTGCCTGTATGCCGATATTCGGAGCCGTCTTCAAGGAGCACCGTGACCTCGGATTTGGTTTTTTCCCCTCCCGCAGCGGAGCCTGCCGCCACTTCTTTTTTCAAATCAAGCAGTTCAGTACTAGACTGACTGACATCGACATACAGGGGATCCAACTGTTGAATGGTGGCAAGCGCGGCGCTCTGTTGCGCGGTGACCAGGGCACCCTCGGTGACGCTCGACTTACCGATCCGCCCCGAAATGGGGGCGGTCACCCGGGTGTAGTCAAGATTAATTCGGGCGCTGGCCAGGGCGGCCTTGGCGGCCGCCACGTCGGCGACCGCTTGTTTCCAACCGGCCTCGATCTCGATCTGTTCCTGCTCGCTCACCGCCTTGGTGCGCACCAGCACACGGTATCGTTCAGCCTTGAGGCTGGCGGAATGCTCCAGGGCCTCGGCCTTGGCAAGAGCCGCTTTGGCGCTGTCGTAACTGGCTTGATAGGTGGCGGGATCGATCTGATAGAGCAACTGCCCGGCCTTGACCTCGCTGCCCTCGGTAAACAGCCGCTTCTGGATGATCCCTCCCACCTGGGGACGTACCTCGGCGATGCGAAAGGCAGCTGTCCGCCCCGGAAGCTCCACGACGAGATGGACCGGCTGCGGTTGCAGGGTGACGACCTCCACTTCCACCGGTCCTCCGGCGGCGGGCGTTGGTTGGGCGCCATCCTTGCATGCGCCTGTCAGGAATCCTCCGGCGAGCATAGCAAGGATCACAAAGGATTGACGGAGTATTTTTTTCATGGCGTATAGCCCTCCAAAGAATTCGCGAACAGCACTGTCGGTATCCCGAACAGGAGTATGGAAAACCGGAACTATATACATACATCCATGAATGTATGCAAGAAAATTATGCGCCAAACGCCGGCAATCCAGTTGTCGGAAAAAATTCCATTTCTTTCATTATTCTAGGCGAATAACAACGAGGACTGGAACTTTCGCATGCGAAAAGAACCGTGAATATCGCCCCTGTCACCGAAACACGGATATGGAGCACGGCAAGGAACGAGTCTGGGGAAAAGATCCCCAGACTCGCGAAAGGAAAGAAAAAGGCGATGAAAAAAAGCGAGCGGTCAGGTCATTCGACCGTGACGCTCTTGGCCAGATTGCGCGGTTGATCCACGTCGCAGCCTCGCCGGTTGGCGATTTCGTAGGCGAGCAGCTGCGCTGGAATAGTGTACAGCAATGGATTGAGGTCTTCGTGTACTTCGGGCAAAGAAATAACATCCTCGGTCAGGGTGGACAGGTGCTCGTCACCGCTCGTTCCGAATAACAGCAGGCGGCCCTGCCGCGCCTTGATTTCCTCGATATTGGAAACGGTCTTGAGATACACCGAATCCCGAGGAGCCAAGGCGACAACCGGCATGTCGCGATCAATCAGGGCAATCGGCCCGTGCTTGAGTTCACCCGCGGCATATCCTTCGGCATGGATATAGGAAATTTCCTTGAGTTTCAGCGCCCCCTCCAAAGCGACGGGAAAATTCAATCCCCGCCCGACAAACAGGAAGTCCTTGGCCTCGTAATACCGCTCGATCAGCGTGCTGATTTCCGCCTGCAGACGGGGCAATTCCGTGCCGATCACCTCGGCGCACTCAAGCAGGGCAGCTCCAAGTTTTTTCTGGACAAGGGGGTCGATGGTTTTTCGTATCTGCCCCAGATAAATGGTTAAGAGAAAAAGGGCTGCCAGTTGGCAGGTAAAGGCCTTGGTGGAGGCGACCCCAATCTCAGGACCAGCATGGGTATAAATAACGCCATCGGCTTCCCGGGTCATGGTGGAACCGACCACATTGCACACGGTCACCACGCGGGAACCAAGTTGCGCAGCCCGGCGGATTCCCGCCAAGGTATCGGCGGTTTCACCGGACTGGGAAATGGCGATGGTCAACACCCGCTCATTGACCAACAGGCGGCGATAGCGAAATTCAGAGGCGATATCGACTTCCACGGGAATGCCAGCCCATTTCTCAATCCAATACTTGGCGATCAGGGCCGCATGCCAGGACGTGCCACAGGCAACAAGGGCTATCCGCTCGATGCGCTCCACAATCGTAGGATCAAGTCCTATTTCCGGGAGATCGACAACTCCGGTATCGGGAACAATGCGACCACTGACGGTGTTGAGAATGGCTTGCGGCTGCTCGAAAATCTCCTTGAGCATGAAATGTCGATAACCGGCCTTTTCAGCCATCGACGCGTTCCAATCGATCACTGAAAGCGTCTTGTCCAACGGACATCCGTCGTCAATGCTGAGAATGGTATAGGCCCCACCCTTGCGTAGCACCGCCATTTCACGATCATCGAGAAAAATCACTTCCCGGGTGTAGGGCAAAAGCGCTGGAATATCCGAGGCAATATGGCAGGAATCATTGGTCACGCCCATCACCAAGGGGCTATGATTGCGCGCCGCCACCAGCAACTCGGGCTCCTTGGCCCACAGCACGCCGATGGCATAGGATCCCTCGACCCGGGTGAGCGCTGCCCGCACAGCCGCGACCAGATCACCCTTCAGACAGTCCTCGATCAGGTGAGCCAGCACCTCGGTATCCGTTTCCGAAGTGAACACATGCCCCTTGGCGGTTAATTCATTTTTCAGCGCACTGTAGTTTTCAATGATGCCGTTATGCACCACCACCAGTTCGCCGGTGCAGTCGGTATGCGGATGAGCGTTGTTTTCGGTGGGAGCTCCATGGGTTGCCCAACGGGTGTGGCCAAGCCCGGTGCCGCTGGCCACTCCGATCTGTTCATCGACCACTGCCTCGAGATTGGCCAACTTTCCCTTGGCGCGATGGCGGACCAAACGATTCGCAAAATGATACACCAGCCCGGCAGAATCGTATCCCCGGTATTCCAACCGCCGCAATCCCTCAAGCAGAATGGGCACAACCCGTCTGTTGCCGACATATCCCACTATTCCACACATTGACTCACCCCCGGAGATATCCTGGATATTGACACTGCCACATAACAAGCACTGTTATCGAGCCAGCAAAAAAATGCAAGCAATATCAGAGGGAAAGAGGCGAAGCCGTCCTCTCTTCCCTTGCAAGCGATAGAGAAAAAAACAGGGCAAGCTCAGCTTTTTATGTGCGAAAACAAGGCATTCACGGTAAAAAACGTCTTCAGCTGTATAAAAAGCAAAGGCTTTGAACGCCTTTGCTTCCTGCAAAAAACAAGTGCCCTTTTCAACCTCTGCCCTAGTGGATTGCTGCATGGACGAACGACAACGGCTCAAGGAACTGCTGCTGGAAAAATCCTATCGTCAGGGAACCTTCACCCTGACATCAGGGAAGACCTCCGATTTTTACGTGGATGGCAAACAGACCACCCTCGACGCCGAAGGAGGATATCTCTGCGGTCGATTGCTGTTCCAATTGATTCGTCAGCATCCCGAACCGATCATGGGGGTTGGCGGCATGACTCTTGGTGCCGATCCTCTGGTCACGGCGGTGTCCGTTGTCAGCTATCTCGAACAATCCCCCCTGCCCGCGTTCATTGTCCGCAAGGAAGCCAAGGGCCATGGCACCGGCAATTTCATTGAAGGCAAGAGCAACCTGGTTCCCGGAGGGCTGGTGGCCCTGGTCGAGGATGTGGTCACCACTGGCGGCACGTTATTAAAAGTGATCGAGCGGGTCGAAAACGAAGGGTTTCGGGTTGGTCTGGTGGCCACCATTGTTGATCGCCAGGAGGGGGGGGCCGAGGTCTTGGCGGCCAAAGGGTACCCGCTCAAGGCTGTTTTCACCCGCGAACAACTCATCGGCAAGGGAAAACAAACGTGAAATGTAGAAAATGCGGTGAACCCTTACAGGTGCAGCGACGATGTCGGCAGGTACGATTGCGCTGCAGCGGCTGTGAAAAGGAATATCAGATCCATGAAGTCGCGGCCGACCTTGATCCGGAAACCGAGGCGCAGCTGGAACGCTTCACCTGCATTATTTACGATTGACGGCCATGGCTGAACTCAAAGTGCATGTCCGCGACAACAACACGGCAACGGTTATTTGCCCTTCTTGCGGCGTGGTTAAACATTTTGCGGTCGACCAGTTTCGTCACGGCCGGCATACGCTCTCCGTTCGCTGCCGTTGCCAGCAGGTCTTCTCCCTGCTGCTTGATTTTCGCCGCCATTACCGTAAACAGACCAGTCTTCCCGGTACCTATGAAATCCTCACCGAGGGAGGAATTGGCGGCGGCATCATCCATATCAACAATATTTCCCGCACGGGTATAGGCTTTACCGTCTCCGGAATACATCGAATCGAACAGGGACAGCTCCTTTTGATCGAATTCCAGCTGAACGATAAAAACAACACCGTTCTCAAGAAACAGGCGGTGGTCAAAACGGTGCAACACAACAGCATAGGCTGTGAATTTCGATGCAACGTGGAAATGGACAAAGCACTCGGTTTTTTCCTTCAAAGCTGAAGAGCTATTCCCTCTGTCATCCTTCCCCCTCCTCTTCCCGCCTCTTTCCGTTCGCCGTCGAGACGGCTGCTTTTCCGGCAACCGTACGCAATATTTCCTGCGCCCGTATCAACAACGGCGGCAGGGTGTGCGCGTCCAAGGCGCTGATTCCCACGCCCTCCGCGCTATCCGCCAGCTCGGCCTGGTCTTCCGGAGCCAACCGGTCAATCTTGTTGAACACCTTGAGGCACGGGATCCCATCCAGCTCCAGTTCGGCCAGCAAGCCCTCCACCACCGCCACCTGTTGTCGCCAGGCAGGATTGGACACATCGATCACGTGCAGGAGCAGGTCCGCCTCGAACAACTCCTCCAAAGTCGATTCAAAGGCCTTGAGCAGATCGGCGGGCAGGTTGCGGATGAAACCAACCGTGTCGGTGATGATCACTTCCATGTCCTCGGGAAAACGCAACCGCCGGCTGGTGGGGTCCAGAGTGGCAAACAGCAGATCCTCGGCCTGAATCTCGCTTTTGGTCAGGGTATTGAGCAAGGTTGATTTACCGGCATTGGTGTAGCCGACCAGGGAGATCACCGGCACGTCCCGTTTGCGTCTCCGATTGCGACGGTGAAAACGTTGATCCCCCACCGCCTTCAACTCCTTGCCTAACCGGGTAATGCGGTCGTTGATCCGTCGTTTGTCGATCTCCAGGCGAGTCTCTCCCGGCCCGCGGGCGCCGATGCCGCCGGTGAGGCGGGACAGGGCGTCGTCGCGGGTGGTGAGTTTGGGCAGCATGTACTTGAGCTGGGCCATTTCGATCTGCAATTTGCCTTCACGCGAGCGGGCCCGGCTGGCAAAGATGTCGAGGATCAGTTGAGTGCGGTCGATAACCCGCAGATCGGTGTGGTCGGTGACGCTGCGGATCTGCGAGGGGCTCAGTTCTTGGTCGAAAAGGAGCAGATTGGCCCCCAGACGCAGGCTCATGAGCACGATCTCCACCAGCTTGCCGCGGCCAAGGATGAAACGAGGGTGGATGTGCTTGCGCCGCTGGATTACCTCGGCCAAGACCTCGACCCCGGCGGAACGGGCCAGCTCGACCAGTTCGGCCATGGAATCCTCGGCCTCACCCCGTGAACCGGTGGTCACCGACACCAGGATGGCCCGGTCCTTGCCCCGGTCGACCTCGCGCACCGGCCGCTCACGGACAAACTCATCTTCCAGTGCCTCGATCAGTTCGATGCACGACTGTTGCTGGTTGGCCGGATGGACCGGGGACAGCGTAGTCCAGTCACGGCCGTCCACCTGGCGGGGAATGAGGTGGACCGGATGGAGCAGGTCCGGCAGACCGTCGCGGAGGGTCAGGGTTGCCATCAGGTCGAGCCGCAAACAAGCCAGGTCCATGATATCTTCCTCGTTGATGGCTGCGGCGCCACCAAGCACGGTATGCACGCAACGCAGACCGCGCAACCGGCCGCCGCTGGCACCGACATGGGCCAGGGCCGGGATGGTGATGCGATCGTAATCGCCGACAATCACCGTTTCGATCTGGCCGGAGCGATGGATCAAAAGACCGACCCGTCGGTTCAGCTCGGTGGAGATGGCCGCCAGAGCGCGGGCGGTCTCCCGGCCGACGATCTCATCGGGGGCAACCTTTTTTTGCGCGAGCCGCTCCAGATCCCGTAGCTGTTTCGGCTTGAGGCCGTTGGTGTTTCCGGTGACCGTTGCGATGGGATACTCCTTAAAAAAAACGTATCAGCAGGGGGCGCTGCCCGGGGTACGCGGGAAGGGAATGACATCACGGATATTCTGCATGCCAGTGACGAACTGCACCAACCGCTCAAACCCGAGGCCAAAGCCACTGTGAGGCACGGAACCGTAGCGCCGGAGGTCAAGGTACCAGCCGTACTGGGCCAGATCAAGCCCGGCCGCCGCCATGCGGGCCGCCAGCACTTCATAACGCTCCTCGCGCTGACTGCCGCCGATCAGCTCGCCAATTCCAGCCACCAGGATATCCATGGCTGCCACGGTGCGGCCGTCATCGTCCAGCCGCATGTAGAAGGGTTTGATGTCGGCCGGATAGTTGGTGACCACCACCGGCGCCTGGGCCACCTCTTCGCACAAAAATCGCTCATGCTCGGCCTGGAGGTCGATGCCCCACTGCACAGGAAACTCGAACTGCCGACCCGCTCGCTGCAGTTCGGTCACCGCATCGGTGTAGGGAAGATGAACAAAGGGCCGGTCGCGAACTTGGGTGAGCTTATCGATCAGCCCTTTGGCGACGTGCTGGTCAAACAGGGCCAGATCCTCGCCGCACTCGTCGAGGGCCACGCACACCAAGAATTTGATCAACGATTCCGCCACGTCCCTGTTGCCGGCCAGATCGCAGAAGGCCATCTCCGGCTCCAGCATCCAGAATTCGGCCAGATGACGGCTGGTGTTGGAGTGTTCCGCGCGAAAAGTCGGGCCAAAGGTATAGACCCGGCCGTGGGACAGGGCAAAAATTTCGGCCTGCAACTGGCCGCTGACCGTCAATCCGGCCCGTCGACCAAAAAAATCGTTATTGAAGGGATCAGGTCCCTGCAGTTGGCCGGGTTCCAGAGCGGTGACCGTGAACATTTCGCCTGCGCCTTCACAATCCGAGGTGGTGATCACCGGGGTATGGACCTGGAGAAATCCGTGTTCATGGAAAAATCGGTGAATGGCGAAGCTCAGCGCGCTCCGCACCCGGGCCACCGCGCCCAGGGCATTGGTGCGGGGCCGGAGATGGGCGATGGAGCGGAGAAATTCAAAACTGTGCCGTTTCTTCTGCAAGGGGTAGGTTTCGGGATCGGCCCAGCCAATCACCTCGATGCGTTCGGCCCGGACTTCCACCGTCTGCCCCTTGGCCGGCGAGGCCACGAGCAGGCCGTGTGCCCGTAATGAACAACCGGTGGTCAGTTTTTTCACCTCACTTGCATAATTGACCAACTGCTCCTCGGCAATGAGCTGCAAGTTGGCCAGACACGAGCCATCGTTGATTTCAAGAAAGGAAAAGCTGCCCGAATCGCGCCGGGTGCGCACCCAACCGCTGATGGTCACCGTTTCCCCCACCGGTTGGCGACGCAGGAGATCGACAATGGATGTGGTGTGCATGGTCGTTGCCTCTTCCCTTGGATTCAATACTGGAGTTCTCCCTGTTCGTCCTCGACCAGCCCGACCACCACTAGGCCCGCGCGATCGGCCGCCTCGACCATGGCCGTTCGGTCAAAAAGCAACGACTGGCCGGCCTCCACCGCCAACACCGCTCCCTTGACCGCCGCCAGGGTGTCGATGGTGCGCGGCCCCGTGGCCGGCAGATCGAAGCGAAAATCCTGGTTCGGCTTCTTCAGTTTGACCACCACTGCCCCGGATCCGGCCAGTTCACCGCCACGACGGATGGCCGCATCGGTGCCCTCGATGGCTTCCACCGCCAGCACCGAGCGATCGCGGACCACCACGCACTGGCCGATGTCGAGCCGACCGACCTCGCGGGCCACTTTCCAGCCGAAACGGATATCCTCCATTTGCTCGGCCGAGGGTTTTTTTCGACTCAGCAGGCCTTTTGGAAAAAAAAGGTGCTCGAGGTAACAGGTAGAAGCGAGTACCCGGATCCCCTCCTCTTCCATACTGGCGGCCACGGCCCGAAGGATGGCGTCGTCCAGCCGCCGGTCGATTTTGCTCCACAGGGAAAGGCCTTTCAAATCCGGCAGGATATCGTGAAAAATCCGGGTCTTGGTGATGGTGCCGGCAAAGACGGTCTCGCCTACCCCTTCCCGCTTGAAATGCTTGATGATCTTGCCCAACTGCCCCAACTTGACCCAGTAGACCGCATCGGCCCGGTCCTCGATCTCGATCGCGGTTTCGTTGACATGGGCGATGGCCACCACCCGCCGGCCCCGCGCTCGGGCGGCCTCGGCAAAGAGCAGCGGAAATTGGCCGCCGCCGGCGATCAGGCCGATGGGCAATGCCTGGGGCGGCTGTTCAGTCATCAATGGTCCGCTTGACCACTCCTCGCTTGCTGGAGTGGAAAAAATCGACCATCAGCTGGACCTCGATGCAGTCTTTCATCTCCTCTTCCAGCTTGGCCAGGGAATCCTTGAGCAGCAGTTCCGGAGAGCGGAACAGAATCTTAAACGCCTCCTCCAGACATTTGATGGTCTCCCGATCCATGCCGGCACGGCGCAGGCCGATCTTGTTGATACCGGCAATGCGCATCTGGTTGCGGGTGCCTTCCATGATCACATAGGGCGGCACATCGAGGCCGATGCCGGACATACCGCCGATGTAGGCATAGTCGCCGATGCGGCAGAACTGATGCACCGCCACCAGGCCGCCGAGATTGGCGTGGCTGCCGATCTCCACGTGACCGGCCAGGGTGGCGACGTTGGCCATGATCACATGGTCGGCGATGATGCAGTCGTGGGCGATGTGGCAGTAGGCCATGATCATGTTGTTGTCGCCGATCAGGGTCTTGCCGCTGGCCTTGGCCGTTGCCCGGTGAATGGATACATACTCGCGAATCTGGTTGCCGTCGCCGATGATCAGCTCGGTCGGTTCGTCCTTGTAGTGGATGTCCTGCGGTGGGGCGCCAATGGTGGCAAAGGAGCCGATGGTGTTACGGGCGCCCAGGGTGGTGTGGCCGGAAACCACCGCGTGGGCGCAGATACGGGTTTCCGGGCCGATCTTGACCGGGCCGTCGATGACGGCGTAGGGTTCGACGATCACCGAGGAATCGAGTTGGGCTCTGGGGTCGATGACCGCCGTGGGGTGTATATTCATGGAAAGACTGTCCTGTGCTGAAACAAAGAAAAACGACCCATGGGCCGCCCGTTGAAAGAAGAGTCGTATATCAGGCGAAACTAGCCATCAGCTCGGCCTCGGTGGCCAGCTGGTCATCCACGTAGGCCTTGCCGGCCATCTTGGTGACCTTGCCTTTTTGTTTGATCATTTCCAATTTCATGACCAGCTGATCGCCCGGACGCACCACCCGGCGGAACCGGGCCTTGTCCACACCGGCAAAGTAAACCAGCCGGCCGATCATGTCCGCATCGGAAAGGCAGGCGAGAATGCCGCCGGTCTGGGCCATGGCCTCGAGAATGAGCACACCGGGCATGACCGGCTCACCCGGAAAATGTCCCTGGAAAAACGGTTCATTCATGGTCACGTTCTTGACGCCGGTGATGGTTTTTCCCTTTTCCAGCTCCACGATCCGATCAACCAGGAGGAAGGGATACCGGTGTGGCAGGATCTCCATGATCCCCTTGATATCAATGGGCAATTGCACATCTATCGTTTGTGTTGTCATTGGTTGTCCTTCTGTTGATCTGTGGGTGCAAGCAGTCCGGTCAGCCGGTCCACCTCCTTGCGCAACCTTCGCAGTTCCTTGACCATTTCCGGCAAGCGGCTGAAGGCGGCCGCGGCCCGGCCCCAGCTTTTGACCTCGATCGCCGGGGAGCCGCCGATCATGGCGCCCTTGGGTTGATTGTTGTGAATGCCGCTTTTGGCGGCCGCCATCACTTGGTCATCGAGGTGCAAATGCCCCGCGACTCCGGCCTTGGCGCCGAGCACCACATTGCGGCCCAGGGTGGTGCTGCCGGCAATGCCCACCTGGGCGACCAGGATGGAATGTTCGCCCACGACGACATTGTGGCCCACCATGACCAGGTTGTCGATTCGAGCACCGGACTTGATCCAGGTGGTGCCAAAGGCGGCGCGATCAACGCAGGAATTGGCGCCGATCTCGACGTCGTCGTCAATGCGCACCGTGCCGACCTGCGGCTTCTTATAATGCACGCCCATCCGGTCGGTGGCAAAACCAAAGCCGTCACTGCCAATCACCGCCCCATGATGGAGGATCACCCGTTTGCCGATGGTGCAACGCTCGGCCACGGTTACATTGGCATGAATGATGGTGTCGTCGTCAATGACGACGTCACTGCCGATCACCGCGCCGGGGTGGATGGTGACGCGTTCCCCCAGGGTCACCCGGTCGCCGAGACAGACCAAGGGGCCGATGGTCACCTCCCGTGGAATCACGCATCCTTCGCCAGTCACCGCCGAAGGATGAATCCCCTTGGCCTGAAAAGGTTCGGTCAGCAAAAAGGTATGGATGCGGGCGGCAGCCAGTGACGGCTGGTCAGTGACAATGGCCGGCCTGCCCAGGGCTTCGGTATCAACCGGGACGATACAGGCCGAGGCTTGGCAGGTTTCGGGCAGCGGCAGCTGTTTGCGGTCAAGGATAAAGGTGATCTCGCCGGGTTGGGCATACTCGATGCCGTTCAGACCACGGACGATCAGGTTGGGATCGCCTTCCACCCGGCCACCGACCAGGTCGGCCAATTGCCGCAGGGTGCATTCGCGGGACACGTTCGCTCCTCCAGAAATACGTAGGGTTCGAGCATGCGGAAAACCGGATTGTTCCCGGTTGCCCGGAGGAAATTCACGCTCAACGGGAACCTGCAAGAATACCGGACATTCGTTCAGTCGTAAAGAAAAACAGCGCGGCGAAGCTGCCGATACTCGTCCAGTTCCTCCTGCCAGACCCGCTCCAGTTCGGCGATGGGGACACCGTTTTCCAGCCCCTCGCGCACCATCTTATCACCGATGATCAGGTCCATGGGCAGCCGCTCGAATTCATATTCATAGGGTGGTGATTTGTAGGCAAACTGTTCGGGATAGAGGCAGCGGATCGCCTGGAACAGGGCCAGGCTGGTGCGATAGGGGCGGAATTGGTCAGGATTGAGCACGTGGATCTGAAAGCCGGTACACATCTGTCCCATCCATTTGCCCGAGGTCGGCTCGAAGCGCAGTGGCCGCAGGTGGCAGCCGGGCAGTTCTGTTGCGCGGAGCGCATCGAGCACCGCCCCATGTTCGAGAAAGGGGGCGCCGAACAACTCAAAGGGCAATGTCGTGCCCCGGGCTTCGGAGATATTGGTTCCTTCCCACAGCACTTGCCCTGGATAGACCAAGGCCGTGGCAAAGGAGGGCATATTGGGCGAGGGAAAGACCCATGGGTAGCCGGTGGCGGGGAAAAACATCCGTCGCGTCCAACCGTTCATCCGGACCACTTGCAGATCGGCGCCAATCTCCAGCTCCCGATTGCAGAGCAGGGCCAATTCGCCCAGGGTCAAACCGTGGCGCATGGGAATGGCACAACGGCCAACAAAGGAGGCGCACTCCGCGCGCAGCAGGTTGCCCTCGACCAGATGGCCGCCGATGGGATTGGGCCGGTCGAGAATCATGACCGTGATACCGGTTTCCGCCGCCACTTCCAAACAGTGGACCACGGTCCAGATAAAGGTGTACACCCGGGTACCGACATCGATCAGATCGACCAGCAGCACGTCGATATCGGCAAACATCGACGGATAGGGCTTGCGCGTTTCCCCGTACAGTGAATAGACCGGCAGGCCACTCACCTGATCGACCCCATGATCGGATTCGATCATGTTGTCCTGCTTTTCGCTGAAAAATCCGTGCTGCGGCGAAAAAAGGCAGGTCAGTTGTCCGGGGAAGGCTGCCAGCAAGAGGTCACGACCGTGATTGAAATGTTTGTCGGTGGAAGCCTGGTTGGCCAACAAACCCAATCGTTTACCCTTTAGCCGCTCGGCACCGGACCGGCACAGTTGCTCAATTCCTATCTGAATCACATCACCTCCACGGATTCGCCTCTCTGAACGGACAGCCCCACACGCGCATGCCATCGTCCCGTTATCTAGTCAACCGCATCGACTTCGTCAAGCAGCACGGCACACCCAGGGTGCAAATTTTTATTTTTTATACAAAACTATAAAAATCAAAATGTTAAGCAGCAGTCGCCTTCTTTTCGTTCAAAATTTTGTATTTTTTTGCATGTTGGATATTGCAGGCAATCCTTTCCTTTGTTATATTTCAATCAAACTTGATGCAGGGCTCTCGGCATACCGGCCGGGGATCACGGCGCATCGGAGGATCAACCGTTTTTTTGGGCAATAACGCCCGGGTGTTCATAAAGTCTCACTAAACGTAGGAGAATGGATATGAAGAAAGTATTGAGTGTAATGGCTGTGTCGGCTTTTGTTCTGACCGCTGGTGTTGCTCTGGCCGGTGGCCCTGGCAAAAAGATGGATGCTGGTTGTCCGGAAGCATGCCAGCAGCAGATCGATGACCTGAATTCTTCCCAGGCGCAGCAGAACGAGCAGCTGGGCGCCCACGCAAAACAGCTGGAGAATCATGAGCAGCGGATCACCGCTCTCGAGTATGACTCCATGTGGTATGCCCGTCTCGGCGTTCGTGCCGCTTGGACCCAGCAGGATCTCGGTCCTATCAACGAGTGGGACAGCGATGCCGGTTTCGGTGGTGCCATCGCTCTGGGCAAGCAGTTCGGTCAGTTCCGGGCAGAGCTCGAGTTGGCCTATCAGGGTGCGGATCTGGATGATGAAACAGCCTTTGGTTATGATTTGGGTGGCGATTACAATGCCAAAACCGTTTTCGTCAACGGCTACTACGAGATTCCGGTGTACGACGCCTTTGCTGTCTATGCCATGGCTGGTCTGGGTGTTGCCCAGTTCGACTGGAATGTTGACGTATCCGCAGGATTGGATGGCCCGGCAGGCACCTATGGTGGCAGCGACAACGCCTTTGCCTACAAGGCAGGCCTTGGTATGACCTACAATTTCACCGACGAGATCGCCGGTGACTTGGGCTATGAGTACCTCGGCATCTCCGATGCTGGCGAGGCAGAGAGCATCAACGGTCACAATGTGGTTGCTTCTGTTCGTTTCAAATTCTAATTGTTCCTCGATTAGACGATGTGTTGCCCCGGCCGGTTTTCCGGCTGGGGCTTTTTTTTTTGCTCCTCACTTTTATCCCGCCTCGTCCGAAGCAGACGCCGCGCCGCCTGCCCAGGTCTTGCCGCTTTGGTCAACGACCCCAGACCTCTGGTGACAACCAGCATGCATCATTGACCTTTTTGTATCCGCTGGCTTGACAACTCCGCCCCCGGCCTTATTATTTCCCCGGATTTGAGCGTGGCCAAGGCGCTCTTGTTATCCTTGAATAACCCAAAAAAGCCGTTTCATTCCACCTCGTTCGTCCTCCCCATGACCGGCTGGACCGCACATGCTGCCACCTGTCCGATTCGCGCCGCTCACCGTGCGGCTCGTTTGCCTGGTCGGCAGCATTATTTCGTGTAGGAGATTTCCCATGATTCATGTAGAACACCTAACCCGATCCTATGGACCGCTCAAGGCGGTCGACGATGTCTCGTTCACCATCGATGACGGTGAAATCGTCGGGCTGCTCGGCCACAACGGCGCCGGCAAGACCACAATCATGAAGATGATGACCGGCTTTCTCGAACCTACCGCCGGCACCATCAGGGTTGGCGAGCTGGCAATGGCCACCGACCGGCAGTCTATCCAGGCGATGATCGGCTATCTGCCCGAGAACTGCCCGGTCTATCCGGAAATGACCGTGGCCGGGTACCTCGAATACATCGCCATCCTGCACGGCGTGACCAGCGACCGGTTGGGACCGCTACTGGTCGACACCCTGGAACGGACCGCGCTGATGGACAAGGCCGGGCAGACCATTGCCACCCTGTCGCGCGGCTACCGCCAGCGGGTCGGCGTGGCTCAGGCCATCCTCCACCGGCCGCGAATCATCATTCTCGACGAGCCGACCAACGGTCTCGATCCCACCCAGATTCAGCACATGCGCGGCCTGATCAGCGAACTGGCCAAGGAAGCGACCCTGATCATCTCCACCCACATCCTCCAGGAGGTGCAGGCGGTCTGCGACCGGGTGATCATCATCCAGCACGGCCGCAAGGTTCTGGACGCGCGCTTGGACGAATTGAGCGCGGGCCAGCGGTTGCTGGTGACCACCGACCGGGCCGAGGCCGGTGCGCTGCTGCGTGCCGTGGCAGGGGTGAGCGTGGTCGAGTCCGTCGCCTCCGTCGATGGCCGCCACAGTTTCGCCCTTTCCGGCGAACACACGGCCGAGGCCCTGGCCCCGACCGTGGCTTCGGCCATCACCGCCAAGGGCTGGCCACTGTACGGCCTTGCTCCGGAAACCCGTAATCTCGAAAAAATATTCAGTGAAATCAACATGGCTGCAGGGAGGGAACAATGAACACCTTGCGCAAGGTTGCCCGGAGGGAACTGGCGGTCTTTTTCGCCACCCCGGCCGCCTTTATCTTTTTCGGTGCCTTTTTGGCCGCCACCCTGTTCATCTTTTTCTGGGTGGAAACCTTTTTCAGCCGCAACATCGCCGATGTCCGGCCGATGTTCGAGTGGATGCCGCTGCTGTTGATCTTTCTCGCCTCGGCCATCACCATGCGGGTCTGGTCAGAGGAGCATCGGGCCGGCACCCTGGAACCCTTGCTGACCGCGCCGGTGAGTCTGCCGGTACTGGTGGGGGGCAAATTCATCGCCTGCCTCGGCTTGGTGGCCATCGGTCTGCTGCTCACCCTGCCGCTGCCGCTCACCGTGAGCTTCCTCGGTCAACTCGACTGGGGTCCGGTGTTCGGCGGCTACCTGGCCAGCCTGGTGCTCGCCGGGGCCTACATCGCCATCGGTCTCTGGGTCAGCGCCCAGTTCAACAGCCAGATCGTCAGCCTGATTGTTTCCACCCTGGCCTGCAGTTTCCTCTACTTGCTTGGCTCCGACACCCTGACCTCTTTTTTCGGCAACCAGGGCGGCGAACTGCTCAAACTGCTGGGGGCGGGTGCGCGCTTTGACGCCATCACCCGGGGGGTGATCGACCTGCGCGATCTCCTCTATTCGTTCAGCCTGATCGGCATCTTTCTCTCGCTCAACGTCTACACCCTGGAACGGCAGCGGTGGGCCGGCAATCCGATCAACTCCGTCCACCGCCGTTGGGGCGTGCTGACCGCCCTGCTGGTGGGCAACCTGTTGTTGCTCAACTTCTGGCTGGCACCCATCGGCGTCCTGCGTGCCGATCTGACTGCGGGCAAGATCTATTCGATTTCTCCGGCCACCCGTTCCTATCTCGATCGGTTGCAGGAACCGCTGTTGATTCGCGGCTACTTCTCCAGCCAGACCCACCCGCTGCTGGCCCCATTGCAACCGCAGCTGCGCGACCTGCTCCGTGAATACGAGGTGGCCGGCAAGGGCCGGGTCAGGGTCGAATTTGTCGATCCCCAGGAAAAACCGGAGCTGGAACAGGAGGCGGGCGAAAAGTACGGCATCCGGCCTGTTCCCTTCCAGACCGCCTCCCGCTATCAGACCGCGGTCACCAACTCCTATTTCGATGTTCTCATTAAGTATGGCGACGAGTTCGTCACCCTCGGCTTCCAGGATTTGATCGAGGTCAAGAGCGAGGGCGACACCCAGCTCGAGGTTGAGTTGCGCAACCCGGAACATGACATCACCCGGGCGATCAAGAAGGTGCTCTACAGCTACCAGGGCGGCGGCAACCTGTTTGCCGGCATCGGCAACCCGGTGGTCTTCCATGGCTATGTCTCGCCCGAAGCCAAACTGCCCCAACCGCTGGTCGAGCTGCGCCGAAACCTGGAGAGCGTGCTCGCCGAGCTGAAGACCCAAGGAGGCGACAAATTCTCTGTCAGCTTCGCCGATCCCGATGCCGACGGCGGTCAGTTGGCTGACCGCCTGGGCAAGGAATTCGGCATGCGGCCCATGGTGGCCGGGCTGCTGTCCACGGAGACCTTCTGGTTCTACATGACCCTGGAGAGCGGCGGCCAGCAGGTCCAGGTGGCCCTGCCGTCAGCCCTTGACAAAGCGGCGCTCAAGGGGGCGATCGAGGCCTCGCTCAAGCGTTTTTCCAAGGGCATGCTCAAAACCGTGGCCCTGTACACCCCGCCGGCCAACCCGTCCATGGCCCAATTCGGCATGATGGACCAGGGCAACACCTTTCAACTGCTGCAACGCTTTGCCGAACAGGAGCACCGGATCAAACCGGTGGACCTGAGCACCGGCCAGGTCGATCCGGAGGCCGATATCCTGATGGTGGTGGCCCCGGAGCGATTGCAGGAAAAACAAGTCTTTGCCATCGATCAGTTCCTCATGCAGGGCGGCACGGTGGTGTTGGCCACTTCGCCTTTTGATGTCAGCCTGCAGGGACGGATCAGCGCCACCGACAAACAGAGCGGCCTGAGTGACTGGCTGGCGGGCTACGGCATCACCCTGGGCAAAACCCTGGTGCTCGATCCGCAGAACGCCGCCTTTCCGGTGCCGGTCGAACGCCAAGCCGGCGGCTACTCCATTCGTGAAACCCATCTGATCAACTACCCCTACTTTGTCGATATCCGCAGCGACGGCATGAACCGCAACGGCGGGCTGATCAGCGGCATCGATCAGCTGTCCATGACGTGGGCCTCGCCGATCACCGTTGACGCGGACAAGAACAAGGGCCGCCAGGTGGTGCGGCTGCTGGAGAGTTCCAGGGGCTCCTGGTTGTCTGACTCGATCGACATTCAGCCCAACTTCGATCGCTACGGCCAAGCCGGCTTTGCCCAAGGGGAGGCGGCAGGTCGCCAACTCCTGGCGGTAATGGTGGAAGGCGGTTTTGCATCCCATTTCAAGGGCAAAACCTCGCCGCTGATCGAGGAAGCACGAACACGACAGGCGGAAAAAGACAAAAAGGCCAAGGAACAGCCAGCCGCCGGGCAAAGCGAAACGGCGGCGGAACAGCCGGTCGAGCCGCAGCAGCCCGAGGTGATCGGCCGGGTGCTGGAACGCTCGCCGGATTCGGCACGGATCATCCTGTTCGCCTCCAACACCTTCCTGGCCGATACCAGCCTGGAACTGGCCTCCGGCGCCGGCGGTACCCGCTATCTCAATCCGCTGCAACTGATGGCCAACACCATTGACTGGTCCCTGGAAGACCGCGATCTGCTCTCCATCCGCGGCCGCGGCCATTTTGCCCGCACCCTGCTGCCGATGGACAAGGAGGCGCGAATGATCTGGGAATACATGAACTACGGCTTGGCCGCCTTCGGTCTGCTGTCCGTGTGGGGGCTGCGGCGCCTCGTCCGGGCACGGGCCCGACGACGCGAACAGCTGTTGATTGCCGGGAGGATTGAACCATGAAACGATGGATACTGGTGTGCGCTGTGTTGTTGCTGGTGCAGGTCGGTCTGACCGTGGCGACCCACATGGCGCATCGGCTCGACGGAACCCAAGCGGCCAAGGGGCCGCTGCTCGCGCTGAACGCGGCCGAGATCAACGAATTGCTGCTGGAAGACGGTGAGGGGCACACACTGAAGCTGACCAAGGAGAAGGAGCGGTGGCTGCTGCCCGATTCCGGCGCCTTCCCGGCGGACACCGCCCGGGTGCAGGGCTTGCTCGAGCGGCTGACCACGCTGCAACGCGGCTGGCCCGAGGCCACCACCGCCGAGGCCGCGACCCGCTTCAAGGTGGCGCCGGAGCGGTTTGAGCGCAAACTGAGCCTGCGCGCCGGCGGCAAGGATGCGGCCGTGATCTATTTCGGCACTTCGCCCGGCCTGCGCAAGATCTATCTGCGCGCCGATGGCGACAACGAAATTCAGGCAATCGCCCTTTCCCAGCATGAATTGGAGGTCAAGGACGACAGCTGGATCGACACCACCCTCCTCCATCTCAAGCCCGAACAAGTGGCCCGGGTTGCGTTGCCCGCCCTGCAGCTGATCCGCGGCAAGGATGGCCTGCAGCCGGCTGATCTCACGGCCGAGGAAGAGGTGATCAAGGACCGGCTCGACAGCCTGATCAAGCGGCTGACCAACCTGTCGATCACCGCCCTCCTCGGCAAGGACAACAAACCCGAGTACGGTCTGGCGACGCCGGCCCTGCGCTACACGATCAGCCTGGAAGGCGGCGGCACCGTTGAGTACCTGTTCGGCCACCCCCCCAAACCGGAAAAGGCCGAGGGCACCGAGCCGCAGCCGGCGACCGAAAACACCTTTGTCCTCAAGGTGTCCAACCAGGAGCAACTGCTGCGGGTGGATGGCTGGCAGGTCGAGGAATTGAAAAACGCCACCCGTGCCTCGCTGGTGCGCGCCAAAACACACCCCCAACCCGGCGCGAATGGAACTCAGGCCGCGCCGCTCACCCCGGCTCAGGCACCAGCCCCGGCGGAACCGTCTTCCTCCGGGCAAGCACGGTAAAGTCGGACCGGTGGAGAATGTTCAGGGGGGCAATCGCCCCCCTGTCTCGTCCCCTGGCCATTTAGGCCATCGTCCCCAGAGTGACTCCGGCCAGCACAAGGTAACGCAGGAGTTTGGCCGTGCCGGCAATGAGCAGGAACACCGGAAAAGGTTCGCGCATCACTCCGGCGATCACGGTGAGCGGATCGCCGACAATCGGCATCCAACACAGGAGCAGCGACCATTTGCCATAGTGCTGGTACCACTGTTGCGCCTGCATCAGCCGCTGTTCGCTGACCGGAAACCAGGAACGATCGCGAAAACGCTCGATCCCCCTCCCCAGCCACCAGTTGAGCGCCGCGCCGAGGATATTGCCGCTGGCCGCCACCGCCAACAGCAGCCAGGTCGGGTAGTCGCCGGTGAGCAGCAGGCCGACCAAGACCGCCTCCGACTGCATCGGCACAACGGTCGCGGCCAGCAGGGCCGCCGCAAACAGGCCGCCATACGCGGAAAAATCAAACAGGATACAATTGATCATCACATTTTGCCGCCCAAGAGGTACATGCCTCCGGCTGTTGCCCCTGCCCGCTCCCCCTTCCCGTCCTCCCTTTTCCCTGCAATGAATACCCCGCCTTGCCGCTACCTCCGGAAGGCGGTATAGTCCTGCCCGTCGCCCCTTGTCTCCCGGTTCCGCTGTCGGGACAAAGACCCTTTGCGTTCATATGGCACCCCATGGATGATCTGCCGTTTCGCCTTGCCCGCCGATTCCGCAGGCAGCAGGAATTTGCCGCCGCTTCCTCGCCGCTCTCCGCCCGCTTGTGCGGATTGATCGCGGACTGGCTCGGTGCGGGGTGCGGGAAGGATCCCCTGGTGGACTGGCTGCTGGCCGCTGCCCATCCCCGCGCCTCCTTCGAGGTGCCGCTGCTGTTGCTTGCCGGCCTGCACCGCGACGTTCTCGCCGGCGTTGCCGATGCGCGGCCCCTGGGCCGCTACTTTCCTTCCGCCGGAGGAACGCTCGCCCTGGATGCGGACGATCTTGCCGCCAGCCTGCGTCAGGCAATCCTGGCCCGGCGCGAGGCGCTGGCCGAATTCATCGCCCATGCCACGGTGCAAACCAACGAAACCGCGCGCGGTCTGTGCTGGCTGCTGCCGGTGCTGTTTACGGGCTGGCCGGCCATCCACCTGCTCGATCTGGGGGCCAGCGCCGGCCTCAACCTGGTGGCGGATCAGCGCCATTATCGGCTGCTGCACGGCGAGGGAAACGAGGGAGTGCTTGAACTGGGCTGCGGCATCCCACCCCAATTTGTTGTCCACATCGAGGGGCCACTGGTTGCGCCAACCACAACCGCTATCCCGACGATCCGTTCTCGGATCGGCTGCGACCTGGCGCCTTTTATTCTTCGTTCACGGCGGGAAGAACAGACCCTGGCCGCCTTTGTCTGGGGCGATCAAAGCGAACGGCTGGCCAGACTGCGCCAGGGAATCGCGGCCCTGCACCAGCTCGATGAGTCCCCGGTGCCGGTCCGGCTCCACCAGGCCGATCTGCCCGACGCGCTGCCCCATATTCTTGCCAGGCACATCGGTCCGCTGGACGATGCGCCGCTGGTGGTGTTCAACACCTACCTGACCACCTATCTGCGCGACAAAGGCACCGCTCTCCGCCTCCACCTGGCCGACTGGGTCAGACAGCATCCGCAGCCCGTGCTCTGGCTGCAGTGGGAGCCCCCGTGGCAGGGGCCGGAACCGCCTCGTTTCGGCTGGCTCTACTGGACCGCCGATCTGTGGAGCAACGGCCGCCATCGTCGTTGGCACCTCGCCTGGACCCATCCCCACGGCAATCAGCTCCAATGGTTGCCGGATTGGCAGGCTTGGGCCAATTTCTGGCGCCAGCAACAAGAGCCATAAAGCAGCCCCGCCGACACCCGTCCAGGTTAACACGGCAATTCCGTCACGGCAGGAAGAGCAAGGAAAAAATGGCCAAGGGCCGTCGAACCCGCAGGTTGATCAGGTGTCCGGCTCCGACTGACCGAGCATAACCCTGATCGGTTCGACCACTCCGACTTTTTTGGAAAAATTTTGCAGTCCCTGGACCATCGCCCAGGTCAGGGTCAGCCCTTTGGGAATAATCAACACCTTGCTCTTGGTGAGGATGTCGTCCATCGCCACCATGCCCACCCCGACCTGATTGGCAGCGAGGCTGAGCACCGGCCGCTGGTCCTCCAGTTTCAACGACGTCAGCAACGACAAAACAGCCGGGTGGTACACGCCGGTTGTCTTGCGCAGCTGGCCGATAGCCTCTCCCCGGCTCATGCCCCGGGCAAGGTGTCGATCGTAATCGATCACCGCCTTGAGGATCTGGGCACCAACCGCCACTTCCTCGGGTATCGTTTTCATCAGTTCAGCGGTATAGGCATCGTATCGCTTCTGCTGCAGGCAAATCATCTTGGTGACATGCTCCAGGCGGGGGATCTTTTCCAAAAGCGAAGCGCCAACCAGCGGATGATTGTTGAACATCTCGCTCTCTTCCGCGCTCATTTTCGCGCCGGCGTAGACTTTGTTCAGGATGTCCGGCGGCAGGGTGATGCAGCCGATCTGGGACATCAGCGCCGCAATCTCGCACTGCCAGATCTGCGGCAGGTGCAGTTCCTGGGCGATGCGGACCACATAATCCCTGATGCGCAGTCCGGCGCTGAAGGCCAGGGGGTTGGCCACGCCCAGCAGTTCGGACAGCACGTGAATGCTGCCCTTGAGCGTCTTCTGCAACAGTTCCTTCTCGGCGACAATCAGACGATGCTGACGGAGAGCCAGGGCCAGGGAAATGACAAAGGTGGCCTGGGGGCAGGGTTTGGTGAGGAAACGGAAAATTTGGCCGGAATTGACCGCCTCCATCGCCGTCTCCTGATCGGCATGGCCGGTCAGCATCAGGCGCACCATATCCGGATACAGATCCTTTGTCCGCGCCAGCAATTCCACCCCGGTCATACCCGGCATGCGCATGTCGGTGACAATGACCGCGAAAGGCCCTTCCTCCTCAAGTAGCCGCAGGGCCTCCTCGCCGCTGCCGGCGGTCCGCAGGGCAAAACGGTTATGCAGTTGGCGTTGCATGGACTGGAGCACGTTGGGCTCGTCATCAACAAGCAAAATTTTATCGGTCATGGCGCGGTTCTCCCGGGTATTCCTCGCTGCAGAGCTCAAGCCAGGCCGAATACCTCCTCCTGACCCCGGCTTGCTCCAGATAGCCGTAATTGAGCCGCGGCGGCTTGCCCACGCTCCGTTCGGGAAACAGCTCGTAATAGATCACATCGGCGGCATGCACGGCAACGGCCGGACAAAAGGAGGGGTTGGGATAGTCGTCCAACTGGTGATGAAAGGCCACCGCCTCGATCACGCTTCCCGGCAGCCCCCACAACCCCACCAGATAACCGCCGATATTCGCATGGTCGGAGTTGAACACCTGCTGCTCCGCCTGGTTGAGGTGGCTGTACTGTTTGCGCGCCATGGCGATCGCCTGGTTGTACGGTTCGTGCAGGCTCGAAAACAGCAGCAATTTGCCGATATCGTGCATCATGCCGGCGATAAAGGTGTTGTTGATCATCTGGGTGTTGTTGGTTTCCGCCTGGGCGATTTTCTTGGCGAAGGCCGCGGTCAGGACGCAGTGATCCCACAACTTGTCGACCGAGAAGGTCCGTGACGAGGTGGTGTGCAGGGTCGAGAAAAATCCGATGCCCAGCACCATCGCCTTGATGGTTTCCAGTCCCAACAGGGTAACCGCGTGCAGGGGGCTGGTGATATTGGTGTACATGCCGAAAAAGGCGGAGTTGACCAGCTGCAAGACCTTGGCGCTCATGGCCATGTCCTTGATGATGATCGAGGCCACATCGCTGACGGAACAGTCAGGATTCATCAGCTTGTTCTTCAGTTCCACATAGATGGCGGGGATGGACGGCAGTTTGCCGATACGTGACACCACCGCCTTGAGCTGCTTGTTCTTCATCAGATCCTGCAGGGCGCAGGCTCTCTTCAGCACCTCCTTGATCTTTTCCGGATCGGTCGGCTTGGCCAGAAACTGATGGACCACCCCCGCCGCGCGCAGCACCGGAACCTCGTCCGCCTGGCCGGAGAGCACGATACGGATCGTCATCGGATACTTCTCCTGAACCGTGGCCAGCAGGGTGGCCCCATCCATGCCCGGCATCTGCATGTCGGAGACGATGACGTCAATATGCTGGGCCGCAAGGATCTCGAGGGCTTCGAAGCCGCTTTCGGCAAAAAAGAAATCCATCTCGTTGCGCAGCGAACGAAGCATCCGCCTCAGCCCGGCAAGGATGTTCGGTTCGCCGTCGACAAACAGTGCGGTTTTCTTCATGCGAACGATCCGGGCACGTCGGCGTGGAGGGCCGGCTCGCTCGCCCCGCGCGGCAGCCGGATGATGAAGGTCGTTCCCGTTTCCGGGCTTGTTTCGAAACTCAGGGTGCCGCCGTGCTTGGTGGTGACCACGTCGTGGGCGATCGCCAGGCCCTGGCCGGTACCCTTCCCGACCTGCTTGGTGGTGAAAAAAGGATCAAATACCTTGTGCTGAATAGGAGGCGGAATGCCCGGTCCGTTGTCCGCGATCCGGATTTCCGCGTAGTGCTCGCACTGCGCCGAGGTGATGGTGATCCGTCCCAGTCTGTTTTCGGGATATTCCCCCTGCTTGCTTTCGATGGCGTGGGCCGCGTTGATCAAAATATTGAGGAATACCTGGCCGATCTCGTCGGCATGACAAGGGATGGTTTCCAGGATGGGATCGAGATGGGTGTCCACCGTGGCCACGTACTTCCATTCGTTTCTGGCCACGGTGATGGTGGTCTTGATGATTTTGTTGAGGTCGGCACTGACCTTCTGTTTACTGCCGGGATGGGAAAATTCCTTGATCGCCTGAACAATGGAGGTGACCCGTTGCAACCCCTCCTTGGACTGGGAAATGGCCAGGGGGATTTCCTCTTGTAAATACGCCCAGTCCAGTTCGTCGAGCAGCGATTCGATCGCCTCGAACTGCTCTGGGGCAACCGTCCCCTGTTTAACGGCAGTCAGCACGTCCAGAAGAGCGGTGCACAACTCCTCCGCCTTGGTAAAGGCTTCGTCGAGAAAATCGATGTTGGCGGTGATGAACTGGGTTGGAGTGTTGATCTCGTGGGCGATGCCGGCCGCCAGCTGGCCGACGGATTCCAACTTGGCCGAATGGAGCAGTCGGGCCTGCAATTTTTCCTGATCCTTTTGTGCCTGCTTCTGCGCGGAAACATCACGGGCGATGTGCACCGAACCCGCCAACTCCCCCTCGGCATCGTAATACGGCACGACCGTGAGCTCAAAGAAACCGCCCAACCGTTCCTCCTCGATCTCCACGGTGCGCTGTTTGCAATCGTTCATCAACAATTCATGCGGACACTGCTCCATTACCCGATGGCAGCCATGGAAGCAGTAAAAACAGGGGCGCCCCAGCACCTCGTCATAGGCCATGTCGAGACGATCACGCATGGCCTTGTTGATGCGGGTGATCCGGTGATCCCGGTCGACGATGAAAATCAGGTCGGGCAGGGCGTCGACCGTTCGTTCCCATTCTCGCTTGGCATGAAGGAGAAGCCGTTCCTGCACTTTCACATCCTTGATTTCCCGAACGAGCTGCGAATTTTTCGACGTCAACCGAGTCCATTGCTCGCGGATCCGCTGCTCGTACGCATCCAGGGCGTGTCTCTTTTCCGTGGCCTGCCCGGATCGATGAACAACCCGAAGCAGACGACCTGCCAGCGTGGCGCTGTCTTCCCTGGAGCTGTCCAGATAATCCCAGACACCTCGGCGCAGCGCTTCCAACACGTTGTCCGCTGAGGGTGCGGCGGCAACGAGCACCACCGGCACGTGGGGAAATTTTGCCGTCAGTCCCTCGATCAGCGCCAGGATTTCCGTCTCATGCCCCGAAGGATCAATGAGCACGCCATCGGGGGGATGAAGGAGCACCATTTGCGCGAGCTGCGCCGGTGAGCTGGCCTGCCGCACAAGAAAACCGGCCTGTTGCGCCTGCTCGGTCATGGCAAGGGAAACATCCGAATCCTGCCGGGCCAGGAGGATCATATTGGCTGTCGTCTGCATTGTTCTGTGCCGTGGTTGTCAATCGTTGCCAAAGGAGGGGACAACCGGCGCGATGCCGGAATCAGGTGTCAATCCCCTCGGGTCCGGGTCTCACTTGCCTGACCGCGCGGGGCGACCTTGGCCAGTTCCGTCAATTCCTCGGCCAGGAGATCGAGCAGGTCATCCACAGACACGATGCCGGCAAGCCCACCCTCCGGATCGACCACCGGGATGCGGCGAACCCCATGGGCACGCATCAACTGAATGGTCGCCACCACGCCTGCCGTTTCCGGCACGCTGACCAGCCGCGGCCGCATGAGCTCACCGGCGGTAACTCCCTCGACAGGCAAGGATTTGGCGATGATCTCGACCACGATATCACGATCAGTCAGCATGCCGACCGGAATCCGGCGGCCCCCGACCTCGTCTACCACCACCAGATCACCCACATGATACCGGCGCATGAGCTGCGCCGCCTCGACGATGGTGGTCGTGCGCCTGGCAAAAACAACCTCCCGATTGCACAATTCTCCAATGGGCATGGCTTGGCCTCCTGTTCAGGGCAGGTATTGGGAATGGCACCTCGCAACGGAAACAGCTGTTCCTTTCACGGTGTGCCCTTCAGTCTTTGACATTGGACACTGCGTAGACTTTGTCCGAAAGCGTGGCCCAGTTCGCCAGATTCTTGACCACGATGCGGAGTTGTTCGACCGCCGCCCCCTCCACATGCATGGAGACCATCAGGTCGCCGACTCCGTCACTGTTGTAATCAACCAACTCGATGGCCTCCAGCTCGGCCTTGGCAAACATCAGGGTGTTGACTGCTCCTCCTGATTTGCTCACATCCGCCACATAGACAAAGGTATTGTGCGCCTCGCTATCGCCGGCGTTGGAATCGCACTCCATGTTCAGGTCATGGCCGGTCACCACCCATTTGCCTGAACGCATGAATTGCGGGTTGGTATAGCTTTCCCGCCAGGTGGGATTGGTGCAGGAAACCGCCGGATACGCACCGGTTTTGGGAGTTGACGAGTAGAGAAGCGGTGTGTTGGTGTTGTTTTTATAAATTCGATACCAGTAGGTCAGGCTTTCGCGATACCCATCCTTGTTGGCATCGTTCTGCGAAAGATAAGGCATGATGACCTCGGCACCCGCGTAACTCGCATTGACATTGGCAAACAGCGGCGCGAGCGGGGTCACGTTCCCGGCCAACGCGGTCGATGCTGCCGCTAGAGTATGAACGACTGCCATGATGCCCCACTTGACGTTCCCTCCCCTGTCCATGGTTCCCTCCCAGGTGCATGTTGATGTTGATGTTGATGCGTTGAATATAAGTGCAATAACGAAAAAATTTCAAAATGTGCAACAAAAATTGCAGCAAGTATCGCTTGCAGGACACCCGCGCGAGTTCCATCGGCCAAACCGGGAGTTCCCAGGGCAGCAGGGGCGTGAGACACGGATCAGGATCATCTGGGCCACGCGGAGAAGCGAAAGAGGATTGGGCGACCAACCACTCCATGCTTCTGCCCCTCTTGGCAGCAGGAAGTCAAAAATATATATCCTGTCCCCGTAATAAGGAGTTAAAAAAACGGAAACACAATCACTGTTTCCGTTTAGGGGCATCCGTCTCCGGGTGCTGATCCGCACCCGGGGCATGCCGGCGTTATTTCAGTTTGATCAGGTTTTTCACCCGGGTGACGCCGTGCACCTTGGAGGCGATCTGCTCGGCCTTTTTCCGTTGGGCCGGGGTATCGACCGCGCCGGTCAGCACCACCTCGCCCTTGAAGGTTTCCACGGATACCGCCAGACCGCTGACCTCCTTGTCGGCCAACAGATCGGCCTTCACCTGGGTGGTGATGCCGGCATCATCCACCACCTGCCCCGTGGTTCGTCCTGCCGGGGTGGTACAGGAGACGGTCAACGAAAGCAGGACCGCACACAAAAGGGAAAGAAAGAGACCAAAGGTTTTTCGTGCCATGCTGTTCCTCCTACAATAAGTTGGATAAGGATTGCAGCCAACACAAGGGTTTCAGGCAGTTCCCGGCGGGCCGCACCTTCAACGCAAAGCCGCACCCTCCAAAAATCGCGGCTAATGGCAAACTATTACTGAACATTTTGCGGTAAGACAAGCACGAAATGGAGCGGCGGCGGAATCCACCATGCCCGGTATGGTCTTTGAACGACGTCTCACCGGATAAGGCGCACGACATCCCTGGCAGCCCCATGCAAGGACGAGACGCGCAAGAGAAAAATGCGCAACCACCGTTTCGTTGGCTGCGCAGGAGGATTTGGAGCGTATAAGAAGAAAAAAGACGCGTCGCGATGAAACGACCAACCGCATCCACCGGAGACGCGGAGCTGTCAGCGCTCTTGCGGGATCAACCCGAGGAGGCCGAGGAGACGACCTCGAGTTTGACCAAGGCGGTGCCGCGCTTGGCCATCCCGACCTTGGCCGCTGCGGCAGCCGACAGATCAATGATCCGGCCCTTGGCCCAAGGCCCGCGATCGTTGATCCGTACTTCGACTGTTTTTTGATTGCGGAGGTTGGTGACCCGCACCTTGGTGCCAAGTGGCAACAAACGATGGGCGGCGGTCAGTTCGCTCTGGCGGAACCGTTGGCCGCTGGCGGTTTTCCTGCCGATGAATTTATCGGCATAGACGGTGGCTACCCCTTTCATCAATTTTTTTGACTTGGCGGCAGTAGCGGTGGATTTGGCTTTAGTTTTGGAAGAGGCAAGCGATGTTTTTGCTGTCTTGACTGAGGCAGCGGCGGCAATGTTGAATGATTGTCCTGCAGTAAATTCGATCATCGCCAAGCCGATCATAACCATGAAAACGAGCTTGGTGGTCTTCATAAATGTATTCTCTCAAGTTGAAGTCATGGAGGCTTTTTTCTCTCAAGATGAGGCAAAATAACAGAAATTCCGTATATTGCAACACAAACCATTTTTCAGGGTCCAAGAGGGCAAAGGAACCTACCGGAAATGCAGAACAATTTTTTTTCCGTAGCCAGCGAAAAATGACGTGTTCGAGACAGGCGCGAACAGGCCGCGACGATGGCCAATATACCTTTATAAGGTATTGAAATAAAATGTATTTTTAAAACCCGTCCCAGGAACCAGTAAAATCAGCACGACAGAGCGTCAAACTTTGCCTTGCCAAACATGATGAGAAGTTCATTTTGCAGCCTGGAACTGCCAATTTTGTGCATGGCAACCGGGGTGTCAAACGGGCCGTCACCCCTTTTGCACCGGCGAGGATGAGCTACCCCCGTCGCGCTCCAGGCGCTTCGCCCAAACAGCACCCATTTTTGCGCGCGAAAGCGCTGTCGCAAAGCCAAGCCAGTGCCTTGGACGCCTGCCCTTGCTCGGTCAAAAACATATACTGTCCCCGTAATTTCAGTAATGCCTTTCTGTCTCGCGTGGCCTGGCAGATCACCACCCATAGTGCACAGCCAAACTTCCCTGAACCCCCTGCTCACCGCCGGCAAACGTTTCCACCTGGCCACGCAGGCTCCATCGTTGGCCGAGCTGCACTGTGGCGCCCACCGCCATCAGATATCCGTCCTCATCCACGGCGCTCCTGGCCAGGTCATCCGCCACCCAAACCTCGTTGGTCGCTGAAAAATCGCGGAGATAGCTAATCTTAGTCCAGCAATGGGCCTGCAGCCAACCGGTGGGCCACAGGGTCTTGCCCACTTCCACGCCAAGGCGGCCCACCAAGGAATCCCCCTGGCGCAGCCTGATGCGCGCGCCCAGGTCATCGTTGAAATCATCCTGATCCACCTTGGCGTGGGAAAGCTGGAGTTGCGGCGTGAGCGACCAGCCGTCGTGCCAGCGGAAGGTCAGGCCGTTGGCCACGGTCAGCACCATGAGGTTGCCGTCATAGGTCTGATCCAGCCCATGCCCCAGCTCGCCCGGAACCGCATTGTCCAGGTCGAGCCCGCCGTACAGCAGGGAAAAGCTGCCAAACCAGGAACGGGGAGCCAATCGGTCGTGCAGGTACAGCCCGTAGAGTCCGCCCATTGTTGTCTCGGCCGTGTTTTCGACACCGCTGGCCTGATACTGCTGCTCTTGCCGCCCTTGGGACAGCAGCAGGCCCAGGTACGTCCTTGATCGATCGCTTGATGATGTGCCGCCGAACCTGCGCTGCCAGCCGAGGCTCATTCCCGTGCTCTGGGCATCAACCGCGTTGCCGTCATCCTCATCGAAGTCCAAATCGCCGCCAAACCCTCGCAGCCACACGGCATCCCGCTGGTCCCCTGCCCCGCCATCATTCGATGCACGGTCAATGGTCGCCGCATGACGGGTTTGATCGAGGTGGTCCCCCAAGTCGACGGCAATGCCGTGTCCCAATTTCTGCGCACCGGTCACCGCGCCGGCATAGCTTTTTAGGTAATCGGGGGCAAAGAGCGCGTAGACCAGCCAATCGACGGGTGCGCCCCGGTAGTAGAACTGAGAACCACCGCCGGGTCGATATTCCCCGTTTCGTTCCATCGGGGCGGCGGTGCCGCCGATCAGGGTGTGGCCCGCCGGCATATCGATCACGTAAATACGCTGCAAATCGCTGCCCCAGGCCGCCAAGATGGCCAACTCGTCCCGACTAGAGGGCACGCCGCGATACTGATCGCTCCACCAACTGCCCAGGTAACCCGAGGCCTCCCTATAGCCGCTGTCGCCCCGCCGATAGAGACGCAGCGGCGCATCGGTCTGGACGATAGCCAGCTCGGTGTCGGTGAACCCCGCCCGGCTGGTGAACGAATAAAAATTGGTGTAGTCTCTGGTTCCGTCCCCTGTCTGATAAAAACGGGGATGGATGGCAACTTGCTCAAGAATGGCAACTTTGCGCTCCAGGCGGTCGTTGGTGACGCCTTGGTAAATATTGAAGGCATCCAGCCCGCCGCGATCGGTCTTGATGGCCTGATTGCTCTGAATCTCCTGATCGATGTCAGCTAAGGTTTCGGCCGTTGCAACGGCAAACGGCAGGAGGTCCAAGCCGATCAGAAATCCGATCACGACGGAAACAATTCGACGCATCATTACCTCGCGCATAGCAGAATTGGGTTGCGGAATATTTTACAGGGCGGCGCACTCAGATTCAAATCGCGGGCATGGCCCGCTCCTACGCCCCCATGGTAGGAGCGGGCCATGCCCGCGAACAGGGGCTGTTATGCCAGCTCGACGTGGTTGTCCTCATAATTCCGACGCGGGAGCGTGTGGCTGCGTTCCCACGCTGGAGCAGGGGAACAATCAAAAAAAATCATGAAGGAATTCGAGTCGTTGGTGGGTACGATACAGCCGTGCCCACCCTACCCGGCTAAGGGCATTGAATTTTGGAGACAATGGCATACCAAGCAGCAGCAGCGCTAAACGCTGAAGCAATGGCTGAAGCAAGAGCAACGGCCCAAGCAAGGCTTTCTCTCTTAAACCTTTTTGCTTCCATTACCCTTGTTTGCAGTTCAGCCCAATTTTCCGGGCCACCAATTTCTGATGTTGAAACGCCAAGTTTTTGTGCTTCTTTTAGAAGAGCGTCGCCAGTTTTTAGCTTCATGTCATTGATGTTTATTTAGAATATAACAGTATTGATAGGCTGATCTTGAGTTAAAAATATCGGCTCCTCGTCTCACACTCTCCTTACCGAACCGCTTAATATCATTCGCTCATTGTCTCTCTTTACTTTTCCGACCCGATGAAAAGACAAAGTCAAACGACAAAGATTAGCTGTGTCGCCAATGCACGAATCGGCACGTCTCGCCGGACTCCCCCATCACGAACACTTCGAATACCCGCAATCCCGGCACACCTCGCACCCCTCCTCGAACACCAATTTTCCCTGACACTCCGGACAGATCGAGGCGAATCCATGCTGGGTGGCGGCCATGAACGATTTCAACAGCTTGCCCAACTGGGCCGGCAGATCGAGCATGTGGCCGGAGGAGCGATCCAGCTGCTTGATGATCTCATCCATGGGAATCTGATACCGGAGCGCCAGCGACACCAGCCGGCAGGTGGTGGTCCACATGGTGGATTTATCTTTCAAATCCACCCGGTTGTCGAAGGGAAACTTGGCAAAGACCTCCATGGGTTTTTCGTCCTCGTCGAAACAGACAATCAGATAGATGGTTTCCTGGTTGATGTCCTTGAGCCGATAGCGCTTGGCGCTGAGCACATCGGGCAAGGTGGCCTTCTGCACCAGCCCCTCGCTGCCGGCCACGGCGGTCTTGTCGGCGCTGCTGGCCACGGTGTTGAGTACCTGATGGTCGCGGGAGCCGTCGCGGTAGACGGTCAAGCCCTTGCAACCGAGCTCGAAGCCGAGCATGTAGGCAGTGCGCACATCGTCCTGGGTGGCCGAGGACGGCAGGTTGATGGTCTTGGAGATCGAGCTGTCGACTCCGTTTTTCTGCAGGACGCCCTGCATGCGGATGTGCTGCTCCGGGCTGATGTCCTGGGCGGTGCGGAAGATCTCCTGCCAGCGTTTGGGGATGGCGGCGTGACCGATGACCGTGCCGCTCTTGGCCACCTTTTCCATCAGCTCGGCCGAATAGAACCCCTCGGCGCGGGCGATGCGTTCAAAGAGCTTGTTGACCATCAACAGCCGGTCGTTGTCCATGACGTTCTTGATCATGACGATGGAGAAGTAGGGCTCACAACCCGAGGCGCAATCGGCGATCATCGACACCGTACCGGTGGGTTGGATCGAGGTCAGGGCGGCGTTGCGCCGGGCCGGATATGTGTTGAACCGCTCGTCATAGGCGGGAAAAGGACCCTTCATCGTGGCCAGTTCGATGGAGGCGGCCTCGGCCTCGGTGCGGACAAAGGCCATGACCTCGGCCGCGGCTTGGCGGCCCTCCTCGCTGCCGTAGGGCAGTTCCAGCTGGATGAGCATGTCGTGCAGGCCCATGATGCCCAGGCCCACCTTGCGGGTCTTCTGGGTCATCTCGGCGATCTCGGGGATGGGAAAGCGGTTGCAGTCGATGACGTTGTCGAGAAAACGCACCGCCAGCCGGGCGGTGGCGCCCAGCCGCTCCCAATCGACCTTGCCGTTCTTGACGTACTGGCCCAGGTTGATCGAGCCGAGATTGCAGGACTCATAGGGCAGCAGCCACTGTTCGCCGCACGGGTTGGTGGCCTCGAACTTGCCCAGCTGCGGGGTGGTGTTGTCGCGGTTGGCGGCGTCGATGAACAGCACTCCGGGCTCGCCGTTGTGCCAGGCCAGATCGACGATCTTGTCGAACACCTCGCGGGCGCGCAGGGTTCGGATGATGTCGCCGTTGGAGGGGTCGATCAGGTCATATTCCTGATCGTTTTTCACCGCCTCCATGAACAGGTCGGTGATGGCGACGCTGAAGTTGAAGTTGGTGTAGCGGGTCTGATCCTGCTTGGCGACGATGAACTCCAGGATGTCCGGATGATCCACCCGGAGCACGCCCATGTTGGCGCCTCTTCGCTTGCCGCCCTGCTTGATGGTTTCGGTGGCGGCATCGAACACGGCGGCAAAGCTCAAGGGGCCGGAGGCCACGCCCTGGGTCGACTGCACCGCCGAGTTTTTCGGCCGCAGGCGGGAGAAGGAGTAGCCGGTACCGCCGCCGGTCTTGTGCACCAGGGCACCATTGCGGATGGAGGTAAAGATGCCGTCCATCGAATCTTCCACCGGCAGGACGAAGCAGGCCGACAGCTGGCCGAGGTCGGTGCCGGCGTTCATCAGACAGGGCGAGTTGGGCAGGAAGTCGAGATAGTAGATCATGGTGAAGAAGCGGTCGGCCAGCCCCTCGTAATCGGGCTGATCCAGGTCGACCTGGGCCACGGCATTGCTCACCCGACGGCACAGGGTTTCCCAGTTTTCAAGCGGCTTGCCCTCCGCATCCTTAAGGTAGTACCGCCGCTCAAGGACGGTTTCCGCGGTATCGGTCAACTGCTGTTTGGGTATGCTTCTGGTCATGGTGGCCTCGTGGTCTGAATTCATCTCATCGTCTTCTCTTGGCGGCGGATCAACGGCGCGGCGGCGGCCGGTCGCTCCCCCCTCCCCTGGCGGCAAGCCCTTGTCGCGCCACCCTTTTGGCCAGCATCGTGCCGCATGGGTTTTCGCGTCGGTCGCTCGCCATCGCCGACGGCAACTTATCACAACATATAGAGATCATCAATAATAAATAATGCAATATGTAGTGTTTCGGCAAAATTGCCTGTTTTCAATAAGTTCAGCCAAAACGCCGTGCCAGGCGCCCCCCTTTTCACCTCCACGGACAATACGTGGCCATCACCAAACCAGGCGGATCGGCCGGGCGGTCGGCAAGACATAAGGCCAGGGCCGCGCCGCCGCGGTTCTCCCCCTCTTGCCGCTTGCGCATTCGCCGACCTGTCGGTATAGTGCAACACAATTTTCGCTAGCAAGGGGCGTAATCGCGTCAGTTCAAGAAGTTAAACGCAAGAAAACCATTGCCGCCGGTGACCGCTCCGCGCCCAAAGCGCACAATTCCACTCCCACCTTCACCAAAGGATCCAACCCGCCCATGCTGAAAAAAACCATCCTCTGTGCCGCCCTGCTGCTGCCGTTGACCGTCCAGGCCCAGGAACCGAAAAAAAACTATACCGCCGGCAATCTCAACTGGTCGATACAGGCCTCCTGGCCCATCCCGGCCAAACCGGTGGACATCGCCCAAAGCCTGGACAACAAGAAGGTTTTTATTCTCGGCAGCGATGCCAAGGTCTACATCTTCACCCCGGACGGCAAACAGTTGGGCGTGCTGCCGGTTGATCAGGGCGTCAGTGCCATCGATATCGCCGCCCGGGGCGAGATGCTCTATCTTGCCAACGAAAAGGCCAAGACCTATACCGCCATCGACGTCAGCTTCAACCAGAAGATCGATATCACCGGCGCGCCGGTGCGCGGCAAGGAGGATGCACCGGTGACCCTGGTGCTGTTCTCCGACTTCGAGTGCCCCTGGTGCGGCAAGCTGGAACCGGTGCTGGCCGAACTGCTGGCCAAAAACCCGGACAAATTGCGTATCGTCTTCAAACACCTGCCGCTGCCCATGCATCAGCAGGCCGAAGCCGCCTCCCTGGCCTCGATTGCCGCCCAGAAGCAGGGTAAATTCTGGGAGATGCACGACGCCCTGTTCCAGATCACCACCTGGACGCCGACGGTCATTGACGAAACCGCCCAGCGCATCGGCCTGGACATGGTGCGTTACAAGGCCGACGTGGCGGGCCAGGAAGTGCAGATGCAGCTGGCCAAGGATAAGAGCGATGCCCAACTCGCCGACATCTCGGCCACTCCGTCGCTATTCATCAACGGCCGGCCGGCGCGCGACCGTTCCCTGCCCGCCCTGCAAAAGATGGTCGACGAGGCCGTGACCGGCGGAGGAGCCAAGTAAGGTGAAGCCCTCGGCAGCCCTCAACGTCGAAACCTCGCGGGAGATCGATTTTGCCGACAACAGGCTCGCCCAGCAGTTGTTCGGCGAGCTCAACCGCAACCTGCACACCATCGAGCAGGCCACCGGGGTGACGATCAATGCCCGCGGCAACGGTCTGCGGATCAATGGCCGCCTGCACGCGGTCGAGCTGGCCGCCTCCACCCTGCAGCAGATGTATGGCCTGCTGCTCAAGGGCTATCCGGTCTTCAGCCAGGATATCGCCTTTGGGGTCAAGATCCTCGAATCCTCGCCTCAAGCCCGGCTGGAGGAAATCTTCCTCGACAAGGTCTGCATCACCGCGCGCAAGCGGGTGATCTCGCCCAAATCGGTCAACCAGAAACTCTACATCGAGGCGATCCGCGAAAACGACATTGTCTTCGGCATCGGCCCGGCGGGCACAGGCAAGACCTATCTGGCTGTGGCCATGGCGGTTTCTGCCCTGGCCAAGGAGCAGGTGGCCAAGATCATCCTCACCCGGCCGGCGGTGGAAGCCGGCGAGAAACTCGGTTTCCTGCCCGGCGACATGGCCCAGAAGGTCGATCCCTATCTGCGGCCGCTGACCGACGCCATCAACGACATGATGGGTCAGGAACGCACGCAGGAGCTGACCGAGCGCGGAGTGATCGAGGTGGCGCCGCTGGCCTTCATGCGCGGCCGGACACTGAACAACGCCTTCATCATCCTCGATGAGGCCCAGAACACCACCCGCGAGCAGATGAAGATGTTCCTCACCCGCATCGGCTTCGACTCGCAAGCGGTGATTACCGGCGACGTCACCCAGATTGACCTGCCAGGCACGCAGAAATCCGGACTGATTCAGGCCGAACGGATCCTCACCGGCATCAAGGGCATTGCCTTTCGCCACTTCTCCAAGGCCGACGTGGTCCGCCATCCATTGGTTCAGGAAATCATCCAAGCCTACGAGCAGCAGGATGCGGCCCGGCGTGCCCGCGCCGAAAAGGAGGGTTGACCATGGCCGTTCATTGCAGTTTCAGCAACGATATCGCCCATTATTCCCTCAACCGCCGTCTGCTGCAGCTGCGCTCCGAGCATCTTGCGCGCCTGCTCAAGCTGGAAGGGGCCGACGTCAGCGTCGTCTTTCTCGGCGATGCGGAAATGGCGGCCTACAACGAGCAGTATCGCCGGAAAAATGGGCCCACCAACGTGCTCTCCTTTCCCGCCGCCGAGGGTGGGGAAGGATTCGTCGCCCCGGAAAACGAACTGGGCGACATCCTCATCTCGGTGGACACCGCCCGCCGCGAGGCCGGCCAGCAAGGCCACAGCCTGCACCACCGGCTGACCCAGCTGATCATCCACGGCATGCTACACCTGATCGGCTACGACCACGAGCGCTCGGAAGAGGAAGCGGTGCGCATGTGGGATTACGAACAAGAGTTGTTTCAGCAGCTTCAAACTACAAGGAGTACAGCCATGCCCTTTCTCGCCATCAATGTTGACCATGTGGCCACCATCCGCCAGGCGCGCGGCGGCCAGGAACCCGACCCGGTGCTGGCCGCCTCGCTCTGCGAACTGGCCGGGGCCGACGGCATCGTCGTTCACCTGCGCGAGGATCGGCGCCATATTCAGGACCGCGATGTGCGGTTGCTGCGCCAAACGGTCAAGACCAAGCTCAATCTGGAGATGGCCAATGTTCCTGAAATTGTCGATATTGCCGTGGAAGTGGTGCCGGACATGGTTACCCTGGTGCCCGAGAAGCGCAAGGAGCTGACCACCGAAGGTGGTCTGGATGTGCTGGCCAATGCCAAGAAACTGACCAAGACCATCGACAAGATGCGCAAGGCGGGGATACCGGTGTCGCTGTTTGTCGATGCGGATGCGGCCCAGGTGCAGGCGGCGCTCGATGTGGGCGCCACCTTTGTCGAACTGCACACCGGCCGCTACTGCGAGGCTCGGACCATGGAAGAGCAGGAACAGCAGTTCCGGCTGATCGAGCAGACCGCGGAACTGGCTTATGAGTCAGGTCTGCGGGTCAACGCCGGTCATGGGCTCGACTACCGCAACACCCACCCCATCGCCGCCCTGCCCTATATCGAGGAGTTGAGCATCGGCCATGCGGTGATCAGCCGCGCGGTGCTGGTCGGGCTGGAAAATGCGGTGCGGGAGATGCTGACCATCGTTCGTTCGGTCTGATTCGTCTTTGCCTTCAAGATACAAGGGCGGGTACGCCCAAAAATCGTGCCCGCCCGAGGATACATGACAACTGAACGCGAATTGGAATGAGAAGCTGACTGGTCGCGGCGTTCACATCTCCTTACCCAAGCCGAGGATGTGCTCGCTGGCGCCCAGGACGATGAGGATATCGCCGGCCATGATCACCGAGTCGGGCTTGGGATTGAACAGCATGCTTCCATCCTGACGTTTGATCGCCACCACGATCACGTCGTACTTCTTGCGGATCTCGGACTCGATCAGGTTCTTGCCGCTGAGATGCGACGCGGGGCCGACCTGCAATTCCTCCATGATCAGATCGAGTTCGCCGGCCCGCATGGTCAGGTCGATGAAATCGGCGACCGTTGGCCGGACAATGAGATGGGCCATGCGGCGGGCGCCGATCGAATAGGGCGAAATCACCTTCGAGGCTCCAGCCCGCTTGAGTTTGATCTGCACACCGGGGCCGCCGCTGGAACGGGCCATGATATACAGAACCGGGTTCAAACCGCGGGCAGTGAGGGTGATGTAGAGGTTGTCGGCATCGGAGGCCACCACCGACACCAGCCCTTTGGCGCGCTCGATGCCGGCGGTCTGCAGTACCTCGTCGTCGGCGGCGTCCCCCTGCAAGCGCAGATAGCCCAACTCCTCCAGGGTTCTGATTTCCTCCTCGTCCTTTTCAATCACCAGGAAAGGACGGTGGTGCTCCTGGAGAATCCTGCAGATTTCCTTGCCGATCCGACCAAAGCCGCAGATAATGTAATGGTCCCGCAACCGGGCGATCTCTTTGTTCATCTTTCTCCTCTTGTACAAACCGCGCAGCTCGCCCTCGATCATCGTCTCGGTGATCTTGGTGAAGGTATAAAAAACAAAGGCGACGCTGGTGATCACCAGAAAGACGGTGAAAATGCGTCCCGAGGGATGAATGGGCACGATGTCGCCGTAGCCCACGGTGAACACGGTGATGATGGTCAGATACATGCCCATCCAAAACCCGGTGTTCTCGAGAATCATGTAGCCGAAGGTTCCGATGAGAACCAACAAGATAAAGGCCACTGTTATAATGATGACTTTGCGCATGCTCTTTATGGATGATCGTAATGGAAACCCCGAGAAACATCGCGGCATCATAGCATACCCGCAAAGCCAAACGCCACTGTTAACCTGCCGGAACTTCAAAAGCTTCTCCGTTTGACAAACCGACCGGAGGAGTGTATAAAATCCCCATCCTGCCCGGATGGCGGAACTGGTAGACGCAAGGGACTTAAAATCCCTCGGCCTTTGGCTGTACGAGTTCGATTCTCGTTCCGGGTACCAAAAGAAAATAAGGGCTAACATCTCGAAAATAGAGAGATGTTAGCCCTTTTCTTCTCCCCTCCCCTCCCCTCCTTTACAAATTCCTTTTGCTTTCTCGTGCTCTCTTTTGCTATATTTTGACGAAAGAAGTGGAACAAAAATGGAACAAAAACGAGGGTGGCAAAATGGCTCGAATCCTCACAAGAAAAGGGAAAAAGAAAACGACATACACCATTACTGTTCGCGTCAAGGGATACGAGTCGATAAGCAGGACGTTCGACACAAAAGGAGAGGCACGTATCTGGGCAGCAGAAATGGAAGCGGAGATGAAAAACCAGCGGTTCAAAGACCCGCGCCGTGCTCATCGTACGCTTGACGAGGCCTTTGACCGCTATCTGGAAACAGTTACTTCCCAAAAAGCCCTGACAACCCAGGAACGGGAAAGAAGAATAGCAAAACTTCTGAAAGAAAAATTTGGCAGGAACACTTTATTACCCGATATCACACCATCCGTCGTCGCAAAATATCGGGACCAACGTTTAAAATCAGTATCTGCGTATGCGGTGCGGTTGGAATTGGCTCTTCTTTCTCACCTTTTCATCAAAGCCTGCAAAGAATGGGAACTACCTATTGAAAATCCTGTCAAATCGATTGAACGCCCAAAGGTTCCCAAAGGGAGGATTTTCTTTCTCAAAGAAGATGAAGCTGTACGTTTGCTCAAAGAATGCAAGGCTAGTCGCAATAAAAGGCTGTATCCTTACGTGTTGATCCTGCTCCACACGGCGATGCGCCCAAGTGAAGCTGCCGGATTGAAATGGCACCAGATTGATTTCGATAGACGCTCCCTGACCCTCTATATTACGAAAAATGAACCAAGAACCGTCCCTTTAACAAAAACTGTTATTACAGCCCTTGAAGATCTGAAAAAAACTGCCTTTGACAATGAATTCGTCTTTCTCAAAGGAGAAGGAAAAAGCCAGCACGCCCAAAACATTCCATCTTCAAGGTTCAGACCTTCATTTGACAGAGCCAGGGAACGTGCAAAGTTGCCACTCTTGCACATGCATGACCTTCGCCATACTGCTGCTAGCCAGATGCTCATGGCAGGCACCGATATCAGAACCTTGGCAGCGATACTCGGACACAGCACCTTACAGATGGTTTTACGCTACACCCACCTTCTCAACGAACATAAATTGAAAGCTGTTGACCGAATCAATTCTCTGGGCATTGAATAACATCAACAAGCTTCGAACCAGGTTTAAATTTCACTGCCTTTTTAGCTGGAATAGCAATCTTTTCTCCCGATTGCGGATTTCGTCCTTCACGGGCGGCTCGGTCAGCAGTGGAGAAGGTGCCAAATCCGGCCAGAGTCACCTTGTCGCCGGTCTTCATCGCCTCTGCGATGGCTGAGAAGACGCTGTTCACCACCTGTTCGGCGGCTGATTTACTCAAGGCGCTTTCTTTGGCGACCTTATCAATCAATTCGGTTTTGTTCATGACTGCTCCATGTAGAGGGGAATTGGAAAAACCGTTTCATGGCTTGCGAGATAGCAGACCTTGCCCACCAAGGCAAGGTGCAATTGCCTTGGTGGGTCATGACTCGGCCGAAACCGCCCCCTCTGCGTCACGCGAAGCCTCTTCGCTCTTCTCCTGAGCTTTGAGTAACTCCAGATAGTCTTTGATTTCATTGGGGGCATAGTAGCGGAAATTGACCCTTCGGCTGAGCCGTGCGGTGAAATCAGAGAAGGCCATCACGATCTCTCGCCCTTCTTCCATCAAGGCAGCCCCTTCTTCATAGGTGATGCCGCCCATCTCTCCCAGCCGGCCCTTGAAATTGGCATAGGCCATGTCAAACTGCCGCAGGATACTGAACATG
The DNA here is from genome assembly GCF_000186885.1 of Desulfobulbus propionicus DSM 2032. Classification (GTDB taxonomy): domain Bacteria; phylum Desulfobacterota; class Desulfobulbia; order Desulfobulbales; family Desulfobulbaceae; genus Desulfobulbus; species Desulfobulbus propionicus. The sequence goes on along the minus strand of NC_014972.1, from coordinate 1,452,239 downwards.
GTCGAACCAATCGGCGAGTTGACTCGCATGACCCGTGAGCCCTTTTCCTTCACCAGATTGATTTTCCTCTCTTCAATCTCCTGCCAAGAGGGACGTTGTTTTTTTTCTTCGTGTTCCATGGTTGAACCTCCGCTGCTGTTTAGGCAGAAATACGTTGGATGTTGCGCTTGATCCGGTGGCGATGCCAGCAGTCAAGCAGATAGACCGATCCGTAAGGAAACACCACCGCCAGCACCATGAGCAGGCTGCTCTTGGTGGCCAGGGGCACCAGATGCGGCTTGATGGCAAAGAAGCCGTGATAGATTTCGTGAGCTTTTGCGCCGAACTGGCTAGCCAGCTGACCAATGTTCTCCGGGGTGCTCAACCGGAACAGCACCAAATAGATGACATAAACCACAAAGGCCTTAAGCAGCAGGGAGAGCGCCCGGCCGGAAAGCAGCGAGTTGACCGCCTTGCGGGTGATGTTGCCGACAAAGTAGCGGCTGATGTAGCTGCACATGAGAGTGTTGATGATCAGGGGCAGATAGGGGATGCAACCAAAGAGCAGATGGCTGAACCAGTCGAGGTGGAGAAAGACAAAGGGAAAGAGGTAGAAGTGGAACACCGGGAACAGCAATACCAGGGCAATGCCCTCGTTGAACCCGCTCTTCAAGCCGATCTTGAAAAAATCGATGGTCCGCTCCAATGTCAGGAACTCGGCCGGAATATTCTGCCCCTTGCTCTCGATCACATAGAACTGCTGGATCTCGGATATGGCGCTGAGCAGGTTGACCGGCTTGTAGATCCGGCCTCCCTCGGTGGTAATAATCTGGGCATTGGTGTCGTTTGCCCCTTTGGCTTCCCGTTCCTTGGCCATCAGCTCACCTGTTCACTGCCGGTATAGGGACTGACACTGAGGATGTCGCGAAGCAGATCCGGCTTGGCCCGTTCCATCTCGGCGATGGAGCCAAAGGCCTCGGCATGGAAGGGGGTATAGTATCCTCGCATCTTCGTGTTGAACTTCCTGGTCACCAGAAAGTAGCCGCCGAAATAGGTCGCCTTGATCAAATGGGTGGCAATCACTTCATGCTGCTGGCGCAACTGCTGCACAACACTGAACAGCACCTGGCGCATGGTGGGATCATCCTGGGCCATGGTGGCGATCTCCATGCAGCCGGCATCTTGAGCCTGCTTGCGGGCCACCTCTTCCAAGACCTTGACCTGGAAATAGACCAATCCATCGGTCATGGAGAAGGCCAGAAAGCGCCGACCCTCAATCCGGTTGATGTAGGGCTTGAGCATGGCCAAAAATCCAGCGGCATCGAACCAACTGGAGATGTCCATCCGCTGAGGCGGTGCGATCTCTTCCCGGCTTGACGTGGAATCGATGGTTTCCCCATAGATATCAGCCTGCACCCGTTGCACCGCTTCCCGGGATGACGGTTGTAGTGGCTTCTCTTTCGCTTCCTCTTCGTGCGACTCCTTGATTTCCTCGGTTGCCTCCACTCCCACCCACCGTTCCAGTTCCTGCTGCCGGGCCTGCTGATCAGCCTTCTTGAGGGTCTTGCCCAGTAACCCCTCGGGCATCTTGTGGTGCATCTTGATGGCCCGGAGGATGTCCTCCTTGCGGGAGAGTTCCTTGAACCCAGGGATGGCGGAAATGATGGCGCCGGCGGCCAGGGGATGCTCGCCCAGGGCATAGAGCGAACCCCGCGCTGATTTGAGCTTACCCAGGTCATGTCCCAAGGCGGCCACCATGGTATCCGGGATCACATGCCAGGCCTGATTGTCGGAGAGCAGTTTGACCACTTGTTCGGCCACGTTGAGGGAATGTTCAATCAGCGTGGTCTTAGCCAGGATTCGATAGGTGTTCTGTTCCCAGGCGGCTTCCACATCGCCCTGGACATCGACCACCGAAGGGCACTGCCCTTCACGGTCAAGCAGGCGAACAACCTCCAAACAGACCGCACGCTGCCCGGGTGCCTGGTTGAAAAAGGACCAGGCCCGCAACTGGCTGGCAAAGGACTGAGCGCGTGGATGCACGAGTTCAAACTTCTCGACGCCTTCGGCAATCACCTGCTCGTTCCGCCAGAGGCGGGCCGCTCCGAGATATGCTTCACCCCCTCTATCCGGGTAGATGATCTGGGCCTGACCCACCGCTGCGAGAGGGCGCTCAGCGTCATCTGTTCAAGGAACGAGGGGGCGTCCTGCTCCTCACCCCGCAGCACCAGTATGCCGGCAACGCCAACCAGCACCAAAGCCACCCCCAGGATGATCGTCGGCCAGATGCTCAGCATCAACCGCTCTTGGTTTGTTTTTTGATGATGGTCTCTCCGGCCAGATCCGGAAAGACCACCTTGAGCCTGCCCTCCTCAACCGTGGCGGTCACCCCTTTGTAGGTGCCGGAGTAGGTAATGAGAAAAAGTTCGCGGGGTTTCATCTTGAGGATTTCGCTCGGCTTAATCCGTACCTCTTCAGTCTCGCGGATGGAGACGTTGCCTCCCAGGGAAATGATGGGAGAAAACCGTTTCTCTTCGCCCAGGTGTTCGGAGACGTAATTGGCGGTGCTGGGATCCGGCACCCGCATGAACAGCTTGGTGTTGCAGTTGTCGAGGATGGTGTTGGCTCGATCTTCACCCACCTCGGCATACAACTGGCTGATCGATTGACAGTAGCCGTGGATGAACACCCCGGCCCCGCCGGCCTTGGCAAAGAGGTCCTCGATCCCCTGGTAGAGGACGGACTGGGCCTCGTCGATATGCAACACCAGCGAGGGCGTTACATCTCTGCCTGAGGAATAGACTCGACCGACAAAGGCCTGGATCATGGAGATGATCACCTTACCGGCGGTATAGGCGGCCCGCTTGGTCAACAGTGATCCCAACTGCACCACGAGGATGATGCCCTTGCCTTCTTCCAGCCGTTGGATGAAGCGGTTCTCGTCAGCTTTTCCGATGATCTTGCCAACATTACCCGAGGTCAGCTCGGTGAGCGCCACCCGCAGCGAGCTGGCCACCTTGGAGTAGTAGTCCGCCGGAGTCGAGAGGATCTTCTGGATGTCCAGGGAGAGCTGCTTGGCCTCCGGGCTGTCAATGTAGTCGATCTTCTCCTTGAGCTGCTCCAGATCCTGATGGCTGATGTGGTTCTTGATGTCATTGAGGTTGAAGGAAGGCTTTGTTCCGGCTTGCTCGGCCAGCATGATCAGGGCCTGGACCACCACCAGGCTGACCTCGTAGGCCACCCCGAAGAAATACGGTTCTCGGCCGATGGCCACCCCGGCGGTGATATGGGCCACCAGTTCCTCGGGCATGTAGTAGGACGACAAGGGGTCAAGGATGGCGCTGTACTGGGGGAAGATCGGGGTGATCAGCATCAGATCGTCGAGCCGGTCGGTCTCATGGGCCAGTTGGGTGATCTTGGAGAACAGATCGATATCGCCCTTAGGGTCGATGGCCACCACCGAATACCCCTTGCAGATATCCTGCTCGATGATGTGCTCCATAATCCGGGTCTTTCCGACCCGGGTGGTACCGAAACACCAAAAATGGCCCTTGCGATGGCTGTCGGGCACACCCAGTTCCATGACCGTCTGGGGATGATCGAGGTGTACGCCTTGTCCGATGTGGGTCCAGGGCACCTTCGGCTCTGCCTGTTCTGGTGCCTTCATGACAAGGCCTTGACGATCCGGACCTCGATCCGTTCCTGGAGTTCCCGGTCCACCGCGATGATTACCTCGCGCGGCAACCTTCTTGTGGTCAGGACAATGCTCTTGTGGCCGACGTAGCGTTTCAGGCAGCGGAAGTGAAACCGATCTGCCGCATCGCCCAGATGATGGCGGAGCAAATTTTCGGTCAGAGTCTTCGAGACCCGATCCAGGATGACTTTGGTACGAGGGGTGCCGTTCACAAGCACCGGTTCGATTCGGCGCAGGTGGAAGGCCCGGCGTTGGCCAGGCTGAAAACGGCCAGCATGGCGTTCATGCAGGCCGATCCGGTTGACGGGACAGATGGCGATAATCGGTTCGTCCGGGATGATCTCGGTTTCAACCAGGAGATGGTCGCAGGCCCGATTACGGATGACTTCGCCCCAGAGCAGCTGCCGCTCAAACCCTTTGAGCTGGCGGACCTGTTTGATAACTGCGGCAGTGGCCAGGTGGTTTTCCAGAATGGTCTTGAATTGATTGCGGGAAAGAACAGTCGGAAGATCGAGAGTGCGTTGCACAGGAAGGCCGTTCTTTTTGCCGTAGGCCACAACCTCCAGTTGCATACCCTCCCGGAGAAAGACCATGACTTCCCGGCGGTACCACTGGGAGAGCTGGCGAGCAAAAGCGGATTCGATTTCCTGGATGACTTCGGCGGTGGAAAGAGCGTATCGGCTGGCTAAAGACAGAATGATGGACTGCATGGATGATCATATCCCTGGTGAAAATGGAAAAGGCGACCGTTCCAATCGGTCTCTCTTCTTTTTTCCGGGGTGATGACATCGCACCTGCTGCGTGACATCGTTTTGGAAGTAGTTGAGGGGAAAAACAGAGGGGGTTTCAGGGGGAGACTGAGAGAATTTTCACCTGACAACGACGGGTGGCGCGACATTCAACATATTGTATTTAAATCGAATATAATAACTGGCCACGGCTAGGAAAGTCTCCGTTTTGTGTTGGACTTCATTTATTCCGACAATGCGATTTGGTAAGAGAAAATCATCGGATGTAGCATTTAGCCAGACATCCATATCTCTGAGGAAAAAAGCAATGACCCAATGGCTTGGATGGAAACGGTGGCCTAAACAGTTTCTCTATTTTTCAGGATTGTTGACCTGTTTTTACCTTGGGGTGATTGATTCTGCAACTTAGTGAAAGAGTAGGGTTATTATCGAGAAAACTTTGTGCACAGCTCGCATGCAGCTGGAATGGCGCCGGAGTGATGAGCCTTGCGGAAGGATGCATACGGCTGTGAATGCCAGATTTTTTCAAAACGGGCATTCGCTATGGTGCCAAACACGACGGGACGATAGGGGTGAGCTATGGAATCGGCAGGATCAGGTGGTGGAGCGGTTATGGGCAAATTGACAAAAACGCAAGGCGACACGTTGCCGGTCACGCCTATAAAGGCAGCACACTGTACATTTTCGCTGCACATTTGCGGCTCAGGGATTGGAATGAACGATTCATCTTCAATGTATTGTCGGTCTCCCTCCTGTTTTTTCGGATTTGCCGGGAGCCGGTAGTAGATGGTCAGGCCCACCTTGCGCCCGGCGTCGACAACCTCTTCCAGATGCTGCCGCACCTCGTCCATTTCAAGTCGATCCTCGGGCGAGAACGTTTCATTCGCCAACAAAGGGCTGCCGACCGCATCCAAGGTACTGATAACCACCTGTGCAATACCTCTGTTGCGCAACAGATCAGGTAGACGGTCAAGGTATGCTATCCCGGACTTGAGTAAAAGATAGGCAATGTGCAGGTGTGGCCGGTCGGCACCAGTTCGCTGCTTTGCCCGGTGGATGTCCTCAATGACTGACAACACTTTCTCAAGGCGTGTGCCTTGGCGATAGTGATCGTTCTCCGCGCCGGTTCCGGCAAGGGAAAACCCGACTGTGTCAATGCGTTCTTCGACTAACTGTTCGCATATCCGCTCGTTGAGCAGCATACCGTTGGTGGTGGTTCCCACCTGGCAGCCGGCATGTTTGGCAAGGCGGGCAAAGTCAAAGAATTGAGGGTGAGTGAAAGGATCGCCCCAGCCCTGCAGGTGGACGAAGCGAATTTTCTTGAAAGCTGGCAGCAAGCGGCGGAAAAGGCTCTCCTCCATATGCTGAGTGAGCCATCGGTCTTTGTACACGGTTCGGGGGCAATAAAAACAGTTGGCCGTGCAGTCGGAACTAATCTCTATCTGGAGCCATTCAAGCCGGGGAAGACAAGAGAACGGCCACCCCCGATACATGATGGCTCCTCCCAGTTATTTGCAGGAATTGGGGTTCTTGGCCTGCAGGTACGCTTCAAGGCGCCGCTTATCAGCCCTGTAGACAGGATTGTTCGCCAACTGATTGATGAGGAGAACCAGTTGGGCCTGGAGAAAGGCATCCATGTCTTTCTTCAAGGAATAATACATCCATACCCCACCTCGCCGATCCTGTAGCCATCCGTTTCGTTTCAGATAGGCCAAATGGCGGGAGACCGTCGATTGCGGCATATCAAGCGCGTTCATTAAGTCGCAGACGCAATACTCGCTTCCCCCTTGCAGGAGAATGAGCAGACGCAGCCTGGTTTCATCGGACAGTGATTTGAACAGTTCAGTAATTGTTTGCATCGCACCAAAATACCGCAGCGAAAAATTAACGTCAACGGTTCCCACTCCCGCCTTGTAAACATCTGTCTAGCCGGATATATTTATACGGTCAATAAACCTTAGCCAGGGAGGTGACCATGAAGTGGGCTCGAGCTGCGGTACTTGTCATGTTATCCGGAAGCGTTGCCTTTGCCGGCATCGGCGGCGGCGATGTCACCATGAAAAACAAGGGAGGAGACACGGTTTTCAGCCACGAAAATCATGTGACAGGGGCAGAATTGAAGTGTCAGGACTGCCATGCCAAGCTCTATACCAACACCAAGCAGCATAAGGCGGTGACCATGAAGGCCATGGAGCAGGGTAAATCCTGTGGCGCCTGTCATAACGGCAAAAAGGCCTTCAGCGTTAAGGAAAATTGCGAAAGCTGCCACAAGAAATAAGCCCATCAAAGGAGGAAAGGAATGCAGAACGAAGATATTCTGGTAGTGATGCAGAAAGATCTCGAGCGAGCCCTCAAGGCACCCGAGAAGAGCCGCCGATGGGCCATGCTGATTGACCTGCGCAAGTGCGTCGGTTGTCATGCTTGCACCGTTGGCTGTGTTTCGGAAAATAAACTGCCGCCCGGCATGTACTATCGTCCGGTGCATGAATACGAGCAGGGCAAATACCCCAAGGTGAGCCGAACCTTTCTCCCCCGGCCCTGCATGCAGTGCGACAATCCACCCTGTGTCGCCGCCTGTCCGGTTAAGGGCAAGGACGGAGCCACCTGGAAGTCAACAGAGGGTCTCAGCGCCGGCTTGGTCATGATCAATTACGAACAGTGCATCGGTTGCGGTGCCTGCGTACCTGCTTGCCCTTACGACGCCCGCACCATGGATCAGGGCGGCATGCACGGCGACGGTACGCCGGCAATCCAAAAGTACGAGACCATGGCCAGCTATGAATATGGCAAGAAATGGCCCCGCTCCGGCAAGAACACTCCGGTGGGCAATGCCCGCAAATGCCATTTCTGTCTCCACCGCCTTGCTGTAGGACAGTTACCAATGTGCATCACTACCTGCATCGGCCGGTCCGGATATTTTGGCGATGAGAACGATCCCCAGAGCCTGATCGCCCAGGTCAAAAAGGCGAACAAGGTCCAAGTGCTCAAGCCGGCCAAGAAAACCGCGCCACGGGTCTACTATGTCGCCACCGAAAAGCTGGAGGTGCTCTATGGCAAATAAGAATGCAAAAACCGTCTCCCGCCGCGATTTCCTCAAAACTTCGGCCCTGGCCGGTTGCGGCGCCATCGTGGCCACCCATTTCGATTTCGCCCGCGACCTGATCGCCCGGGTCGAGGCCGGTGAACTGACCCAGGCCGAGGCCTACGAACTGCTCAAGGCGGAGAACACTCTTTATTCCGTCTGCCTCAACTGCAATACCGGCTGCGGCATCAAGGTCAAGATTCTCGATGGCGTTGCGGTCAAGATCGACGGCAATCCCTACAATCCCTTCAACCTCCATCCGCATCTGGAGATGAAGGATGCGCCAGCCACGGCAGTCATGGTCGACGCCGGTCTCTGTCCCAAGGGGCAGGCAGGCCACCAGGGGGCCTACGATCCCTACCGAGTGACCAGGGTGTTGAAACGGGCTGGCAAGCGTGGGGAAAACAAGTGGACCACAATCCCTTTCAACCAGGCCATTGAGGAGATTGTCAGTGGCGGCAAACTGTTTGCCCATGTAACCGGCGAGGAGAATCGTCAGATTTCCGGCTTGAAAGAGTTGTATGCCCTGACCGACAGCAAGGCCTTCGAGGATATGGGCAAGGATGCCGTAGCGCTGCGCAAGAAAAAACCCGAGGAGCGGCAGGCGGCTATCGAGGAGTTCAAGGCCAAACATGCCGCCAACTTGGCTGCCCTGATCGACCCGGAGCATCCCGACTTCGGACCCAAGAACAATCAATTCGTCTACTTCTGGGGTCGCAAGAAAGCCGGTCGCTCAAATTTCGCCGCCGCCTTCACCGGTGCTTTCGGCACCAACAACACCCACGGCCATACTACGGTCTGTCAGGGTTCGCTCTACTTCGCCTGCAAGGCAATGAGTGAGCAGTATGTCGGCAACAGCTTCAAGGACGGCCAGAAATTCTACTGGCAGGCGGACCAGGAGAACAGCGACTACATCCTCTTTGTCGGCGCCAACCTGTTCGACGGCAACTACGGCCCCACCAACCGCGCCATGCGCATGACCCAGCGGATGGCCGACGGCAAGCTGAAGATAACCGTGCTCGATCCGCGCTGCACCAAGCTGGCAGCCAAAGCCCAGCGTTGGGTGCCGGTGCTACCCGGCACCGATGCCGCCTTCGCTATGGGCATGACCCGCTGGATATTGGAGAACAAGAAGTATGACGCCCAGTTCCTCGCCTGCTGCAACAAGGCGGCAGCCACGGTGATCAAGGAACAGACCTGGAGCAACGGTGCCTGGCTGGTGAAGCTCGATAAAGAGGGCAAGCCCGGCAAGTTCCTCCGCGCCCAGGAGATCGGTTTGAAGGCAGCCGAGAAACGCACCGACAAGGACGGCAAGGAGTTTGACTTCGAATATCTGGTGACCATCAAGGACGGTCAACCGGTGGCCTTCGACCCCAACGACGACAAGCAAGCAGTAAGCGGCGATCTATTCGTCGACACCCTGCTCAAGGATGCCGAGGGCAAGGAAATCAAGGTCAAGAGTAGCCTGCAACTGATGCTGGAGACGGCCAAAGAGAAGACACTCTCCGAATACGCGGCTCTCTGCGGCACCGATGCGGCTACCATCGAGGCCGTGGCCAAGGAATTCACCAGCTACGGCAAGAAAGCCTGTGTCGATGTGCACCGAGGACCGGCCCAGCACACCAACGGCTTCTACAATATCGCCAGTTTCATGAACCTCAACCTGCTGATCGGCAACTTCGACTGGAAGGGCGGGATGATTGCCGCCTCGACCTTCAACGTTGACGGTACCAGCAGCAGCACTGACAAACAGCCATTCAACTTCAAGAAGATGGGACCAAAGGGGTTGAAGACCTTCGGCACCTCGATCATCCGTCACGACATCAAATACGAGGAATCCACTCTGTTCAAGGGCAAGGAGTCCTATCCGGCCAAGCGTAATTGGTGGCCGATCTCCTCGGATGTTTATGAAGAGATCCTGCCATCGATTGCCGACGGCTATCCGTACCAGGCGAAGGTGGTCTTCTCCTACATGGGGGCTCCGACCTATTCTCTGCCGGCAGGGCATACCCAGATTCAAGCCCTCCTCGATCTCGACAAACTGCCGCTCTACATCGCCAGCGATATCCTTATCGGGCCGACCTCGATGTATGCCGACTACATCATCCCGGATCTCCACTTCTTGGAGCGCTGGGAGTTCCAGGGCTCGCATCCCAACATGCCAGTCCGCATCCAGCCGGTCCGACAGCCAGTGATTGCCTCGCCCAACGAGGTGGTCAAGGTCTTTGGCGAGGAGCAGCCGATCTCCTACGAGACCTTCTGGCTCGCCCTTGCAGAAAAGCTAGGCTTCAAGGGATTTGGTAAAGACGGGTTCGGCGAGGGCCAGGATTTCAGCCGTCCGGACGACTTCTACATCCGCATGGTGGCCAACATCGCCCTGGACCGCAAGGAACCGGTGGCCGACGCCTCTCAGGAGGAGATCGATCTGTTCTTGAAATCACGCCGGCACCTACCCAAAAACGTCTTTGATGCCGAACGCTGGCAGAAGATCGCCGGTGCTGCCTGGCCCAAGGTGGTGACTGTGCTGAATCGCGGCGGCCGCTTCGACGCCCAGGCGGCCACCTACAAGGGCGAGCAGGTGGCCAACAAGTGCGGCAAGCAGATCAATCTCTACCAGGAGAAAACCGCCGGCTGCAAGGATGCCTTCACCGGCAAGTCCTACTACGGCATTGCCCGCTATGTGCCGGTAGCCGACACCCTGGGCAACGAGCCAGCCAAACTCGCCGAGGGCTATCCGCTCCATCTGATCACCCAGCGCGATATCCGCCACACCAAGGCGCGGACCATCACCATGCCCTATCTCACCGACCTCATGCCGGAGAACGCGATTATCCTCCACACTGGCGACGCCAAGAAGCTGGGGGTGAAGACCGGCGACCAGGTCAAGGTGGTTTCGGCCACCAATCCGGATGGTGTCTGGGATCTGGGCAATGGCAACAAGAAGCCGATGATCGGTAAGGTCCAAGTGACTGAGACCATCCGCCCCGGAGTGGTTACCTTTACTCTGGGCCATGGTCATTGGGATTCGGGGGCTGTGGATGTGACCATTGACGGCAAACTTGTCAAGGGCGACAAAAAGCGGGCCGGCGGCGTCCATGCCAATGCCGCCATGTGGGTCGATCCTCATCTGAAGAACACCTGCATGATCGACAAAGTTGGCGGCAGCGTGTCTTTTTATGACACCAGGGTGAAACTGATCAAAGTGTAATCTCTTTCATCAATCACTGTACAAACGGGCTGCCCATCTGGTAGCCCGTTTGCTTTTTATTTAGACTGCGCGAGGCGTTCCTCGAACCTCAAAATACAACCGGCAAACGCTTTTCTGATCAAATCCCCATCTTCCTCTAACCTCCATCTAGTCTATTCTTGTTTGGGATTGACGCATCCGCCCAGGCGGATTAAAAAATGATCGTATCGTCAATGCAATGCATTGCACCTGGATGTATTCCTGAACATTATTTCTCAAAGGATGTGCCATGTCTCAGCACCAAAAACAACTCAGTTTTCTTGATCGGTATCTTACCCTGTGGATCTTTCTCGCCATGTTCGCCGGGGTTATGCTCGGTTATGCCGTTCCCGGCGTCCAGCATGTGATCAACGCCTTTCAAGTGGGCACTACCAACATTCCCATTGCCATCGGTCTGATCATGATGATGTATCCGCCCTTGGCCAAAGTGAAATACGAGCAACTGGGCCAGGTCTTCCGCAATGGCCGGGTGCTGCTGCTCTCCCTGGTACAGAATTGGGTGATCGGGCCAGTGCTGATGTTCCTCTTGGCCATCGCCCTGCTTTCCGGCCAGCAGCACTACATGGTCGGCCTGATCCTCATCGGCTTGGCCCGCTGTATCGCCATGGTCATTGTCTGGAACGATCTGGCAGACGGCGACACCGAATACTGCGCTGGATTGGTGGCATTCAACTCGATCTTCCAGGTGTTGTTTTTCTCCCTCTACGCCTGGATCTTCATCACTGTCATTCCCGGCTGGTTCGGCCTGTCCGGAGCAGTGGTCGATGTCTCCATCGGCGAAATCGCCCAATCGGTGTTCATTTACCTGGGGATCCCCTTTATCGCCGGCATGCTCAGTCGCCTGATTGGCATCAAGTTGAAAGGCAGAGACTGGTATGAAACGGTGTTCATTCCAAAAATTAGCCCGTTGACCCTGATTTTCCTACTCTTCACCATTCTAGTGATGTTCTCGCTCAAGGGTGAATACATAGTTCAGCTGCCACTCGATGTGTTGCGTATTGCCCTGCCCTTAACCATCTATTTTTTGATAATGTTCGGGGTCTCGTTCTTCCTGTCGTTGAAAGCAGGGGCGACCTACGAGCAGACCGTCACCTTGAGCTTCACTGCCGCGTCCAACAATTTTGAGCTGGCGATAGCCGTGGCCATCGCCGTTTTCGGTATCAACTCCGGCGAAGCCTTTGCTGCGGTCATCGGTCCTCTGGTCGAGGTGCCGGTGTTAATCGCTTTGGTTAATGTGGCCCTGCGACTGAAGAATAAATATTTTCCCTATGAACAGCGGACCCTGACCGGGGTCTGCCATGTGCGAGTCAAACCCGAGAGGTAAACCATGCTCCAAGTCCTTTTCGTCTGTGAACACAACTCAGCCCGCAGCCAGATGGCCGAGGCTTTTCTCAAGCATCTCGGCCGCGACGACTTTTTTGTCGAAAGCTGCGGGCTGGAAGCTGGTACCCTCAATCCGCTGGTGATTGAGGTCATGGACGAAATTGGCTACGATCTTAAGAATAACACCACCCAGGCAGCGCTTGATCTGTTCAAAAAGGGGCGCAGCTATGATGTGGTGATCACGGTCTGCTCACAGAAAGCGAGTGAGCTGTGCCCGCTCTTTCCCGGTCGAGCCCTGCGGCTCAATTGGCCTTTTGCCGATCCTTCCCGTCTGGAGGGCGACCGGGAGACCAAATTGGCTGGAATCCAGAAAATACGGGACCAAATAAAGATGCAGGTTGAGGCGTTCCTCGCCGAGTACCGGCACAAAGGGTTGAAAATGTTTCTATGAGCGCATCCAACAACAACAGCGAACAGCGAAAGACGACCATCCTTTTCCTCTGCACCGGCAATTCGTGCCGCAGCCAAATGGCCGAGGGGTGGACGCGCCATTTGAAAGGCGAGAGAATTGAACCCTATTCCGCCGGGATCGAGAAACATGGACTCAACCCCTTGGCGGTCCGTGTCATGGCGGAAGCCGGGGTGGATATCAGCGCTCAGCAATCCAAACTGATCGATGAATTGCCATCAATGCCCTTTGATTACGTTGTCACCCTTTGTGACCATGCCCATGAAAGCTGCCCCTACTTTCCCGGACGCATCATTCATCAAGGCTTTCCCGACCCTCCGCACTTAGCCAAAGATACCTCCTCAGAGGAGGCGATTCTGCAAGCATATCGCTCTGTCCGTGACCTTATCCTCGATTTTGTTGAAGAAACTCTTCCGGACAGCCTGACCAATTAAAAAGAGGGGAACCCGATTTATATGCAAGCCTTTAGCGAAGCACTGGCCTTGTCCTGCCGAAGCACTGAGCTTTCATGGTTCGTTGTAGTCAGCCAATTTGGTCCAGCTAATTTTTCGGCATGAATAATCTCCCCGAAAGCTCGATCTGCTCATCGTTGCAACAGAGAATCCGGCCATGTTTGCCTTGCTGAACAAACAATGGATGCTAACTCTCCCGGAGAGAAGGGACAGAGGAATTTACCCCATCGCGTGCCAATGAGAGGAGCCGAACAGGTCCCACCGGTTCCTCGGGCATCCATGGAACTATGGCGAATCGACGGGCATGGTGGGTTCGTACGGCGTCAATCTGCATAATCTCTGCGGTGACCCGCTGAGCCAGACATGGATCTCTCGTTCCTGAGGCAGTAAGGCTGCTATTGATAACCCATGCGTAGGGTTCCACCCCGGCACGATTAAGATCGGCTTGTAAACGTGCCGCCTCTGAGACTGGGGTGGTTTCTGCGAGAGTGACCAGGAGTATCTTTGTGTGCTTGGGATCCCTGAGTTTCATCAAGGGCGTGACAATACCTACAGACTCATTTGCGGTGTCCTCGCTACCGACCACTTGCCGATGATATGCCCCGGTGGTGTCGAGAAGGAGCAAGGTGTGGCCGGTTGGTGCAGTGTCGAGAATGACAAAGGTCGAACGGGCTTGCATGATGAGCCGAGAAAAAGCGGTGAAGACAGCAATTTCTTCATAACAGGGCGAACGGAGATCTTCGGCTAACAGTGCCCGTTCATCTTTATTAAGCCGTGCTCCACGGGTGCTCATCACCTGATCAACATAAGCCTTTGTTTCTAGGACGGGGTCGATCCTGCTGACCGAGAGATTTTCGACACTCCCTTCAAGGGTCGTGGCAAGATGAGCAGCTGGATCGGTTGTACTGAGATGGACCTTGGCACCACGAGAGGCGAGTTCCACGGCAATGGCTGCCGCGATCGTGGTCTTGCCAACGCCGCCCTTTCCCATGACCATCACCAACCCCTTACCAGACTGCGCAATCTCGTCTATGAGGCCAGAAAGCCGAGGATAATCAGTTTGCTGAACCGAAGATACGGAAGAATGTGTAAGTTCAGCCGCTTTGGTGTCGTCCAGGAGCGCCCGAAGCGCCGGCAGCCCAACCATATTGAACGGGCGAAGAGGAATACGCATCTGAATAAGGCTCTGTAAACGATCGGGCATCTCTATAAGCGCAACCCGACCGCGCCGCTCGAGAGCGGCAGCGGTCCGGTCGGTCGGATCCGCCGCTGCAAACACAGCATTAATGACAAGCTGCTGGTTGAGGAGACCAAGTTCAGTAAGTTCCGCTGACGAACGGGCGATTTCTCGCAGCGCTGCACGATCCGGCCGCGTTACAAGCACAATGATCGTTCGTTCCGGATCACTGAGAGCCGAAAACGCGGCGGAAAATCGGGCCTCTTCCATTTTTAGCCCGGAATGTGGCCCAAGACAGGAAGCGCCTCGAGTCGTCGACTGGAGGAAGGAGGTCCAAGCGCTGGGCAACTGCAGAAGTCGCAAAGTATGTCCGGTCGGTGCGGTATCGAACAAAACATGATCATAGGGTACCTCGTTTTCACTCCCGGCCAGGAGTTCGGCAAACTCATCGAAGGCGGCTATTTCCACCGTACAGGCACCGGCAAGTTGCTCTTGCAGTTCGGCGATCTGTGATTCTGTCCAGATGGCGCGGTAGGGGGCTATTACCCGCTCCCGATAATGGGTGGCGGCCAACTCAGGATCGATATTAAGCGCGGAGAGCCGATCAACACCCGGCACGGCAGTCGCTCGCAGAGAGAGTTGGATCCCGAGCATCTCATCGAGGTTTGAGGCTGGGTCTGTGCTGACAAGGAGGATTCGTTTGCCCATTTCAGCAAGGCGGATCGCAGAAGCACAGGCAAGGGCAGTTTTGCCTACGCCACCTTTCCCTGTAAAGAAAAGATAACGACTTGGCTGCTCAAGAAAGTTCTTCATACATTCTCCAGTCCGCTCGTACTGTGATCATTTCTTCGTGTGTCCTATTTCCGGATAATATTTATCTATGCAATCCGGACAGATACCATAGGTTGAATCGGATTTTGCCCGTTCCTGAATATACCGTTCGATATCTTGCCAAAATTCTCGATCAACTCTGATCTTCTTGCAGGAGGGACACACTGGCAATATGCTTTCCAGGTAGCTCACTCGAACGAGTAATTTATAAGTGTGGCGGATGATAACCACCCCTACAATCGTGATAATCAGGCTCTCAAATAAGGATTCACGCCAGTTTATCGGAGTTGCCGGACCGCCGAGTAAGACGTAGGGGATGTCAAGGATTTCATCGAGCCAAGTAATTGCAATGATAACCAGAATGGCTACAGCCTCATACCAGCTTACTTTTTTCGCGATCATATTTTCTCCAGACTGTTGCATGGCAGAACCTCATCCTGTTGATAATTTTTTTGCATGTAACTGCAGATTTTTACATGGAAAGCCCGCAAGGAATTACCGCTTAATCGTTGATTGTTTTGGCTCACTTCTTATGAAGATTTTTTGAGATTTTTACCGCAGAAAGTGTGGGCTCCGACCTGATCAACACAGCATTCTTCCATGAGAAAACCCATTATGACGTCAAGCACCTCATACTGAGCGATACAATAAAGTATCCTTCCTTCCCGCACCTGCCGGACAAGCCCCACAGAAACCAGTGCGGCAATGTGATGACTCAATGTGGACCCGGGGACATCCAATTTTTTTTGCAAATCTCCCACGGGCAACCCTCGCTCTCCGGCCTTGACAAGCGTTTTGTACACACCTAGCCGGGTAGGGTGTCCCAGTTCTTTCAATGCGGCCGCAACAGCTTCAATTTCCATATGATCCCTCCCTTGTTTCAATATTTCTAAAATAACAGAAATGTATTGACAAGGAAAACATTTCCATTATTTTAGAAAAATAAAAATAATGGAGGTTTTGCCATGGATGCGTATTACCTGATGATTAAAGATACCCTTGGGATGTTTTTATTCCTTGGGTTTGAACTCTCCGCGCTTTTCCTTCTGATTAGCGCTGGAGTGAGTCTGTTGCAGCAGTATATCCCTGATTCAAAGATCCAGGCTGTTTTAAGCGGGAAAAAGGGTTTGGGGTATATTTTCGCTGCATTTTTGGGGGCGATCACCCCGTTTTGCAGTTGCTCAACCATCCCTATGCTGCGTGGATTGCTGAAGGCCAAGGTAGGGTTTGGCCACACACTCACCTTTTTGTTCACCTCGCCATTGCTGAATCCGATTATTATCGGGATGTTCCTGGTTACCTTTGGTATGCGAGTGACGGTGGTGTACACCTTTGTCGCCTTGATGGTTTCCATTGTCGGTGGTTTAGTGTTGGAGGACCTTGGTTTTGAACGATATGTTATCCCCGAAGGGAAAATTCCCGCTGCAAGTTGCTGCTCCCCCAACCCGCCCACCGCAAATCCGGCGGGGAAGAATCCTGCCACGGAAGCAGGAAGTACGCAGCCTGCTCAAGGTTCTTGCTGCGCTTCTTTTCCGATGGCCTCTGTACAAGATTCCTGCCGCACGCCCCTTGTCGAAACCTGTTGTTCCGCACTGCCTACGTTTTCACCAGCTTGTTGTACGGCCACCACTGAAACGGACGCCCCAGCATTTATGCTTAAGTTAAAACGGGCATTTCTGGATGGTTGGCTCCAGTTCAAGGCTATATTTCTGTATCTACTGCTGGGTGTTGCCTTTGGCTCCCTGGTGTATGGGTTTGTCCCCACAGAATTCATTGCCAGATATGCCAGTGGCGACAGCCCGCTTGCAGTCCCTATTGCCGCAGTCATCGGTATTCCGCTTTATGTGCGGGCTGAAGCACTTATCCCTCTGAGTGCGGTTCTGGTGACCAAGGGTATGGGACTTGGAGCCATTATGGCTCTGATCATAGGCGGCGCCGGTGCCAGCCTAACGGAAGTCATTTTGTTGAAGTCGATGTTTCGCATGCCCATGATAATCGCTTTTTTAACGGTCATCTTGGGTATGGCGGTTTCTGCCGGCTATCTGTTCCAATTCGTTTTGTGAAAAAGAATTGCGACCTAGACACACAGTCAGTGACCAGTGGCTTTGCCGTGTCACAGGCTCTTTCTCTATTGGGAAAGCGCCTCAAACCCGGAAATAATATCAAGCAGTTCTCCGGTAATGGCATTTTGCCTGTTCTGGCGATACTCCATGGTCAGGGCGTCCGAAACCTCTTCTATTTTTTTGACGGCGGCATGCATGGCCGCCAGACGGCTGGCATTCTCGCCGGCCATCGAAAGGGCTATCGATCTGAAGATGTTGACGTAAATATACTCACGTACCAGTGCTCTCAGCATCTGTTCATGGGCAATGGCAGAGATCGGTATTGATCGTGACGGCCACTTACCGGTTTTACTTTGCAAATCGTCCATGAGGACTGGGAATAGCCGGATTTTTTCCTGGGCGTAGGTCGTTGCAGCTGCTGGTCTATTGAACAGCAGAACGACTTCCTCGATATCCTGGTCAGCTTTTATGCGTTCAATTTCCAGCAGTAAGCGTTGGACGAGCGGATTGACACCGGCAAGGGAGGACGGCAAGGGGTAGGATGCTGCAATGACTCGTTGCAAGGCGGTGAGCCCGGCCGCAATCTGCGCACCAACCGCAATCACATGGCATCCGCTATGGTGGTCGTGGCTGAGCACGTGCAATGCGTACCGGATAATCTCTTCATTGAATTGACCGGCAAATCCATAATCCGTCCCGATCACCACAGCGAGCAGCGCACCTTTCTTACGAGGCAATGCTATTGGGGGCATCCTTTTGGCGCCATTGCCCTTGAGAACAATCTGCAGCCCCAATGCTACGGTATGATGATAGTCCTGGAGAGACTCGACAGCCCGTTCATATTGACGCAGGTTGGCCGCCGCCATGGCCTTCATGGTGCGCACGATGGATTGGAGGTCGTCAACACTCTTCATCTTGCGAACCAGACTCTCCAAGGTGGCCACAGCCTCACCCCCTGTATGTTTGCACAACTCGCTGGATACTCTCCGCCAGGAGTTGCCTGTCGCCGTCACCGAGCACCTTGCCGTCAAAAATCTGTTGTTCTAAATCAGGCAGTTCGTTTAAGACCGCCTGCTGCAGCCGCTCTTCGGCATCGGCAATCTCCTGGAGTTCAAGATTGTCCAGATACCCCTCGGTGGCTGCCAAGAGAATGATGATCTGCTCGGTCGTAGTCAGCGGCGTGTATTGCGGCTGTTTGAGCACCTCGCGGATTCTGCGCCCCCGTTCGATGGTCATCAGGGTTTCGTGATCCAGTCGTGTGCTGAAGCGGGCAAAACTTTCCAGTTCTTCGAATTGGGCATAGGCAAGGCGTAAATCGCCGGTAATAGCGCGGTAGGCTGGCAGCTGTGTCTTGCCCCCGACCCGGGATACCGACTTGCCGACATCGACCGCAGGCAGTACCCCTTTCTGAAAAAAATCAGGGGAAAGATAGATTTGACCATCGGTGATCGAGATAAGATTGGTGGGAATATAGTCGGCGAGGTTCTGCGCCTGGGTCTCCAGGATGGGTATGGCGGTTAGGGATCCGCCGCCCAATTCGGGACGCAGATGGGTGGAACGCTCCAGCAGGCGGGAATGAATGTAGAAGATGTCGCCAGGATAGGCTTCACGGCCTGGAGGCCGACGCAATAGCAGCGAAAGTTCGCGATAGGCCCGTGCGTGTCGGGTCAGATCGTCATAGACAACCAAGACATCGCGGCCCTGGCGCATGAAATATTCGGCGATACTGGTGGCGGCATAGGGGGCGATGAATTGCAGTCCAGGAGATTCGTCACCACCGGCAACCAGAACAACGGTATAGGCCATGGCACCATGGCGCCGCAGGGAGGCAATCAACTGGGCAACTGCTGATCCGCGTTGACCGATGGCACAGTAGACGCACAACACGTTTTTGCCCTGCTGATTGATGATGGTGTCCAAGGCAATGGCAGTTTTACCCGTTTGCCGATCCCCGAGAATCAACTCCCGTTGCCCCTTGCCAATGGGTACCAGGGCATCGATGACCTTAATGCCTGTTTCCAGGGGTGTGACCACCGGGGCTCTATCCATAATCGAAGGGGACTCCTGTTCAACGGGCAACCGCTCGACAGCTTCGATACCACTTTCTCCATCCAGGGGCGCGCCAGTTGCGCTGATAACTCGCCCCAACAGCGCATCGCCCACGGGAATATCAACCACTCGCCCGGTGCAGTAGACCTTGGTTCCTGCTGCGATGTTGGCACACTCCCCGAGGAGAATGACGCCAATTTCATAGGGATCGATGTTAAAGGCTATCCCGGGCACGCCGCCGTGAAACAGCAGCAGTTCCTGGGATTTGACACTGGGCAATCCTTCCACCCGGGCAATGCCGCTCCCCACGGCAACCACATAACCGACTTCCGTGGCTTGTAAAGCGGTCCTTGTTTCCTCGGCAAGCGTCGCAAAGACCCGGGACATATCCTGGATAATGAACTCAAGCATGTTCGTGGTCCGGCGAAGGGAGGCCCTTCTCGATATATCGTTGCAGCGACTGCTCAAGATCGTGCATATACTCCTCAATGCTCCAGCCGTAATGCCTTTCGCCGACATCCAGCTCGATGCCGGCGATCAGGTTATCGCTCACCACAAAGTCTACCGGCCCAATTGTCTCCGCCAGAGGCAAGAGCATGGCGGCAAGTTGTTCTTGTTGGCCTGCGTCGAGAGCAAAGGAGCTGTGGATCCGTATCGGTGCACCATCACGCCCAGCCGCAACCCGCAATTGGCGCTGCTGCTCGGGCGAAAGGGTGCGCAGCTTTTCTATGAACACCGCCACCATCCCCCGCTCCAGATCGGCTCCAGCAAGGTCATGCAGGATCCTTCGGGCCAATTGACAGGCCCCCTGGCCAATCAAGACACGTCCCTGCTGAAGAAAGGCGTCCTGCTCCCGCTGCATGGACAGAATCCAGTCATTTTTGATGCGGTCCACGTCTTTTCGAGCATGCTCCAAATACACTTGACGATCCTGCTCCACCGCGATTTTGGCATCGCTTAAAATCCGGTGTTTCTCGTTCGCTAGGTCAGCGGTCAGGGCCGTATACGACGCAACAGCTTCTTCTGCCTCGGCGCTTTTCCGGCGGGCCGCTTCCTGAATTTCCGCCAAATGTTGTTGGCGCTTATCCATCGCCCGCAGGATGGGGCCGTACAGAAAACGTTTCAGCAGCCAAATCAGAATGAGAAAGTTGCATATCTGGGCAATAACGGTCATCCAGTTGACGGACATCGCTCACTTCCCCGCATGATTGATCGCATAATTCCAAAAAGGATTGGCGAAAATCAGAATCATGGACACCACAAAGCAGTAGATGGCCGTTGATTCAATCATGGCCAGACCGACAAAAAGCGTCCGCGTGATGGTGTTTGCCTCATCGGGTTGTTGGGCAATGGCACTGATAGCCTGGGCCACAGCCCTGGCTTCTCCAAGCGCTGGTCCGATGCTGCCGAGAGCAATGGTGAATCCGGCAACAACAATTGAGCTAACCGCAATGATAGTTACCATATCCATACGACGTACCTAGGCTGAGGGGGGTTGATGATTGTTTCGTTTTGCTGATTTACTGGCTGAAGCAATATACACCATGGCTAAAATTGAAAAAATGTAGGCTTGGATGACACCTGTCAATAAACCTAAAGCGTGCATAACAACCGGGAAGAACAAGGGGGTTATCCCTAAAAGAATAGCAACAATAACTGTACCACTCATCATGTTGCCATACAGCCTGACCGCCAAGGCAAGGGTTCTGGATATTTCACCAATAATATTGAAGGGTAGCATGATGAAGGTCGGTTTGACATAGTCGCTGAGGTAACTGCTCCAACCCTTACTGGACACGCCATAGAGAGGCACGGCAATGAAGACGCAGATGGCGAGCGCCACGGTTGTCGAGAAGGAGCCGGTCGGAGGGGAAAATTCGGGAATAACGCTCAGGACATTGGCGGTGAGGATGAACAAAAATAGGGTGCCGATAAAGGGGATGTAGTGGCGGGCCTCCTGATTACTCACCTCTCGTATTTGTGTCTGGATTTCGGAAACGGTGATCTCAAGAAAATTTTGCCAGTGGGACATAGACACCTCACTCGATATGTTCCGCGTGACCAGCCAGGACAGGAGCACCAAAATACCCATCACTGCCCAGGTAAAGACAAGGGTCGCATTTACCGGAAATGGACCGAGATAAAAATAGATGATGGCATCAGGACTGATGGTCATTCGGACACCTCCTTCCGCACCACGGAGCTTACCCAGTATTTGACGAGAAACCGGGCCAGCAGGATGCCCAGCAAGGCCATAAGCGCACGGATCCAATTTCCCTGCATCAACCAGTACATGCCCGCCAGGGTGACACCCATCCTGCCAATGAAACTCAGGAACATTTTCAATGCCGGCGAAAACG
This sequence comes from Desulfobulbus propionicus DSM 2032, assembly GCF_000186885.1. Classification (GTDB taxonomy): domain Bacteria; phylum Desulfobacterota; class Desulfobulbia; order Desulfobulbales; family Desulfobulbaceae; genus Desulfobulbus; species Desulfobulbus propionicus. The sequence goes on along the minus strand of NC_014972.1, from coordinate 1,430,764 downwards.
AAGATATGAGCTGTACCTGCCCCTTGGGCACTCGCGCCACGGAGCGCGTGGTCAGCCATAAGCCGCCAAAATAAAAGCAACCCAAGGCTATGCCGGCGAGAAACACAACAGCGTATTCCATGGTCATCCTCACTCGTCGTCCTTGCCTGTTTGTTTGATCCAGTGCCAGCTGTTGATACAGCCAACCATCAGGCCAGCAAAGAGCAGCATCAACGTCCAGGAATAAGGGCTTGGCCACCGGCGATCAATCCACATCCCCAAAGCTACTCCCAGCAGGGTCGGAATGGCTATTGACCACCCCACCAGGCCGAACATACCCATGCCGTACCAGATATTTTTATTCTTCTCCCGTTGTGCTTTCAGGCGGCGCCTCGCGTCCCGATCAATCTTGGCACTGTGAGCCGGACCTTTCTCGTGCTTCGAGTTATAGTCGGACGGCTTCATCGGACTCGTTCCCCCAGTTCCATGAACCGCCGAATGGTATCGGCCTCCAGTTTCTTCAAAGCGGTACGGCTGGCCTCTTCTTGCTTCATCGACTGGAGGAACTGGTTGTCCACGGCTTGCTTCAGTTCCTCAAGGGTATCGCCCCTGACCGCATCCCTGACCGAGATGAGCACTTGGTGGCCGATTTTAACCAGAATCCCTTCACTCACAGCGTAGTAGGCTATTTGGCCATCATCGCTTTCCAGTGTCACAATTCCGGGCACCAGGGCATTGGTGTAATCAATATGGCGTGGCAGCAGACAAAAGGAACCGCCCATTCCTTCAGCAACAATCTTTCGCACCTCCTGGTCGAGAAAGATCGAGGTGGGCAGCAGAATTTTCACTCTCATCCTCTCCTGCCTCCGTTGGCCACACACTCATGCTCATCGACCGTTCCAATCATATAAATGTATTTTTCCGGGCAGTTGGCGAATTCATCGCCCAGGATTCGCTCGCAGCCTGAGATCGTGTCTTCCAAAGCCACCAGTTTTCCAGGCAAGCCGGTAAAATGTTCCGTGGTGTGAAATGGCTGGGTGAGAAAACGCTCCAGGCGGCGGGCGCGTTGCACTACGTTTCTGTCTTCCTGAGAGAGTTCTTCAAGTCCCAGCATGGCGATGATGTCTTTCAGATCTTCATAGACAGCCAGCGTTTTTTTGATTTCCTGGGCAACTTGATAATGGCGCTTGCCGACAATCTGGGGGGAGAGCATCTTCGATGAGGACCGCAGTAAATCGATAGCCGGATAGAACCCCTCGCTCGCTCTTTTCCGAGAAAGGACGATGGTTGCCGAGAGGTGGGCAAAGGTGTGGGTGGCAGCGGGATCGGTGAAATCATCCGCCGGGACATACACGGCCTGGATGGAGGTGATTGCGCCGTTGACTGTGTTGCAGATCCGTTCTTCCAACTCAGCCAGCTCCGAGGCCAGGGTGGGTTGATACCCGACCCGAGATGGGAGCCGCCCCATCAGTCCCGATATCTCCAAGCCTGCTTGAATAAAGCGGAAGACGTTATCAATCAGCAGGAGCACATCGCGTTTTTGCACATCGCGGAAGTATTCGGCCATGGTCAGGGCGGCATGACCGACACGAAAGCGGGCACCGGGGGCTTCATTCATCTGCCCAAACACCATGATGGTCTTGTCGAGAACTCCCGCCTTCTCTATTTCCCGGTAGATCTCCTCGGCCTCCCGGGAGCGTTCGCCAATGCCGCAGAAGAGACTGACCCCCTCGTATTGGCCGACGATATTGTTGATCAACTCGGTAATGAGCACGGTTTTGCCTACCCCGGCCCCGCCAAAAAGGCCTGCTTTCCCACCCCGCTCCAAGGGTACAAGCAAATCCAAGGCCTTGATTCCTGTTTGCAGCACCTGCGATTGTGTACCCCGTTCCGCCAATGAAACAGGTGTCTGATGGATGGAGCGCCACTCGCCGCCTGCCAAGGGCGTTCCCCCATCGATGGTCTCGCCAAAAACATTGAACACCCGACCAAGAAGGCGGTTACCCACCGGCACCTCGATGGTGGTGCCGGTATCGACAACGACGGTGTTGCGTTCCAAGCCCTGGGTGTTATTGAGGGCGATACAGCGGACGGTGTCGTCATGCAAGTGCGCTTGCACTTCTAAAACGATATGTTGGCGTGCGCCAGTGAGCAGCCGACTGTTAATCACCGGCAGGTGAGAGGGAGGGAAACGCACATCGATAACGCTTCCCCGGATTGAGAGAACTGTGCCATGATACGGCATGGGGGGCTCTCCTCGTTCAGAGTCTTTTCATACGAACACTCTCACCTGGCTCTAGGTGGTTATCTTTGATGTTGCCCACCATTTTGTCCACCACCTGGCGGACATCGGCCAGACATCACCGCCCCTTGGGATTGGTTTGGGCGCAGTGGCATCCTCCCTTTTGTTTTTCCCGGACAATCCGTTCCAGAATTGTCGAACGCCCCCCGTGAACACGGCAATCCTGTTCAATGGCTTGTTTGGTGTAGCCGAAACAGAAGCAGACTGTATTCGAATCATTGAACACTTCGGCTTTTACAGGTGGAAAAAGCTGGTTGCGCATTGTCGTTGATCTCCCTCACTATGCCGTCGCATACTGGTTCAGGGGCCATGCCAAAGGGTTCAGTCAAGGTGCGGCGGGTAAAACATCTTCCACTCTTCAAATCCATTCTTGTACCAATACATTTCAGCAGTGATCCCCCATTGTCGCGCCTGTTTCAGGGCATGGTAGGCGCGCTCCATGCCGGTACAGTAAAAGACGACAAGCTCGTTGTTGCCAATGGCCAGGGAAAGATTCTCCTTGGTCATCTTGTTTGATGGGTCATTGGCTATGAAAAAAGGAAGGTTTATGGCTCCTTTGATATGGCCAAGGGAAAATTTATATTCAGGGCGATTGTCAATAAAGACAGCGCCATGTTGCAAAAGGTGTTCCGTTTGTACTCTGTCGATAATTTTGACATCTTCGAGAGCATGAACGGTGCTGGAAATGCTCATGACAAGTCCTACGCAAAAGTGTAATCGCTGGACAATGGCTTTCATCATGCCGATCATTGCACAGGCAGGTGTGTATCTGTGAGCCGCATGCAGTTCAAAAGGATCGCACTCTTATTTTTTTATGGCATTGATAAAATCTCGTGCCTTATCACCTCTGAGATATTCGGCCAGCCCAACCGCGCCATCGACTAAATATTTTGAACGATATCCTTTCAATGTCAGGTAAGTTCGTGCTATTTCTGCCCGGTCGTAATGAGGACAAATGGTGACGATAATTTTGTTTTTATCAAGTTCGGCGAGCCGCGCAGGAAGTTCGTTCAACGGAATGCTCTTGATAAAACTAAAACTGTATGCCTGATATTCTTCAGGAAAGCGAATATCGATAATTTGGGCAGATCCCTGTTTGTAGAGTTCCAGCATTTCAGGGATTTCAATTTTCATATTTTTTCGTTCTTTATAATCAAACGATTTGAGATAGTCATCAAATGAAATGTTTTTCTCCTCTTGTGCAAATAGAGGAGCATTCACTAAAAGTACAGAAAGTAACATCGCAATTAATCTGAAACGCTTCATCATATTCTCCTTGGCAATAGTTTTGATTTTATAAAATCATCGTTATCACGATGCAGTGCATGAGCAGCTTTGCCTGTGTTCTTCTTGCATTCTTTGCTCCACATTGACCAGTCGCCCAGGCCAGCAGTTCCCTTGCCCGTTTCCCTGGTCCGTATGGCAAACACCCCCTATATCACTACGTTCGATTTGTAGGGTTGTATGGTGAATATCGAAATGATGGTGCAGATATTCCGCTGTTTCATGGAGGAATGCATCGCTCCCGCCAGATTGCATGATCAGATGCGCTGTCAAGACGTTCTCCGTGGTACTGGTTGCCCAGATGTGCAGGTCGTGGACGCACCGCACTTCCGGAATGGCCGTCAAATAATCCAGAACTTTTTCCGCATTGATGTGGGGAGGAACCCCGGCCATGGTGAGATGGAGAGAGTCTTTCAACAAACCCCAGCCGGCAAAGAGGATGAATAACGCGATAACGATGGATAATACTGGATCGAGCATATTCCAACCGGTAGCCGTGATGACCAATCCCGACACCACCACACCGGCAGAGACAATGGCATCCGCAGCCATGTGGAGAAATGCAGCCTTGAGGTTGAGATCCTTCTTGCGCCCCGCCATGAATAACAAGGCCGTCACGGTATTGATGACCACGCCGATGGCAGCAACCACGGTGATTGTCATGCCGTGAACGGGAACCGGTGACAGCAGCCGTCCGAATGCCTCCCAAATGATCACTCCAATGGCCGCATAGAGAAACAGTGCGCTGCCAAGAGAGACAAGAATAGTTCCTTTTTTGAACCCATAGGTATGTTTTGCCGTTGCTGACCGCTTGGCAACTGCCATGGCCGCCCAAGCGATGAGCAGGGTCATAACATCGCTCAAGTTGTGTCCCGCATCGGCCACCAGGGCCAATGAATCGGCAAACAGGCCGTACCCAGCCTCCACTCCGACAAACAACAAATTGAGCACTATACCGATGGCAAAAGCCCGATTGAAATTATCGGGGGCGTGATGGTGATTATGGTTGTGACAATGATCGTGTGCCAAAATAAATCTCCTTATCTGGCAGAAAGATCTTTGATATTCATGCGCAGGAATTTGGCTTTGAAGCCGGCGTTTGCCAGTTCGTTGTACGCCATTTTGGCACGCGCTCCGGTGGAGCAGTAAAGATACATCATCTTGTCCTTGGGCAACGTGGCTTCTTGCGCGGGGAGTTCATCCAGGGGGATATTGATGGCGTTAGTAATGAGTGGCTGCTTGCCGATTTCATCACGGCCACGTACATCAATGAGAAGAATATCTTTTTCTTTGCCAGAGACGGCCTTGCGGAAATCGTCCAGCGACACCTCGCCCGTTTCCAGCTTCCGTTCCCATTTGATCTTGGCGGTAGAGATCGGCCCTTTCTCAATCTTGCTCCCTGCTTCAACCCAACTCGCATATCCACCATCCAGGAGCGTTACAGCGGTGAAACCCTCATCGGTCAGCAACTCCAGTGCTTTTGTTGCCTCGTCGCCATACAGCACGATGGGCGCGTCACGGGGCAAATCACGCAGGGTTGCATTGATTGTATCGACAGACAAGGTGTAGGCTCCCTTGATTCGACCGACCGCACTCGTTTTTTTAGGGCGTGTATCGATCACGAGGACATTGCCGCTCTGGATATACTCCCTGGTGGAGTAGGTGGGCAAAGAAGCGTCCATCCAGGCCGCCCGGCCCGTTGTGTAGACCCGGACGTTCGCAAATCCTTTATTTTTGGCTGCCGCAGCACTGGTTATGGCCGTGCCGCGACCGTGTCCGCCATCATAGAACACCAAGAGCGTATTTTTATCCTGTGGCAGTAGCTCGGTTTGCTGCTGTTCGGATAAATCGATCGAAATGGAGACCGCGCCGGGGAGATGTGATTGCTTGTAACGATCCATCGGCCGAGGGTCCACCAGGACAAACGAGGCCCGTTCCCGGATGAGTCGCAACAGCTCATCGGTGTCTATATTGGTCACACCCTCAGGCAGAGTCGCTTTATTTTGTTGGACACTGGTGGCATAGGCCTCGCCATCCCTCAACTCGTAGTCGATGGTGACAAAATGGCCTTCTGCGATCTCATCGACGCCTTTGGTTGCGTCATCGAATTTTACCCGGACTGTTTGTGCGTTAGCGCCCGACCCGACTGTTAAAAATATGGCTTGGGCTCGTTTGGAGAAACTCGCGACCTTTCCCTTGTAGTTTGTGGTTGTGGATGAGCTGCTAGTCACCTTGTCGGTGACAGAGACCGACTGTTCTCCTTGCTCCTTGTTGGCGCAGCCACCGGCCAGCAACATGAGCGCCAAACAACATCCAGCCCATTGCAACAGCGTATCGTTCAAAACCAACCTCCAATCTAATTGCGAATCGCGGATTACGAACACACAGATATGTTTTTTATGCGTTCACCTGGCAAGGCCGCCAAAACACCGTGGCAACCGCCTGCCAAATTGTTCTTTTGAAAAGTGCCGACATGATTGCTATTGAACCGACCACGAATTGGGGTGTACCGAAGGGATAAAAAGCACACTGGCCTCTGCATGACGGGCAATATCGTGGCTCACGCTGCCAACAAAGAATTCTTCAACCATGTTTCGGCAATGGGATGCCATGACGACCAATTGCACTTCGTGCTCCAGCATCCAGCGAAGAATTTCCGGCGTTGGTGAGCCCTCACGCATTTCAATTCGAATTTTGGCTTTGCCAATACCTCGCAGAGCCTCCTGCAAATCTTTCAAATACTGCAAGGGACTATCACCTGCATCACCTGGCCGAACCTTTTGACTGTGGCCATGTTGTGGTTTCTGAACATGAAAAAGCGTTACCCTTTGTGCACCACAGGCCACCAGCTCTTTGACGTACCTGAACGCACGAGTTGAATTGTCGGAGAAGTCGGTGGGGTAAAGCACATGCTCATTGAATCTGAAATGGTTGGTGGCATAATTTTTCTCTCCTGTTCCCAAGTCGCCCCGCAGGCGTAAAACGGGTTTACAAGCATGGTGCATTACATCGTTGGCACCACCCCCCAAAAAGCTCTCACCGATAAGGGAATATTCCCGTGTCCCCACCACAAAGAGGGCGTAATTTTCTCGCAGGGCTATCTGATTAAGCTGATGTTTCGTGTTGCCCGATACAACACGCGTTTCAACTGAATATCCCTGATTTTTCAGAATTTCCTTCTGTTGTCGGAGGATATTGCTCAACACCTTGGTGTCATAAGCGAAGACTGTCGAATCATATTCTTCAGGCGAGAGGCACTGCAAAAGCAGGCAATGACGAGCACCACAGAGCTTCAGGTTCCCAATGTGCTGCACCATTGCAAAGGATGCCGGGGATAAATCCGTTGCGACGATGAACCGGTTGAACATGGAAGTCTCCTTCCCCGTGAACCATCCTGGTCGAACTACACTATTGCCATGAGCGGTTGGCTAATGAAATAAATCCCCAAGGCGCCAATACAAACACCGGCAAGTTTACGGAAAAGGCCGCTTCCTTGTTGCCAGGCGCTGTTTTCCAGAAATCGTTTGACCATGGCGGTGGAGCTGCCGGCAACGGCAATGGGAATGCAATGGCCAATCCCAAAGAGAAGGATGAAAACGACTCCGGTGAGGATTTTCTGTTGCACGGTAATGATAGCAAGAATGGGGGCAATAAAGCCGAAGGTGCACGATCCGGAAAGAATACCGTAGGCTAAACCAAGAACGAGCGCGCCAAACAACCCTTTCACCTTAATCTTCGCCATAAGTCCACTGGACATGGAGCATTTGGCCACGCCGAGGATATCCAGGGAAACCCAGACAAGAATTGCACCCACAGCGATGCTCATATAGGGTCCGACATCGCCAAGCATGCGCCCAAGCAAGGTGCAAACAACGCCAATGGTGGCGATGGTGATAAATAAACCGATGGTAAATGCCACGGCATAAAGAACAGCCTTCTTTCCTGCCACGATTTGATTCTGTCCCGCCACATAACTGACAATAAGGGGGATGGAGGCCAAGTGACAGGGACTGAACAAAACGCTGACCATGCCCCAGAGAAAACAGCCCAAGGCCCCCAAGAGGAGGCCCTGAGTCATCCAGGCATTGATGGTGAGAAAGACCTGATCCATGGTTACTTGACCCCTAATTTGGTGAACATGCTGACAATGGATTGCTTATCCAAAAAGCCCTCATGACGGGTTACTTCTTTGCCTTGCGCGTCATAAAAGATCTGTGTAGGGATAGCCCGTATACCAAATTTAGGTCCCGCTTCAGGCTTTTCCCAGACATCTATGAAGATGACCGCTGCACGTCCTTGATATTCTTTGGTCAACTCTTCGAGGATGGGGGCCATCATCTTGCAGGGGATGCATTTTTTAGCCCCAATGTCGACTATGGTCACCAGGCCGGGGGCTGGTACTTCTGGCAAAGGCTCTGCCATGACTGGCGTTTGGGAGAGCGCAAAGAGTCCAATAGATACAAATAGGGCGAGAGCCATCAAGGCACCCGGGAAAGAATACGTTCGCACCGTCGACTCCTACGCTTAAAGGTAGATCATTGCTTTGCTGATGACCGAGGCAATAGACGCACGGGACACCTCCGTATCCCCCTTCTCAAAGCCAAGATCACTCAAGCGAAGATGGTTAACTCTGGAGAACCCGGCAATCTCCAAGGTCTTGCGGGTGCAGTCGAGTGGGCAGCCATCTATGGCCAGAATTGACTGCGCAGCCTCGGCAGATTTTACGATGCCACTGACCTTGCCACTAATCCCTGCCAGGCAAGCCATTTTGCCCGCGCCATCCCTGGTCAATTTACGTGCAGCCTGATCAGCGAGTTCACCAACATCGGCACACCCTGAACAGGAAAAAATGACTTTTGGTCCTGCATCCCCACCACCGCAGGAACAACCGCATCCGGTTTGCATTGCACTCATTGCTTTCTCCTCTTCACTTCTTTAATAGTTTTTTCATTTCTTCCAGCGATGGCACCTTGCCGACGCTTTTCACTTCCCCGTCGACCACAAGACCTGGGGTCATCATAACGCCGAATCCCATGATTTGATTCACGTCCGAAATCTTCTCAAATTCACAGGCAATGCCCAGTTCTTGAGCGGCTGCTGCCGCAGTATCCATAAGCTTGGTACATTTGGCGCATCCCGGGCCTAAAATTTGAACTTTCATTGTCTTTTTCTCCGTTGAATTAGTTAAAAAACGAGCCAAACAACATGCCGCAAAAAGTGGCCATCACAATCACCAAACTGACAAAGGTGACTGTTTTTTTCACTCCAAGGACACTATTGATCACCAGCATATTGGGTAGGCTCAAAGCAGGGCCAGCGAGAAGTAGTGCCAACGCAGGTCCCTTGCCCATGCCGCTGCCGATGAGCCCTTGGACGATCGGAACTTCAGTCAAAGTGGCGAAATACATGAAAGCTCCGGCGAAGGAGGCAAAAAAATTGGCTAGAAGAGAGTTGCCGCCCACGGCTTTGGCAACCCATTCTGAAGGTATAAGGCCTTCGTGACCAACACGACCCAGCAAAGCGCCGGCTATCAGCACGCCAAAGAGCAATAATGGTAAAATTTGCTTAGCAAATCCCCATGAAGAGGAGAACCAATCCCCTAATTCGTCCTTATCTGTGCTGGTGAAAATGGATAATCCAACAAAACCTGCTGCAAAGGCCACCACAGGCTGCTCTGGGAAGAACATTGCAAAGGCCACCACAGGAGCGGCGATCAGACCGACTTTCCAAGCCCTCATTTTAAACCAAACAATCAGGATCAAGCCCAAAGCTGCGGCAAATCCTGAGGTGATCATCCATTTCATGGCATAGATGGTTGCCCAGACACCCACAGGTTCCTGCGGCTTACCCCAGTTAGCAAAAACCAGAACCCCTACCATCGAGGCAAAATAGAGAGCATTCTGCAAGAGAGAACGTTTGACTTCCTCTTCGGGTAAGGCCATTTGGACTGTTGCTTTTTCCTGTTCTTCACTACGGAAAATAAATGCCATGAGCGCACCAATAATCACGCTAAACAGGACGGCTCCTACACCTCTGGCAACACCTATTTCAGTGCCAAGAATTCGTGCTGTGAGAATGATGGCCAACACATTGATAGCCGGACCGGAATAGAGAAAAGCGCAGGCTGGTCCAAGTCCAGCCCCCATCCTGTAAATACCGCTGAACAAGGGAAGGATAGTACAGGAACACACCGCAAGGATGGTGCCGGAAACAGCGGCCACGCCATAGGCGATCACCTTGTTGGCGGTCGGGCCGAGGTATTTCATGACCGAGGTCTGACTGACGAAAACTCCAATCGCCCCGGCGATAAAGAAGGCCGGGACCAGGCAGAGCAGAACATGTTCTTGCGCATACCATTTGACGAGATGGAAGGCCTCTAGAATGGCATTGTCAAACCGCTCCGTCCCCACGGGCAGATAATAACAGGCGAGAAAAACACCAATGATCAAAAGGAGATATTTCCACTCAACCTTCCATTCCATAATTACACCATTGCTTGTTTGGCCAAGTGACCATATAAAAAGCAAAAAGATACTTGCAGATTATGCTAGCATCTCAACCTGTTCTTTCACGCTTGCTTTGATGACAGCCTCGACGCACGACATATACTTGAGAATGCACGGCACTTTAAGCCGATAATAAACCTGCTTGCCCCGCTTCTCATCGTCGACCACCCCCGCCTGTTTAAGGACAGACAGATGTTTTGAAATGGTCGAAAAATCGGCGTCGATGAACTCAGCCAATTCGCAAACACATTTTTCCCCATCGGCAAGCTGTTCGGCCATCCACAGTCTTGTTGGGTGGCCCAATGCTTTCAGGACGTTGGCTTTCGCTTCAACAAGGGCCATCTCTTTTTCAGTCGGTCGTTGCTTTTCCATTTGTCATTTGGTAAATCAACCAACAATTATTGTCAAGCGGAAATCTCGTTCAACGATTTGGCAAAAGTTGCATTCGACTGAAATTATTATATATTGCTTGAAATGCTCTGGTATGTATAGAAAAAATAAATGGCTGCGCATGCAAAGAGTTAAATGGGCAGCTTTACTCGCCAGCCTAATGGTTGCCGCCCAGATTATTATTCTGCTTCTTGGCCAGGAAGGATTGTGTTTGAGCCAAGGTTGTCAAGTGGTTGACCAATTAACCAAAGTTCCACCACTGTGGTTCAATTTTACCGGGCTATTCTTTTTTCAAGCAGTGTTCTGGTGCCTGTTCCGAATTAACGATGAGGGGGCAAACCGAGCACAATTGGTCCGTTTGCTCCTCCTCGCAGGGCTTGCCGCTGAAGGGGTTCTTGTTGGTTTTCAGCAGATAATAGCCGGAACATTCTGCACATATTGCCTGATCGTTCTAGGATTTATTACACTGCTTAATGTTCTAGCCGGAATCAAGCAACTGTTGACGAGCTTTTTTGTGTTCGGCGTAGTTCTCCTTGCTTTTTCCAGCCTTGAATATAACAGCAGCCACAAGAATCCCAACGCCATCCGCGATGGAGTTTTTGCCAGCAGAATCATTGCATCACCAACTGCTACAGTCTATCTTTTCTTTTCTTCAACATGCAGCCACTGTCAACGAGTCCTGAAGACAATGCGGAATAATGCTGTTATCTCGATGCATTTTAATCCCATAGACACAATATCGTCACTTGCCGTTCCTGAAGTCATTTTGAATCCGCGATACTCTGCTGGGGCAAACAAGGCTCTGCTCACCACACTGGGAATAGAAGAGATACCTGTTCTCTTAATCCGGACAACGAATGGCTTCTCAATTGTCAAAGGAGAGAGCGCATGTATTGCCTTCCTCGACAGCCTCGCCACCCATGGTCGAAAATCAGAAAACTTGCCCAACATTCATTCAAGTGCAACCTCCATCAATAATCCTTTGCTCCCTCCAGCAGAAAATCAAGAAGGCTGCTCGGTTGATACATCCTGCGATTCACCCCCATCCTTACCAGGTATCAACCCTTCCCGATGAGAGATCTCCCTGCGCATTCCGACAATCACGTCGATACGCGTCACAAATTGTCGAGACCCGAATCATTTTTATTGCCCGAAGTGGATAGAGCCGGCTTGTATCGGCCCGCGTTATTTATTGACCTGACGGAGAAAAGAACAGAGTATCCGTGATCCAGATTTATTTTGATGGTGCCATTGTCCAACTCAGAGCATGAGGGCAAGCTACTATCAAGTTGTTTCTCTGGGAGGATAGACCTGCCCTGAATGCCCATATATTCAGTTGCCGGTACCCTGGTTTGCAGCACCAGCTCCCCACCATCCCGGACCACGTCCCATGCCACGTCCCATGCCGCGTCCCATGGCCATGCCACCACGCCCCGGACCAAAGTACTGTTGCCGTTGTTCCGGAGTCATCTTGTCGAGTCGTTTCCACCATTCGGTATGAAAGGCATTCCATTCCGTTTGGCTGGCGTTGTACATGGTTCCCCTCATACGACTCAACTCATCTGTAGAAAGTTTTGAATAATCTACTGCCCATGCGGCGCCACTGGCCATCAGCAAGCATCCTACTGCCAACACGAATTTCTTCATCTTTTTCATGGTTGCACCTCGTTGGTTGTTACATTTTGATGGTTCACCTACTGAATCACATCGACTAGCTTGTTCGTTGAATATCAACAATCATGCCAGGAACACTTTGTTAAAACAAAATCGTAAAATCAGTACATTGTGCATAAAAGTGCTGAGAACAGAGGAACTCGACTTCGACATCTGACGGTTTAATTCGACTGAAATGTCGAAAGGCGCTCAGGACAGCTGGCCAAGAACGAAATCATCTCGTCATCCAGTACACCCTTGTATCATGAAACCAGTGATGGTTAGCTCCCATCACACCGAGACAGAGGTAGCTTGGGCCCACCCTTAAGGCTTGACCTTGTGACGCTATAAACGCCTGCGCTGAATCGCGGAAAGCAGGTTGACAACCACTTTACCCTGTTTTATATATTATAAAATATAAATATATACATATTTAATAGTGAGGATAAATGAAAACATTCTTGCGTGTCATGAAAGCTCTTTCGGATCCGAATCGGGTGAGGATATTGAAACTTCTTGAGAAAAACGCTCTCTGTGTCTGTGAGATTCAGGAAGCGTTAGGCATCGCCCAACCGACCGTCTCCAGCCACATGAAAATTCTTGAGGATGCTGGATTGGTGGAAAAAGAACGGCAGGGAACCTGGATGATATACAGCCAGGCTGACGGGAAAGAGTCCGTGTACTCGGGGAGAATGTTGATTGTCTTGCAGGATTGGCTGAATGAAGACCCTGAACTGCTACGGATGAAACAAGCTTTGCCGGACACAACGTGTCAACGGGCATATCTTAAAAAATGAGGCATAAAATGGAACCACTGCAATCTCCCGGCTGTAGTTGCGCCAAACAAGCAACTGCTGGCGAAGCTGTCATCGAAAAAAATGTTCAATGGGGCAAAATCATCCTCCTCAGCCTGTTCAGCCTTGGGATCTGGCTTGTCATCTATAACAATCTGGAACCCTTTTCATCCTATGTAACCTATTCTTTATTTGAGATAAAAAAGGGCAGCCAACTTGGTGGCGCCATCCAGTTTTTCCTCTATGACACGCCAAAAGTCATGATGTTGCTGACTTTAATCGTGTTTGTCATTGGCGTTATCCGTTCCTTTTTCACTCAGGAACGCACCCGGCAATATCTGGCCGGCAAGCGTGAAACCGCAGGGAACGTCATGGCTGCCCTGCTCGGGATTGTCACCCCCTTCTGCTCCTGTTCCGCCGTTCCCTTATTTCTCGGTTTCGTTCAGGCAGGTATTCCCTTGGGGGTCACTTTCTCGTTTCTCATTGCGGCTCCGATGGTCAACGAAATTGCCTTGGCGCTTCTATATGGCTTGCTTGGTTGGAAGGTCGCGGCCCTCTATCTCAGCACCGGACTCTTGATTGCCATGGTTGCAGGTTGGGTTATCGGTCGCCTGAAACTCGAGACTTGGATTGAGGATTGGGTCCAGGAAATGCGGGCCGGTGAAGCCCTTGTCTTTGAAAGAAAACTCTCCTGGCCGGATCGGATCGACCAGGGCAAGGACGCTGTTCGTGATATCGTCGGCAAAGTCTGGATCTATGTGGTCGCCGGCATCGCGGTTGGCGCCTTTATTCATGGGTATGTGCCGGAAGATTTCATGGCGCAGGTTATGGGCAAAGATGCGTGGTGGTCTGTTCCGGCGGCGGTGGTCGTCGGCATTCCCATGTACTCCAATGCTGCCGGCATTGTACCGGTAGTCGAGGCACTGCTCGGCAAAGGAGCCGCTTTGGGGACAGTGCTGGCTTTCATGATGAGTGTGATTGCGCTCTCTTTGCCGGAGATGATTATTCTTCGCAAGGTCCTGAAACCAAAATTGATCGCAGTTTTTGTTTTTGTAGTGGGATGCGGGATAGTTTTCACCGGCTATCTCTTTAATACAATCATCTGATTTGAAAGAGGAAAAAATGGAAATCAAAGTATGTGGACCAGGCTGCGCTTCCTGTGAAAAAACCCAGAAGGCCGTCGAAGCGGCTGTCGCATTAAAAGGCGTTCAAGCTACCATCGTCAAGGTGAAGGACTTTCAGGAAATCGCCCAACTCGGTGTTTTCTCAACTCCGGCAGTTGTCATTGACGGTCAGGTCAAGTGTGTTGGCCGGATACCGAAGCAGAGTGAAATAGAATCTTGGATTGGCTGAATTTTATGACGTTGCGGAACAATCGCAGCAATCAAGCGAGGGTATTATGAGTATGTTGGAAAAAGATGGTGTCCGGCAAGCTGTGCGAGATCTCTATAGCCGAGCGGCTGAAGCAGGTTGTTGTGGCAGCACGAGTTGCTGCAGCGGCCCAGCCCCTGAGGTGTCGCAACAGTTAGGATACACCTCCGATGAAATAGGCGCGGTACCCGAAGGAGCCAATTTAGGCCTGGGGTGCGGCAATCCTCAAGCCATTGCTGCATTAATAACGGGTGAAGTTGTCCTTGATCTTGGCAGCGGCGCTGGATTTGATTGTTTTCTGGCGGCTCGTCAGGTGGGAGAGAGCGGTCATGTCATCGGGGTGGATATGACACCGGAAATGCTTTCCAAGGCCCGGGCCAATGCGGCAAACAACGGTTATCGCAATGTTGAGTTTCGACTGGGAGAAATAGAACATCTGCCGGTAGCCGATAATGCCGTAGACGTTATCCTCTCCAACTGTGTCATCAATTTATCGCCGGACAAACCCCAGGTCTTCACTGATGCCTTCCGCGTTCTCAAACCGGGCGGCCGGTTGGCCATCTCCGACATTGTCGCCACCGCTGAATTGCCTGAGCATATCAGGCGTGACATGGCCCTCCATGCCGGGTGTATTGCCGGCGCTTCTCTGATTTCAGAGTTGGAAGGCATGCTGCAAACAGCCGGGTTTGTGGATATTCAAATATCCCCCAAGGAAGAAAGCAAGGCCTTCATCCGCACCTGGACACCAGAGGCCTCTGTGGCCGATTTTATCGTTTCTGCCACGATCGAGGCGGTGAAACCCTGCAACTGAAGAAGAGCCTACTAACGGCATTCTCTTCCTTTGATTTCCGGAACGCTTCGTATTCTGTTTTTTTAATGTTTCTAAGTAGTTTTAAAGCATGTCCATTCAGTATCCGGAAAAAGTTTACGTTGAGCTGACGACGCATTGTAATCTGCGGTGCCCCATGTGCCTTAAGTTTGCAGAGGGAAGTTGCATCGAGGAAGGAGACATGCCGCTTGAGCTCTTTAAAAAACTGGTGCCTTCCCTGGTCCATACCCGGTTTTTGGTCCTCAACGGTATCGGTGAGCCTTTGCTGCATCCCGATCTGGACGAGATAATCGTTCTCGCGAGAGCCGTCATGCCTCCTGATGGACGTATTGGCTTCCAAAGCAACGGACTGTTGTTGCATAAGAAACGAGCCCTGCAACTCATTCAAGCCGGAATTGACACCGTATGTCTGTCTCTTGACAATCTGAACGAGCAACAGACCGGCACCCTTGGTCGAGAGGGGCACCAGCGATCTTCGGTGGAGAAGGCGATCGCGAATCTCTCGGAGGCAGCAAAGGCGGCAAATCGAGCGATTCGAATAGGTGTCGAAGTAGTGCTGCAAAAAGATACGCTCCATCAGTTACCGGCTCTTGTCGAATGGGCGCACATGCACGGCATCGATTACATTATCGCCAGCCATCTTTTTTCCTACGATGGCACAATGGCCGGGCAGACTCTCTTCAATCCGAATAGCTACGAGGCGACGCAACTCTTTGCAAAATGGAATGCTGAAGCCGTTGCCCAAGGGGTAGATCTGACTGACCTTCCTTCCGCGCAGCTCAGGTTTTCCAAGAGTTTGTCCGATAGCATCGTTCTGCGACTTGGTGCGGCCATGCAAAAAGAAGCGAACGAGAAGGCCATTACCTTCCATTTTCCCAACCTGGTGGCGGCACGGGGGGACAGTGACCAGCGGGAGTTGGAGAAGCAATTCCATAGGGTCCGAGAGTTGGCGACCGACCGTGGCATTGAGCTTTTCCTGCCACCGCTTTATGCACACACCGACGGACAGCGCTCCTGCCCGTTCATTGAAGAAGAGGCTGTTTTTATCAATAAAAACGGGGAGGTTATGCCCTGTCACTTTCTATGGCACACCTGCCCCAGCAGGGTGAACCAGGAGCCGATCCATGTCAAGGAGTTGGTATTTGGCACTCTCGAAGAGCAACCACTTGAGATGATCTGGCAACAGCCCGCATATAGGTCTTTTCGGGCAGAGGTAAAATTGAATAACTATGCGCCCTGTTGGAGTTGTTCAGCAGGACCGTGCGTCGATTTGGTCAACACCAGCCTGCTTGGTGCCAATGATTGTTATGGCAGCCATGTTCCTTGCGGGCATTGCATGTGGGGTATCGGCTGGCTCAAGTGTCTTTAACCGTGAATTTTCGGGTCTGATTTATACTGTCGGGGTGAGTTTTAGACCGATAAAAAGCTTGATCCAACTTAAGGAGAACGAACAATGCGTGAAGTCGTCCTAGTCGGTGCGTGTCGAACTGCTGTCGGTAAATTTGGTGGTTCCATAAAAGACGTCCCAGCAGTGGAACTGGGAGCTCTTGTCATCAAAGACGCCCTGAACAGGTCCGGCATTAAGCCGGAAATGGTCGATGAGGTAATCTTGGGATGTGTGCTCACAGGGGCGCTGGGGCAGAATCCGGCCCGTCAGGCCATGCTCAAAGCAGGCATTCCCCAAGATGTTCCCGCCGTAACTATAAACAAGGTTTGCGGTAGCGGTCTCAAATCCATCGTGATGGCCGCCCAGGCAATTCAGTGTGGTGACGCCGATATCATTGTGGCCGGCGGCATGGAAAACATGAGCGCCACGGCTTATGCTCTGCCGCAGGCACGTTTCGGTTACAGAATGAACGCGCCGACGAATGGTATCATCGACATGATGGTCCATGATGGCCTGCACTGCGCGATGAGCAATTGTCACATGGGGATAACGGCTGAGAACATATGCGAGAACTGGAATCTATCCAGGGAGGAACTTGATCGCTTCGCAGTCGAATCACAGAAAAAGGCTGAAGCGGCTATTACCAGTGGACGTTTCAAGGATGAAATCGTTCCGGTGCTCATTCCGAGACGAAAAGGCGCTCCCCTCGTGTTTGACACTGATGAACATTACACCCCTGACTCCACTCTGGAGAAAGTCAACAAACTGAGGCCCGCATTCAAACCCGATGGCATGGTGACAGCGGCCAATGCTTCAGGCATCAACGATGGTGCTGCGGTCATCATCGTCATGGCGGCCGATAAGGCAAAAGAATTGGGGATCAAGCCAATGGCAAAGTTGACGGGCTATGCCTCCGCAGGAGTAAAGCCGGAAATCATGGGCATCGGCCCGGCAGCGGCTTCTCCAAAAGCATTGGCAAAGGCCGGAAAGACACTTACCGAGATAGATCTGATTGAGGCAAATGAGGCATTTGCCTCGCAAAGTGTTGCTGTCGCAAAAGATCTGGGTTTTGACATGAGTAAGGTCAATGTCAACGGGGGCGCAATAGCTCTCGGCCACCCAATAGGTGCCTCTGGTGCTCGCATTCTGGTGTCCTTGCTCCATGAAATGGAAAAACGGGGAGCAAAAAGCGGTCTGGCCACACTGTGCATCGGCGGGGGCATGGGAATAGCAGTGGTTGTCGAGAAATAGGTAAGCAGCGCGGGCTTGATCAACCGAGGCGACTATGGCCTTGGTCATGCATATTTCAAATGAGTTCGCCCGTTCATGCTCAGGCAAAAGCTGACGAACTCATTTTAATCTTGATTTTTCTCACCAGGCACTTATTAATAAACCCATTATTCTGACTCATTTCCAATGAGATACCCCTTTTTAGGGCTTAGCTGGACACGGTTTTTGTGTTCTTGAACTTCAGTAGCACACGGCGCTGCCTTTCCTCGACCGGAGACGTTTAATCGCAGAGGCGAACGTCTTTCTCTGACTCGTGAGAACTGCGCACGCACCCCTGCAAAACGGATCTATCGATTCGTTTCCCCTTTATCCAATTCCCCCATTGAACCGACAGCTCTTTCTTTGTCTTTCCGAAGCCGCATTCTCTCTGCGCGTTTTCGGAGCGACTGATTCTATCGGTTTTTCAATATAGATCCTTCCCCGCTCATCCATCGGTGTCTTGGTTCAACGGGAATAGGACAATCCTGCCGTTCATGATGGTTTATCATAAACGGCAGGATTGTCCTATTCCCGTTGAACCAAGACACCTTTGAATATTTAAAATACGCATGGACAAGTTCGGGAAACGGGCACGTATGTTCATATTTAGGGACTCGATGCTGTCGTCAGAGTGAACGTCACCAGCACCGCCGAACGGCGGACGTCCTCCATGGAAAACTCCGCGAGGGTGATGTCGTTGCCCTCGCTCCCGGCTTCGTCGTCGACGCGCACCCCTTTCCAATTCAGCCGGAGACTCTGACGGCGGGCAACCAGCATCGATTCCGGCTGGAGCAGGACTTCCTCAAGACGCGCTAATGACTGTTCCGGGAGAGCAATCTGCTGGCGCAGTTTCTCCAGCTCCTGTTCAACCTCGGCCAAGAGCTGTTCAACCTTGCGCAGCTCTTCCCGATTCTTCGGGGTGGGGGCAGCAAAGATCTCCTGGCGATGCGATCTGCCACCCAGAATTTTTGCCATTCCCTGGAGATATTCTTTTTTCCCTTGCAATTCGGCCTTGTTTGCCCGTAGCGAGGTGATCCGCTCCATGGCAACCGTGGCCAACACCTCCAACCCCCGGTTAACAATGCCATTCCTGGTCGTCTGGAGATCAAGAGACGGCGCGACAATACGATGATCGGTAAAACTCACCGCTTGCTGCCGCACATCGCGTAGGAGCAATTCTCCTTCCTGCTTATGACCGAAGATGGTGCGCTCCTGCTGCAACATGGTCATCATCGCCACCATCTCGCCGCTCAGACCTTGCTTGCGTAGCTTGTTGATCTCTGGGTTGTAGCGCAACAGCTCGTCGAGCTCTTCGGGTGAGGCAAACAGGGCCTTGACGGTGGGGTCGTCATAATACCGACTGCGATCAAGAATGACCGGACCAGGAATGGTTTCCAGCAATGACTGGAAATACTTCATTGAACCAGCAACCGGGCCAGCCAGTACCCGTCGATATCCCTTGGACTGACGAATAACCGGATCGGCGACCTGCACCAGCCGATCCATGGCCTGGACAAGGGGATCCTCGCCTGTTGCCCGGGGTTGAAGACGTTGCCAGAGACTGCCCATCCATGCACCGATGCGCGACTGTTGGTGTTGTTCGTTCATGTTGCACCTGTCAAAGGGATGCAGGCAGAAGCACTGCCTGGGTTACGTTGGATCCGTTGATCGACCGCTCTCCCCCGATTGCGCAGAAAACCGCTCATCCCCGGAACTCGTCCCAGCACGGCCACATGGGGCTGGCTTGCGGTGTAAGCATCCACAGCAGGGTCATGCCGATGGCCAACGCCACTCCGGGCAGGACATCAAAGTAAAGAACGCCGACCGTGGTCACCAGGGAAAAGGTCAGCTCACGACGGCTGGCGGCATGGAGTTCCCGCAGCGAGGCGACATTGACCATCCCGGCGAAGATTAATGCTGCGACGTGATCGCGGCGGCAATTTCCTCGCTCAACCGACTGATATTGCGCCGCTGGGCTGCAACCCAAGCGCCATGGCTGCTGTCGGCCGGTCGTTCGCTGAAGGTGGAGCGACGTGTCAGCCGCGCTGTTTTGCTCTTGGTGGCGACCAGCGACCAACGGACCGTCAATCTGGCCTCCTGGCCCAAAGTCCCTTCCATGGCCAGAATATCAACTACAACCTGCAGGGGTGCCGCCAGGTACTGATCCTGCGGATAGAGGGCGATTCGTTCAGTGCCCAGCCTGGAGGCCAACTGCTCGCCGATAGCACGGGCAAAATCGCGGTCAACCTGGCTCACCCATCGATGCTGCTCGGCGAGTTGGTACCGCTCTGCCGTTCCGGTGGCGATTTGCGACGTTTTCAACAGGTCAGGCACCGAAACCGGGCCGACAAGAATGGCCAACGACTGCCGTGCACCGGCGACGCTGGGCGGCCGTTGGGTATCGAGCAGACTGTAGTAGCTGACCTGGGGGGAAACCGGGCTGCAGCCGGTGAGGGAACCCAGGAATAAACCGAACGCCGCCAGTCCGAGAAGGATGAGAGATCTATTCATCTGCTTGCTTCTCCTTGCCATAAAGAATCGATTGGGGCTGGTTATCCAGGGTGTTGGCGAGTTCCCGCAGGGCGCGCAGGGTCATGGACAACTCTTCCAGGGTCTTGGTGGTGTTGTAGTTCAAGGGCGAATCCTTGCCCATGCCCTGCTGCACCTCTACCAGGGTTTTCTGCAGTTCAACCAGCGTCTCCTGCAGTTTGGGCGTGGTTTCCTTGTTCAGCTGCTTGGCAAATCCGCCCATCTCGGCAACTGTCGTTCTGGTTTCTTGCAGGGTCTGTTGGAGTTCACCGCCGATCTGGTCGAATTTGACCTTTTCCAGGCTGGCCGTGATTTTGCCCAAACTCTCCTGTAACCGTTCAAAGGAACCGGGAATGGTCGGGATGGCCTTGAATCCGTTCCAATCGGAGAGGCTGGCCTTGGGAGCATCCGATACAAAAACCAGATTGACCATCAGCTGGCCGGTGAGCAGATTGCCGCTCTGCAGCTGGGCGCGTAATCCCTGTTGTTCAACCAATGCCTTGAGAAAGGTCCCGGGATCGTGTTCGGCAATTTTCAGCGCCTCCTCTTTCTTGGCGGCACTGATTCGTTCCGGTTCCATGGCCACGATCACCGGGACAAAGAATTTCTTGCTGTCGAGGTCGAATTCCAGTTTCAGGTCGACCACCTCGCCCAGCTTGATGCCATACAGCTCCACCGGTGCACCGACACTGAGACCGCGCACCGACTCGTCGAACAACAGCACATAGTAGTTGCGGATGGTGTACTTCTTTTCCTGGATGGCATTGCGGTCGGCATAAAGGAAAAAACTGGAATTTTCCTGGGCCTCCTCCCCTGGCTGGGTCTCCTTGGGCAGATCAAAGGCAATACCGCCGGTAAGAATGGAGACCATCGACTGGGTATCGACCTTGAGCCCCTGGGCATTGAGGGTGAGATCAAAACCGCTGGCGTTCCAAAACCGGGTGTTGTTTGTGACCTGGGTGTGATGCGGTGCTTGGACAAAGATCTTGATCTCCACCGATTTGCCGTCCGGCTTGAGCGTGTAGCTGACCACCTGCCCCACTTGGATCTGCCGGTAGTAGACCGGCGAGCCGATATCGAGGGAACCGAGCGTATCTGCCTGAAGGACGAAATGCCGTCCCGGTTGGCCCACGGTCACCACCGGCGGGACCTCCAAGCCGGTGAAATGGCGGGTCGGCGTGCCTGCCTTGCTGCCGTCGATGCCGATATAGGCCCCGGAAAGGACCGTGCCCAGGCCGGAGACCGAGCCGCCGCTGATCCGTGGACGAACCACCCAAAACTTGGTCTGATCGGTCAGATAGGGTTCACTCCCCTTGATCATCTTGGCCGTGACCACCACCTTGGACACATCCTCGCTAAGCGCGATGGTCTCGACTTGGCCGATCTCCACGTCCTTGAACTTGATCTTGGTCTTGCCCGCCTCCAGGCCATCGGCGGAAGCAAAGGTGATGGTGATGGTCGGTCCTTTTTCGCTGATGGCCTTGAAGGCCAGCCAGCCGCCGATCACCAGCGCCACCAGCGGCACGATCCAAACAATGGAAAAACGGCGCCTGGCCTGGACCGCGGCCGGTACAGCATGCGGTTCCAGGGACGATTGGTCGGTCATACATCCTCCTCGATGACATCCCAGATGAGACGGGGGTCGAAACTTTCCGCGGCGAACATGGTGACCACCACCACCGCGGCAAAATAGACGGCAGCCGGTCCGGCCTCAATAGCTGCCACCGCGCCGAGCTTGACCAGGGCGACCAGGATGGTCACCACATAGATGTCGACCATGGACCAGCGGCCGACCAACTCGGTCAGACGATACAGGGTGGTCCGGTCCTTGGGTCGCCAACGCCAGCGCCAGCGGACGCTGACCAGCAGAAAGATCAGAATCAGCAACTTGGCGGCCGGCACAAAGACGCTGGCAACAAAGATTACGGCCGCGATCTCCCAGGAACCGGTCTGCATGAAATAGATCACGCCACTCATGATGGTGTCCGCCTGTTTGGCGCCGAGCGAGGTGGTGACGGTGATGGGCAGGACGTTGGCCGGAATGATCAGGATGAGGGCCGCGCACACCAGGGCCCAGGTCCGCGCCAGACTGTTGGGTTTGCGCTGATGGAGATGGGCGCCGCAGCGCGGGCACTGGTGATGGTCCTGGGCCATCTCCACCAGCAGATGGCAGTCGTGGCAGTTGATCAACCCCTGCTCGCGGGCAGTGACTCCACTCATCGGCGCAGGTCCAGGCGTTGCCATAACAGGGGTGGATCCAGGGTGGAGAAGGCGGCGGCCATGACAAAGATCAGACCGCCAAAGGAAAAGACCGAGACCCCGGGCACGATGGTCGCCATGTGGCCGAGTTTGACCAGGGCGACCAGGATCCCCATCATGAACACCTCCATCATGCCCCAGGGAGCGACCTCCTGGACCAGGCGAAAGACGCGGGCCGCATGGGCAGCCGGTCGACGCCCCCATTGGAGCGGCGCCAGGATGTACAGGAGACCGATCATCTGCAGGCCCGGCACCAGCACACAGGTGAGCAACACCAGGCAGGAGAGCCCCTGCATGTCCTGTTTCCAGAGTTCCCGGATGCCGGTCAACAGGGTGGTTTCCTGGACAAAGCCGCCGGTCTTCATGGCCAGGAACGGAAAACTGTTGGAGACAACGAACAGGATCAGCGCTGTCAGGGTCAGGGCCAGGGAACGTTCGATGCTGTCGGGTTTGTGACGGGCGAGCACCGCACCGCAACGACCGCACAGCAGGGTGACGGTTGTTGCCTCCGCAGGCAGCCGATTGAGCAGGTCACAATCGGGGCAGGCGATCACTGTGGGCGGCGGTTGGTCGATGGGCATGACATGTTTTTCTTGTTTTGCTTTCTATAAGTGTGGATCGCGATAATGATACCATGCCGGAGTACCGGCCTTTCTTTGTTCGTTGTGGCCGGCCGATCTGGTCCAAGACCAGATCATTCCCCACCGCAACAAGGACAAGCAACCGGGGGGAGAGAAGAGACATGACTGCGGAGAGGCGATCCCAAACCGACCATACCTCTTCTCTTTTCGAAGCAGTGTTGGCCAGCAGGCGTAACCGATGCCGATACCGCCAACCCACTGGTTGCATTCCGGCTCTTCTCGGTGTTGTGAGGTGCTCGTTATTCCTCCACCTTGCCGTGCGCCTTATCCAGGGTAACCCGTAACCGCTTGGCCCAGAATGCAAAGGCCTCCTTGGTGGCCCCCAACTTGCTGAACCCGCTCATCTTCGAACCGTCGAAGGTATCGATGGCGGCTGCCAGACGTTCATTGGTCATGGAATCGAGAAATTCCACCTCCATGCTGGCTCCGCCAACCCCTGTGTAGGAGCCGGTCGTGGCTTTCTTGGCAACGCTGATCGCCAAGCCCACCGGCAGCACCGTGGTGATGCCGCTCATCGCCGGATTGCTGGTTTCGATGTTCGTCACCGCCAACCGAATGCGCAACACATCCGCACCTGGTTCGGTGACCAGCGGATAGGCATTGCCCAGCGCTTCGAAAATGGCGCGGTGAAAGGTGTCGGACAGTTCCTTGAGCTCGCTGGCCTGGATGCCCTGCTCCGCCGCGCTCTTCTTCAGATAGAACTGGGCCTCGTCCACCATGATCCGCCGATACTTGCTCAAATCCATGCCGGGCTTGGTGTAGAGCTGATCAACCCCGTCGCTGGGGCCCGGTTGGAACTGCGGATAATTTTGCAGAAAACCGGAAGGGGTCTCCTTGGGTGTGGAGGCGCAACCGACGAGCATGCCGCAGACCAGCAGAAGCGCCCCTATCATCAGTGTCCGTGTTGTTTTCATTCTTTCTCTCCCTATGTCATGACCGCATTGGCACGGTTATTTATCCGGCTGAATCTGGGTGATCTTGCTGCCTTGGATACCCAGGCCGGCCATCAATCCTCGCTGATCAAAGAAAAAGGCATAGATGCCCGACTTGGCAGTGGTGGTGGAGAACGTCCGGGCCATGCCTTCATCCATGACCACGACCGTGGGACCAATGCCGATCTCCCAGCCCTTGCTGCTCTTCAGATACTTCAGGTCCGCATCGGAGAGAAAAAACAGGGCATAGCCAAAGGATTGCGCCCCGGCTTGCAAGCCGTACGAGGCGGCAATTGTGCGATAAAAGCCGGTGGTCTTGCCGCCGACGCGCAGCGCGCCCTCACCGTACTGGCCGCCGATGATAAAACCGCCCTTGATGATGTCGGGAAAAACAAGAATGCCTTTGGCGATACCGGCCATTTTCTTGGCTGCGGGGGTGGTCTGGTACAAGGTCTTCAGGGCGATGTCAACATCACGGTTGATTTCGGCGGCGGTGGCTGCCAGGGATATCTGCGGGAGGGCCAGCATCAGCAACGTTCCAATCCAGCCCAAGGCAAGGACCTGTGTCAGTCGCCGTCTGTTTGGTTGTTTCCAGTCTGTCTTCATGCTTTGGCTCCTTCTTTTTCGAGGTGGTTGTCTCTATGCTGCTGCCGAAAAGCGGTGGTCACCGACGGGCAGACGATCGTCTTATTTCTTCTTGCCCTTCACGGTAATCTCAAGCGCTTCGAGATATTT
Organism: Desulfobulbus propionicus DSM 2032; assembly: GCF_000186885.1. Classification (GTDB taxonomy): domain Bacteria; phylum Desulfobacterota; class Desulfobulbia; order Desulfobulbales; family Desulfobulbaceae; genus Desulfobulbus; species Desulfobulbus propionicus. Next base: position 1,405,904 of record NC_014972.1, on the reverse strand, counting down.
GATGGCAATCGTATCGCCGACCTTGACCTTTTCGAGGTTGGCGGGATTCTGGACCTTCACCGTGGCCACAGAACCGTCGGCCATTTTCAGCGTGGCGGTTTCATTGGCTTTATCCAGATCAAGGATCTCGGCGGTGATGTTGGTCTCGGTGATGCCGAACCCTCCCGGCTTGGCACCCGGTACCGCACGCCCTACGACCGTACTGCTTTCCTCGATGACCTCACCGGGCTCGGCCATGCGGACCTCCAGGGATTCGGTATAGGTAATCTCAACCCTATCGCCCGCCTTGACTTGGGGCAGGTTAACCGCCTCCTTGCCGACATGGATGGTGAACGGTCGCCCTTCAAGGCTGCGCAGTTTGACCATTCGGGTCTTCAGATTTACGCTCTCGACCGTGGCCACGGTGGACTGAACACTGGAACGCTGCACATCGAGATTAGATGCCTGTTGCTCCTGCATGCTTGCCTGGTTGTCCACAGGCTGTTCCGTCTTGGCACAGGCTGCCAAGATACCCACACACGCGACCACCATTACCATGCTGAAAATCTTGCTCATGTTGTCCTCCGGTAGGTTATTGATTCAAGCGGGCGTGAGCCACCCTGCCCTCTTCCTCGTTATTCTTCCGTGAAATCATGCAGGGCGACATCGGTTGCCACCCTGCGCTCACGGTCCGCTGACCGGTCGGTCCATCTGGTCCGCCTTGTTCATCCAGCCGCCGCCCATGGCCTTGTAGAGATTGATCAGGGCCAGATGGAGCGCACCCTGGGTTTGGGTGTAGGCCAGTTCGGCATTGAACAGGCTGCGTTCCGCATCGAGCACCGCCAGATAATCGGTATAGCCGTTGTCATAGCGCAACCGGGCGATGTCGGCGTACTGGCGCAGGGAGTCGACCTGATTCTTCTGCGCCGCCAACTGCCTCGTGGTATGCTGCTGATCAGCCAGGGCATCGTTGACCTCGCGGAACCCGTTCTGGATGGCCTGCTGATAGCCGAGCAGGGCCTGTTGCTGGATGGCCTCGGCCTCCTTGACGCTGCCGGCAATCTTACCGGCGGTGAAGAGGGGCATGGTCACGGGCGCGCTGTAGTTCCAGACCTTGGATGGCCCCTTGAACAAATCACTGAGGTCGCCACTGGCCGAGCCAAAGGCGCCGGTGAGAGAGATGGACGGGAAATAGGCGGCCTTGGCCACGCCGATGCGGGCATTGGCGGCAATCAGCGTCTGCTCGGCCTGACGGATATCGGGCCGCCGCTCAAGCAGGTCCGAAGGCAACCCGGCGACCACCGCCGGCAGGGTCAACTGATCGATGTTCCTGCCCCGCGGGATCGGCCCGGGATTGCGCCCCAAAAGGACACTGAGGCCGTTCTCCTGTTGGGCGATGGCCTTTTCCAGGCTGGGAATGGAGGCCAGGGCCTCCTCGTACTGGGAACGGTTCTGGCTCAACTCGAGATCGGAGATGATGCCGCCGGCAAACCGTTCCTTGAATAGTGCATACGATTGACCACGGCTGGTGGCGGTGTTGCGGCTGATCTCCAGCTGGCGGTCGAGGTCGCGCAGGTTGATGTATCCGCTGGCCACGCTGCTCACCAAGGAGAGGACCACGGCCCGCCGTCCCTCCTCGCTGGCCAGCAGCTCGGCCCGAGCCGCTTCGGTGCCGCGCCGGATTCGGCCCCAGATGTCGATCTCCCAACTGGCGCCCAAAGTGGCGGCAAAGGTGTCGGTGGTGGTCTTGTAGCCGGATGCATACCGGTTGTCGCCCAGTTCGGTCACCCGCTGCCGATTGTATTCCGCAGACCCACTGACCTGCGGGAAGAGATCCGCCCGGGCCATGCCATAGCGTCCGGCATACTCCTCAATGCGCGCCGCAGCGATCTGCAGCTCCTTGTTTTCCCGCAGGGCCGTCTCGATCAGGGTCGTGAGCACCGGATCGTTGAACTGCTGCCACCAGGGGGTGTTGGCCAGATCCTTGGCCTCGCTGTCGATCAGCCGCCAATCCGAGGGGGCGTCGATGGGCGGCCGGTTGTAATCCGGGCCCACCGTGCACCCGCCCACCAACAGGATCAAGAGGAGGGCAATCCACGATTTATCCATGATGCGGCCCTCCCTGATTGGAACTGGCGGAGACGGTCGGCTCGTTCGTGGGCCGGTGTCCCAGTTTCTCCACTACATAGAAGGTCACCGGGATGAGGAAGACACCGATGCAGGTGGCGGCGAGCATGCCGCCGATGACCGCGTTACCCATGACCTGGCGGGAGATGGCGCCCGCGCCCGAGGCAATGGCCAGCGGCACACAGCCGAGAATGAAGGCGAACGAGGTCATGAGAATGGGCCGCAGGCGCAGCTTGGCGCCCTCCAGGGTGGCCTCCAGCAGGGGCCTGCCCTTCTCGTACTCCATCTTGGCGAACTCGACGATGAGGATGGCGTTCTTGGCCGACAGGCCGATGAGCATGACCAGACCGATCTGGGCATAGACATTGTTTTCCTGGCCGCGGAGAAAGAGGGCGCCAAAGGCGCCGGCCACGGCGATCGGCGTCCCCAAGAGGACGGAAAAGGGCAAGGACCAGCTCTCGTACTGGGCCGCCAGGATCAGGAACACGCACAGCAGCGAAAATCCAAAAATCACCACCGGCGACACCCCTTTCTGCGCCTGCCACTCCTGGAAGCTCATGCCCATGTAGTCGTAGCCCATCTCCGAGGGCATGGTCTCGGCGAACACTTCCTCCAGGGCCCGCATGGCCTGGGCCGAACTGTAGCCAGGGGCGGCGCCGGCATTGATCTGGGCGGCCCGGTAGAGGTTGTAGCGCATGGTGAACTCCGGCCCGGTAATGTTCTTCACCGTGGTCAAGGCCGAGAGCGGCACGGATTTACCCTCTTGATTGCGCACATAGAACTGGCCAATGTTGTCGATATTGGTGCGGAAATCTCCCTCGGCCTGGATGTACACCTGCCACTGACGACCGAATTTGTTGAAATAGTTGATAAAGCCGCTGCCCATGAAGCTCTGCAGGGTCTTGTAAACGTCGTTGACGTTGACCCCCTGCTTGAGCACCTTGTCCTGATCGACCTCGACGAACAGCTGGGGCACGGTCGGGCGAAAGGTGGTGGAGACCGTGGCCAGTTCAGGCCGCTTTTTGGCCGCCTCGACAAATTTGCTGACATTGGTGGCCAGGAACTCCAGATCCTTGCCGGCCCGGTCTTCGAGCATGAAGGTCACACCACCCGAGGTGCCGATGCCGGGGATGGCCGGCGGCGAGAAGGCAAAACCGATGGCGCCGCTGAGGCTGCCCAGTTTCTTGTTGAGCGTCTGCTTGATGGCCTCGTACTGCACGGCCGGCTCCTTGCGTGCGGCCCAGTCGTCCAAGGTGATGAAGAAGAAGGCCGAGTAGGTGTTGGTGACCTGGCTGAGCATCGAGTAGCCGATGACCGAGGTGGTGTACTTCACCCCTGGGGTTTCCATGATCAGCTTTTCCGCCTGTTCGGTGAGATCGCGGGTGCGCTGCAGCGAGGCCGCATCGGGAAGTTGAATGCCGGCGAAGACGTAGCCCTGATCCTCTTCCGGCAGGAAGCCCGAGGGCACGGTTTTGCCGAAGAATCCGGTCAGGACCACCATGCCCACCAAAAAGAGCAGGCTGATGGCGCTCTTGTGCACCGCTACCCGGCACAGGCCGACGTAGCCGTCGGTGGCCCGGCCGAACACCCGGTTGAACCAATCATAAAATTTCTGCAGCGGCCCGCGGCCCTTGACCTTGGGTTTGAGCAGCAAGGCACACAGGGCCGGAGAAAGGGTCAGGGCGTTGAAGGCCGAGATGATCACCGACAGGGCGATGGTCAGGGCGAACTGCTGGTAGAGCCGGCCGGTGATGCCGGGGATGAAGGCCGTGGGCACGAACACCGCAGCGAGGATGATGGCGATGGCGATCACCGGGCCCGAGACCTCCTCCATGGCCTTGAAAGTGGCCTCCTTGGGACTGAGCCCGTGTTCGATATGGTGTTCCACCGCCTCGACCACGACGATGGCGTCATCGACCACCAGGCCGATGGCCAAGACCAGGCCAAAGAGCGACAGGGTGTTGATCGAGAAGCCGAACAGGGGAAAGAACATGAAGGTGCCCACCAGGGAGACCGGCACCGCCAACAGCGGGATCAGCGTGGCCCGCCACCCCTGGAGAAAGATGAACACCACGATGATCACCAGCACCAGGGCCTCGAACAGGGTGTGTTCGATCTCCTTGATGCCCTCGGTGACCGCCAGGGTGGTATCGAGGGACACGACATAATCCAGATCCGGCGGGAAGCGCTGCTTGAGCTGCTCCATCAGTTCCCGGGCGCCCTTGGCTGCCTCGACCGCGTTGGAACCGGGCATCTGGTACAGAGCAATCAGAGCGCTGGGCTTGCCGTTGAGCCGGCCTTCCAGGCTGTAAGTCTGGGCGCCCAGCTCGATCCGGGCCACATCGCTGACCCGCACGATCGAGCCGTCCGGATTGGCGCGCAGTACCACCCGGCCAAAATCCGCCTCGGACTGCAACCGCCCTTGGGCGCGCACCGCGTAGGTGAATTCCTGGCCTGTGGGCACCGGTTCCGCCCCCACCTGCCCGGCTGGGTTGACCGTGTTCTGGGCATTGATGGCGTTGACGATCTCGGGGATAGTGATGTTGAGCTTGGCCAGCTGATCGGGCTTGACCCACAACCGCATGGCGTACTTGCCGGCGCCGAAGATGGTGACGCTGGCGATACCCGGAATGCGGGTCATCTGGTCGTTGATATTGATGTAGCAGTAGTTGGCGAGGAAGACGTTGTCGTAGGTACCGTTCGGCGAATAGAGGCCGAACATGATCAGCGGCGAGGAGGTCGATTTCTCCACCTTGACGCCGTAGTTACGCACATCGCTGGGCAGCTGCGACTCGGCCTGGCCCTTGCGCATCTGGGCCAGCAGCTGGTCGGTGTTGGTGTCGGTCTTGATGTCGAAGTTGACCGTCAGCTTGGTCTCGCCATTGTTGGCGTTGATCGAGTACATGTAGTTCATGTTGTCCACGCCCGACATCTCCTGCTCGATCGGGGTGGCCACCGCCTGCTCCAGGGTAAGGGCATCGGCACCGGTGTAGGTGGTGGACACCTTGATCTCCGGCGGCACGATGTTGGGAAACTGGGCGGTGGGCAGGCCGCTCATGGCGACCAGCCCGACAATGACCATAAGGATCGAGAGCACCATGGCCACAATGGGGCGATTGATGAAGAATCTGGCCATGGCGCCTCACCTCTTCTCCGCCGGCGCGACAGCCGTTGGCGTGGTTTGCGGTGAAAACGGCTTGGGGGTCACCGTCATGCCCGGTCGCACCTTCTGAATCCCTTCGACCACGATCTGTTCACCGGGCTTGAGCCCCTGGTCGATGATCCAGTCGCTGGCGATCCGCGGCCCCACCTGCACCGGCCGGATGTCGACCTTATTGTCGGCGCCAATCACGGCCACCATGTATTTGCCCTGCACCTCGCCAACCGCCCGTTGCGGCACCAGCAACGCGCCCTGCTGGATGCGGACCGTGGCGCGCACGCGGCCATACTGGCCGGGACGCAGTCGGTTCTCCGGGTTGGGGAACAGTGCCCCGATCTTCATCGTGCCGGTGGTGGGGTCGATCTGCCGGTCCATGATGGCCAGATGCCCTGGATGCGGATAGACACTGTTATCGGCCAGGATCAGTTCCAGGGGCAGTTCTTCCATCCGCTGGTTGCCGGCCGCGGCAGCATTGAGGTATTCACGTTCGCTGATGTTGACGTACACCTTGATCGGGTCGAGGGTGGAGACCGAGGTCAGCTCCTCCTGCATGCTCGGACCCACCAGGTCACCCAGCTGGGTCTTGGCGATGCCGGCCACCCCGTCGACCGGCGAGGTGATCTTGGTGAAGCCGAGATTCAACTGTGCCTCATCCACCGCTGCCTGGGCCGCCTCGACCGAGGAGCGCGCCGAGAGTTCCATGCCGATGGCATCGTCGAGGTCCTTCTGGCTGACCGCATTCTTGGCGGCCAACGGTTTGATGCGGGCCAGGTTGGCCTTGGCGGTTTCATGGCGGGCCATCTGCACCGAGAGCTGGGCCTTGGCCTTGTTCAGCGCGGCCTGGAAGGTGCGCGGGTCGATCTCGAACAGCACCTGCCCCTTGCGGACCGCCTCACCTTCCTTGTAGTTCTGGCGAATGAGGTAGCCAGAAACCTGAGGCCGGATGGTGGCATTGACAAGGCCATCGAGCACACCGACCCACTCCTTTTGCACCGGCACATCCTTCTGCACCACTACCATGGTTTCCACCACCGGCACCATGGGTGCCGCAGCCTTCTCCTCCTTGCGGCAGCCCGCTGGCCACAAGGCAGCGATGGCGAGCATTGTCACGGTCGCCAGTCGCATAATCGTCTGGCGGTCGCCCCATATCTTCCCAACCCAATGATTGGCTTTCTTCATCGATCTTTCCCACCCCCCTTTCTGCTCTCATTGTGGACCGCTGATCCCGATCCCTTGCCTGCCCCTGGTTCCGTTCAACGGGTCGGGGAGGATGGTGCGCATTCGCCGGCGCAGCAGCAAAAACCCTGCCAGAGACGGCACCTGCGTGACCATCATTCTTCCTGATGCAACGCCACGCCCTTGCCCCTTCGGGCTTGGGCCACCATATCCAACCCGCCGATATCCTGTACCTGCAAAAATTCGACCTTAGGCGGTTGCCGGGAAAGCTCCATGGCCTCGAAAACCCGGCTATACAAGGAGGAGCCCAGATGCTGTTCCAATGCTTCGCGTGAACGCCATCGCTCGGTAGAGCAGACCAGACCGTCTTCGACGGAAAGGGAAGGATCGGGGTCATTGGCCAGGCAATGCCCGAAGAGGAGAAGTGTTTGGTGAGGGTAATCGGTGGGCTGCAGGCCATTTTCCCGGCTGGCCGCAATGGCGGCAAGCAACTGCTTGACCTTCTCCGGCGTCCACAGGAGTGTGCATTGTTCCCGGGCATAGATGTCACGGACTCCAACCCGTTGACGAACCGGTTCACCGGAGGAAGGCGACCGCCCTGTTGACAGTACCTGTTCCAGCTGGAAATGAAAGGGCGGTGTATTCGTTGGGCTAACGGCGGCGGCTGCCGTGGCGCTGGCGGACAGCAGGAGACGTGCGGTGAGGAGTACGGCGAGGAGGGGGATAAGGTGTTGCAATCGGTTCATGCCCTTTTCACGGTGTGAAATTTGATTGGCACTGCTGAGCAAACACAACCGCATGGGGTTCCCTGCGCCATCGGCTAGTTATGCAAATAATTAGAGCAAATTCATGGAGCTGTCACTCATTTTCTCAAGTCCCCCCTGCTTTTTTGTGATGTGCGGGACGTGCGCTTCCATGCAACTGCAAGACACCACTTCCGGACAATGCGCAAGGTGCCCCGAACCCCAATGGAATCGATCAGGAAGGATCTTGTCAACAGTCCTGGAAATCTATCCCAGCCTGGCGGAATGTGAACCGGCAAACTGCCGTCCCAAAAGGCATGCAGGCTGACTATCAACGCGATTTCGCAAGACTGAGGTATCCGCCCGAAAAGAGAAGCGCCTGCATGGCTCACCTCATTTGATCTCGGTTATCGTCAGCACACCATTCCTGTCAACCGCGTGAAAGAGGATCGTGTCACCGACCTGAAGAGCATTCAACATGCTTTTCTCCTTCACCCTGAACACCATGGTCATCGGGGGCATGTTCAGGTTGGCGATTCTTTCGTGTTTGAGGGTCAACTTCCCTGCTTCTTTGTCGATCTTGCGCACTTGCCCGGAGGTCAGGCCTTCTGTTTGGCCTGTTTTATTGTACTCTTGATTATTCGCGGCACTGTGCGCCACTCCCTCAACCAGCACACCACCTCCTCCAGCAAGCACAGCAACCATCAGGGAAAAGATATGTTTCTTCATGCGTGGCCTCCTTTGCAAAGAACAATTCGCTTGACTTCGTTAGCACGGGATAACATCTTGAAAATACGTCCTCCTCGATGACTCAATGATCCATATGTCGCATCGGCTTGCGGATGCGCACCTCGACAGGCTCGGCAGGTTTCGACGTGCGAGGCATGGACTGTCGCCCCGCAGACCGGGAGCGGGTTGGTTCTTTAATTTTTTTCTTATACTGAAAGGCTCTTGTTCCCTTGGGATGCTTGAACCATCCGGGATTCGAGTAATCGTTTGGCTTCTGGCCAGACCGCACCTTGACGACACTGAACATCCCGCCCATCTCGACAGAGCCGAACGGCCCTTCCCCTGTCATCATCGGCACGGTGTTATCAGGAAGGGGCATCTCCATTTCTGTCATATCGGCCATGCCTCGTTCCCCCATCACCATGTAATCAGGGATGAGCTGGGAGATTTTCTTGCTCAGCCCCCGATGATCGACACCAATCATTGTCGGCACGTCATGCCCCATGGCATTCATCGTGTGATGGCTTTTATGGCAGTGAAAGGCCCAATCACCCTCTTCATCGGCGATAAATTCGATTTGCCGCATCTGGCCGACGGCAATATCCGTGGTGACTTCGGGCCAGCGTGCCGACAATGGCACTGGTCCGCCATCGGTGCCGGTCACTTGAAATTCATGGCCATGCAGATGAATCGGATGGTTGGTCATGGTCAGGTTGCCGATACGCACCCGCACCCTATCGTTCAGCCGAACATTGAGCGAGTCAATACCTGGGAAAATGCGACTGTTCCAACTCCAGAGGTTGAAATCGAGCATGGTCATGATCTTGGGGGTGTAGCTGCCCGGTTCGATGTCGTAGGCGTTGAGCAGAAAAATGAAATCCCTATCGACCTCGCCAATGAGTGGATGCTTTTCCTTGGGATGCGTCACCCAAGACCCCATCATGCCCATGGCCATCTGCGTCATTTCATCGGCATGGGGATGATACATGAAGGTTCCGGGACGACGTGCGACAAACTCATAGACATAGGTCTGGCCGGGTTTGATCGCCGGCTGGGTCAGGCCGGATACGCCATCCATCCCATTGGGAAGACGCTGGCCATGCCAATGAATGGAAGTGTGTTCTGGCAGCCGGTTGGTGACAAAGATGCGGACGCGGTCTCCTTCGACGACCTCGATGGTCGGACCTGGACTCTGGCCGTTATACCCCCAAAGATGGGCCTTGAATCCCGGAGCCATCTCCCGCACCACCGGTTCAGCCACCAGGTGAAACTCCTTGACTCCGTTGTTCATGCGCCACGGCAGGGTCCAGCCATTCAGCGTTACCACCGGATTGTAAGGCCGCCCGGTATCGGGAAACAGCGGTGGCATGGTTTCGGTTTGTTGCTGGACCACGGGCTCCGGCAGGGCGGCCAAGGCCGCGCGGTTGACCATCGCTACGGCCACCGCCCCGCCGGCGAGACCGGCTGCTTTCAAAAAGGTTCTTCTTGTTGTCATCGATCTTCCTTTAACTCTCTGTCTTTCCCTGCGCTCAATGCGGCTGCTCGGCCCGTTGACGGATTTTTCCCGTTTCTTTTCCAGCCTGCACCATGGAAGGGGTGCCTATGATGACTGCCTGCAAGGCAGCGTTGGTCAACCAAAAATCCTGCTGCGTATTGATGGCGGCACTGACTGTGTCGATCTGATCCCGCGTGTCGGCCAGCAACTCGAACACTCCTATCAGCATGCCGTTATAACGGAGCAGATTCTCTTCGGAGATCACCTTGCGCAACGGCAGGACCTCGTCGCGATAATGTCTGGCTACATCGTAGGCCGTGCGGTAAGCGGCATAGGTTTCCCGCAGTTGGGAGCCGGCAGCGCGCACGGTCGCCTCCAACTGGTTGGCCGCGGCCAAGGTCTGAGCATCCATGGCATCACGTTGCATATCTCCCCAGTCAAACACAGGCAAACGCACCGTTATTTCATACCCCTTCCGATTATCACGGGTGCCGGCCGCATCATCGAAGACGGTATCGTAACGAACCCCAAGCTCGATATCCGTCAGGCTGGTGATCAAGGTCAAATCTTGCTCTTTGGCTGCCGCGGCAAAGGCTGTCTTGGCCAATTGAATATCCAATCGTCCTCTCTGTGCGGCCTTGCCAACCTCTTCCGGCCCCCTTGGAGCTTCGGGCAAATCAGGCAGCCTTTCCGGCAGCTTGAGTTTTTTTTCCTGGTCGTCCGAAAGCCCGAGAACACGAACCAGCCCTTCCCGAGTCGCCATGGCATGCTGTTGCGCCAAAGCCCATTGGGTTGCCGCATCGGCATAGAAGGCCTGCTGCCGGGCTCGCTGCAACCGGTTGAAGTTCCCAACCCGCTGCATGCGACGGGCGAGTTCGGCACTGATCTCGCCGACCTCATTCACTTGCCGTGCATAATTGAGCTGTTGTTGCGCAGCCACAGCCCTCACCCACGACTGACGGACCTGGGTGACCTTGTCCACCACATCCATGGCGAGTCGCACCTGCGACTGTTCGATACGGCGTTGGGCGCTGGCATAACGGAACGGCAAGGTCAGCACGTCGAGCAGGCCAAATGCCAGCAAACGTTCATATTCAATCTCGTCCGCCAACGTTGTGCGTTCAAAGACCAGAAGGGGGTTGGCCATGCGACCTGATTGCGCCGCACGGGCTGCATCCGACCAATGTTGGGCCAGCATGGCCTGCATGGCAGGGTCGTTGACCAAGGCAAGATGCACAGCTTCTTGCTGGTTCACAGGTTGAGCAAGCAGTGTTTCCGCTGTTTTTGTATTGAAAGCGCGTTGTTCAGCTGTTTGCGCCAAGGCAAGGTTGCCATCGGTAAACTCCGCAGCTGCCTGGTTGGTCCGAGTCAAGGTTTCTTCGAAATTTACCCGCGCGCACCCGGAGAGGCACAACAGGGTCAGCAAAAAAACATAGAAGGATGGTGGGGATAGGCAATAAAGTCTCATGGTTTGCCTCCATGTCCGGAAGGGTGGTGAGCGTCTTCGGCCGGAGGTATTTGATCTTGTTGAGATTGGGATGCTTCTTCAAGGTAAGACCGCCAGCCACCAATGTGTCCAACGGTTTCGTTGGCTTCCAGCCAGGAAGCGACCTCTTGATCCTGGTAGCCATGATAGTTCTCAAAAACAGAGGCATAGGAAAGGGCTGGCGGCACAAATGGGGTTGCTCGTATGGCCACCGAGGTTTCTGAGCCGGATTGAGACCAACTGGATGAACTGAACAACGAGAATGGTGCGCACAGGAGGAAGAGAAAAAATACGACCGCCTGCAAAAAACTCCGTGCCAGGGCTTCGTTCATGACAATCTCCCGTGGTGAAGATTTACGTTGTCTCCCTCTGCTGCGTATAGAACTTACCAGCGTGCACACTCAATGAAAAGAGATGTAGAGCTGACAGGCCCGATTTTGCATCGCCAGCCAATATCAAATTACAGATAAACCGAACGGGAGCACAAACCGGCCAGAAGACCGGGTATAGAAAAAAACGAATTCAATATAAAATTAGTTATCATCTGAATATAAAAGATAAAAATATTTCCATCCGGTTTTCACCCAGACCAACATCTTGAAAAAACAAAGATATTAGCCCTTTTCCTCCCCTCCTGGATTGGAAAGTTCCTGGTTGCCTCCGGAAAGGTGGTCGGCGTCACTGTCATGACGCTGCGGCTGGTACCGGCGACATTCGCTCAGCCGTACTCATGAATGCTTGCGGAAACCCAACCTGAAATACTCCCTCGATGGCTGGATGGGAGTAAACCAACCTCCAACCAAAAGTTAATCCAAGCGTAACACAAGGTCGGTAGAAACACTCATTGCACAGGCCAATGCCTGAAAATGCTTACGCGGCAAGGCATTCAAGTAAATAGTTACCCTCAGGACCATGGACCAGAAAACAGAAACCCTCCTGGAGACGGTGATCCGGCAGCAGAAACTCACCGTCCATTTTCAACCGATCATCCACCTGCAAACCCGGCAAATTTATGGCTATGAAGGCCTGGTACGCGGTCCGGTCAACACCGTGCTCTATTCGCCCACCCGTCTATTCGAGGCGGCGACCAAGGCCGATCGGCTGGCTGAACTCGACCTGCTCTGCCGAAGAATGGTCATTCATCGTTTCGCCCAACTCAACCTGCCCGGCCGGCTGTTCATCAACGTCGACCCCTACAGCCTGACGCATGAGCATTTTCGCGAAGGTCTGACCTTGGAATTGGTCGAGCAGGCCCGGCTCAACCCTTCCCAGCTGATTATCGAACTGACCGAAACCCATCCGGTCGAGGATATCCGGCTGATGCAGCAGGCGATGATCCATTACCAGGAGATGGGGTTTAGGGTGGCCCTCGACGATCTGGGCGCCGGGTATTCGGGGCTCAAGCTCTGGTCCGAGATCCGGCCGGATATCGTCAAGATCGACCGTCATTTCATTCAGGGGGTCGATCAGGACCGCACCAAACAGCAGTTTGTGTCCACCATTCTGAAAACGGCCACCGCCCTGGGATGCAGGGTAATCACCGAAGGCGTGGAGACCGAGGGGGAGTATGCCACCCTGCGCAAGATCGGGGTGGAAATGCTCCAGGGCTACTACTTTGGCCGGCCGGTGCCGATACCGCCGGTGACCATTGCCTCCAGGTTGTTCAGGAAGGAACTCCGCCAGGCCGAGGAGGAATCTCCAGCCATGGAGATGCTGGTGCGGCCGGCCGTTTCCGTCCAGGCGACGGCCAAGGTTTTGGAGGTGGGGGCGCTGTTCACCTCGACACCCGATCTGGAATCGATCGTCGTTGTCCATGAAAACGAGGTGTTGGGTCTGGTCCTGCGCCGTGAGTTCATGAACCTCTATGCCAGTCTCTACGGCAAGGAACTCTATGGCAAGCAGCCGATCCTCCGTTTCATCAACCGCAACGTCATGCAGGTGGACAAGCGCATGTCATTGGAGGAGGCCAGCTACCGCTTGACCACTTCCTTGAACATCCACACCGATGAGTTCATCATCCTCGATGACGGCCAACTGGCCGGTACGGGGCGGTTGATCGATCTCCTCCATGAAATCACCAAATTGCAGGTCAGCCGCGCCCGGCATGCCAACCCGTTGACCATGCTGCCGGGCAACGTGCCGATCCAGCAACAGCTGCAGAAATTGTTCCGCGCCGATGTTCCGTTCACCGTCTGCTATTTCGACCTCGACAACTTCAAACCATTCAACGACTTTTTCGGCTTCAGCCGGGGCGACAAGGTGCTGCGCTTCCTGGCGGAACTGCTCACCGCCAATATCGACGACCAGACCGATTTCATCGGCCACATCGGTGGTGACGATTTTGTGGTCATCTTTCGCAGTGGTGGCTGGCAACAGATTGTCGAGCGCATCCTCCGCCAATTCGATGAAAGCATCGGTGGTCTGTACAACGGCCACATCGGCAGTGTCATCGTCGCGCTGGATCGGGAAGGGCGGGAACAGCGCTATGGCACCATGACCCTTTCGGTGGGCGCGGTGGTGGTGTGTCCTTCGTTGCACCGCTGCCCCATCGATATTTCGGAAGAGGCGTCGTTCGCCAAACACCGCGCCAAACGGATCGCCGGCAGCAGCCTTTATATCCACGAACTAGCATCCCCAAGCGTTCTACGCGAACCACAGGACAGTGAAACACACCGTGCCTTGCTGTGTCCTCAACCAGAAACAACCTCCCTGTTATGACCAGAAAAACATCGACCGCCGGCACCGGCTGGCTGACCGTGGGATGCAAACTGTTACTGGGTGTCGCCCTGGCCTCCAACTGTTGCATCGGAGCTCTGTTGTTCGTCAATCACCGGGCCACCGCCCGGCTGGAAGGGATGATGGCGGATGTGCTGGCGATCCGGGACCAGGTGGATGCCAATCTGCGCCAGACGATCGTCACCTTGCAAAACGAGTTCATGGGGCTGCCGAAACTGTTCACCACCGACCCGAAGGCCAGCGTTCTTACGCAGGTCGAACGACAATTTCAGATCCAAGAGCGCCAACGCCTCTCCGGTCGGGAAAGCTACGCCGCGCTCTACTCGCGCACCGAGAAGCGCGATCTGGCCAATGGGCTGATGGTGGTCACCGTCGAGAACGATCAACCGGTGCTGAGTTATGGCCTCTTTGATGCCGGAGGCGCTTTTACCGCCGATATCGACAGGCTTCTCCTGGTGAGCAGCCAAGCCGAGACGGACCGGCAACGGCTGCTGGCCACGGTGCAGAGCGAGGCAAGCCGTCCAACGGCGATAGAGGAAGGCATTGGCCGTTTGCGCGGCCTTGCCGCCGATAAAAGCATCGAGGCGGAAAAAAGCCGCACCGAGATTCTGGGCTACATCGATCAGATCGCCCAGCAGGAGCAGCGCATGCAGGAGGCCAGCAGGCAGCAGCGGCGCTTCAGTTTCGGGGTTGGCCTGGCGGCGATTGCAGCTAATGTGCTGGTCCTCTTCTTCCTCACCCGGAGCATCGTTGAACGGCCGCTGCATCACCTGACGCGGGCGGTGGAAGCGTTGAGCGCCGGCCAGTTCCCCGAGATACCCTGGTCTCGGCGACGCGATCAGATCGGGGTGCTGGCCCGGGCCATCGGCTCTTTCCGGGAAGCCCTGCTGTCCCTGCAACAGCTCGAGGCAAGCAAGGCCAAAGACCGGCGGCGGATTGAAACCCTGGTCGGGACAATGACCGAGGCCATCCACCGCCTCAATGAGCGGGCCGGGCAGATGGCCACCATGTCCCATACCCTGCAGGGAGTGGCCGAGGCAACCAAACAGGCCGCGGAGAATGTGGCGGTGCTGGCCGGCGATACTGCCAAGCGGACCGACCAGGTGAGCGCGGCATCCCAGCAGATCAGCACGGTGGTGGATGGCATCCACCAGCAGTTGGCGGTCCAAAACCGGGAGGAGAGGGCCATGCGGGCGGAAATCGACCAGGCCCGCCACATGCTTGAAGGTCTGAGCCGGTCGGTGGCTGAAATTGACGGCATCGTGGCCACGGTGCAGGCCATCACCGTGCAGACCCGCATCCTGGCGATCAATGCCACCATTGAAGCGGCCAAGGCCGGCGAGCATGGGCGCGGATTTGCCGTGGTCGCCGAAGAGGTCAAGAAACTCTCCCAGAATACGGCCCATGCCACCCAGGACGTCCTGACCAAGATTGAGGCCATCAATGCGATCTGCACCTCGTTCATCACCTCGATCGACACCCTGGAACACGGGGCGGAGCAACTGCACCAGGTAACCGCTGCCATTGGCTCGGCCGTGGACGGGCAGCGCGAACTGACCGGAGGCATCGTTGCCCTGAGCGCCGCCACCGAAGAGAATACCAGGGAGGTGTCGACCCGCATCACCGAGGTGCATGCGGCGGCGGCTGGGGTACTGCAGTTTTCTGCCGATGCCCGCCGATACGCCGAAGAGATTGCCCTGCAGCTCGGCGACCTCCTCGACGGCAACGTCAGGGAATTGGAGGCGATGCGCCTGGAGAGTACAGAGGATGGATTCCTGCCCGAGGCCGCGATCATGACGGATTCTGCACCTGCGGTGACCGGTGAGCTTGAGACCGGCAGGAAGGGTGAACGCGAGCAGGTGACGCCAGTCCGGCTGCTGTCCGACATGATCGCTTCCTGACGCAAACCTGACAGGATCAAAGCCGGAAGCAAACACGCCCCCGCTATGCTGCTGGCCAGCGAACGATACCGATCCCTGCAACCGACAACGAGCGATGACCGTATCCCTGCCGACCCCGATCTCCGGAGACCAGAACGAGTTGCTGCACCGAACCGAGCCGTTCCGGCTGCACCTGCAGCGGGAAGCCAACCCGCAACCGTTCACCGGTGGTGATGTCACCGTGGGGGTGGAAAACGAGTTTCAGGTGGCCGTTGCAGGCCGATCCACCGAGGTCGATCTCCCCCTGACCATCCTCGGCTCGCGCTACTACAACAACCTGACCCTGCGGGCCCGGCGCGGCGACCTCAGTCCCCATCTGCTGGCCGATCTCGATGCCTTTCTCGGGGCGCAGCAGACCCAGATCTGGGAGAACTCCTGGGTCAGATTCCCCCGCCGCCTGCTCTCCACCCATGCCGCCTCCATCCTGCACCACGATCTGCTGGCCGACAAGGCCAATCCAGCGGGTCCTCGACGCCAGGATATCGATTCCTTTCTCTTTTCCCGCGAGGGAGAGCCCTGGCTACGGGTGCCGGTCAGCTATCTGCTCAAACTGGCGCTGGCCGATGCCCTCGGGCAGGCCGACCCTGCCGAGCCGCTGCTCCTCCAGACCGGGGAGCGGCTGATGGCTCACCTGATCAGCGACAACTGTTCGCCCGAAGTGACCAGCTTTTCCTTGGCCAGCGGCGATGCGGCCACCCTCCCCGGCCGCAGCACCGCCCGGGAAACCAGCCGCCGGTTCCTGATCCTGCAACTGCTCATCCAGTATGCCAACCAGGCGTTCCGCCTGGAGCACCACGGCCAGCAGTGCCGCCTGTATCTGGCGCCCAACCCGCCGGCCCGCCAGAAGGCCCTCAACGAGCTCATCTCCGATCAGTTCTACCGCGAGCTGTTTGTCAACCCCTGCCTGTCCGGCTGGCCGCGCGGCGAGAAGAAGAAGGCGTATATGGGGCTCTGCCACCGCACCCTGTCCCGCAGTCAGCTCAACACCATCGCCAAACTCAAGGAGGCCGGGATCATCGTCAACAATCTGGTGGTGCTCCCCAACACCAGTTCCACTTCCCTGGCCAACAACGGCACCCACATCACCCTGGGCAGTCGCCTGCTCAGCGGGTGGTACCAGCGCCCGGAAGGCGCGATCTGCGAAAAGTACTTCGGCGATCTGGTGATCAAGATCGTCGAGCACTTCCTGCCGCTCTTTGTCACCACCTGCTCGGCCGCGCCCCATCGCCTGAGCTTCAGCGACTTCCATCCGGAAAAGGTGATGGGCTATTTGCCCCATGAACTGGACTACACCCACCTGCGCATGCTGTGGCGCCGATGGAAGAAGAAGGCGGCGCTGCGGTTCTGCGGTCACAGCTTCACCCCGGTGGGCCCCCAGTGGTTCGACCGGTTGACCAGCACCCTGCTACGGCTGCGCGGTGACTTCCTGCCCGACGTCCGGCTGATCGATTACCTGGTAGCCCTGCAGAGCGTCGAGCAGAGCCCGGCCCTGGACGGGGTCATGGGGAACCAAGAGCGGCTGAAACAGGATCTGACCGAGATGGGGGTCTATGACAGCCGCATGGCGATCTACCTGCCCTACCGGATGCGGACCCTGGCCGCCTTTGGTTTCTCCGGATTCGAGGGCCGGCACTATTCGCTCTTTCCCGACCTCGGCCCGACCTTTGCCCTGGCCGTCGACCTGCAGACCCTGGTCACCCGCCTGGCCTATCGCTGGGTGCTTGCGGGCACTGTCCGCCACGCCGATATCCCCGACGACCCCTGCACCGAGAGCGAGCGGCGGCAGATCTTTTTTGCCACCGCCATCGGTGTACCCACGGTGTTTATCCGGGCGGACAGCCGCAACACCCTGCTGCGCCGAATCCTCGCCCTGGCGGACCGGCAGCGGCCCAGTCGCCGCTACCGGGGATACCTGCGCATCGAAGTGGCCGCCTATCACCGGGCCTGTCTGGCGCTGCTCCGGCAGCAATGCGCCATGGACGGCCAGGAGGCGGTGTCGCTCCTCGACCGTGTCGACGCCATGCTGGAGGGCACCGAACCCACGGCAGCGGCCCGGCTGACCGGCGACATCCTCACCACCCTGGGGCGGGAGACCGATCCCATGCGGGTGGGCACCCAAGCCTTCAACCAGGCCGCCGAGAACTATTACCGCACCGATCTGTGCCAGCGGCACCTGCACGACGGCTTGGAAACCCTGATGACGGATGGCGTTCGCTTGGAGGGGTGCACCGATCAGGCCGTTGGCGCCCTCAAGGAGCGGTTGCTCGGCAGCGTGCCTGCCCCGCTGTTCATCCGCGAAGCCGGCCATCGGGTGGTGAACGGCTCTGCCTCGGCCCGGGAGATCCATCTGCTCATATTGCTCGCCCTGCTGATTGTCCATCTCGAACAGCAGCACGGCCCTGTCACCGCATAGGGAGAAGATCCATGCAGCATCAGTACATCGTCCGCGAAACAGGGGAAATCGTCAGCGAACACCTGTTCGCCGACCGGTTCATCGACCTGCTCTACAACCGGGTGCGTGAGCAGGCACCCAGCCTGTTCCGCGCTCTGACCTCGGAGCGGATGTCCAGTGTGCTCGGGTATCTCCAGTTCGACTGCACCCTGCCGGTGGATAGCCGTCGGGGTCCGGCACTGCTGCAGCGAATGGGGGTGGACTGGCGGGAGTGTGTAGCCCCGGCTGCCAGTTTCACCACCCCCCGGCAGGTGTTTGAACGGCAGATCCGCTACTGGCAGTGCCGTCCCATGGACGAGGCCAACGAGACCATCGTCGCGCCCGCCGACGCCAAGGTGCTGATCGGTTCCCTGGAGGAGACACCGGAGCTGTTCATCAAGGAAAAATTTTTCTCCGCCCCGGAACTGCTGGGCGAGGATTTGCCCTGGCCTCCGTTTTTCGTTGGCGGCGATTTCGCCATCTTCCGTCTGACCCCGGACAAATATCACTACAACCATGTGCCGGTGAGCGGCGAGGTGATCGACTTCTACCAGATCGACGGCCAGTACCACTCCTGCAACCCGCGGGCGCAGATTGCCCTGGCCTCCCTGCATGCCAAGAACCGGCGGGTGGTGACCATCATCGACACCGACGTACAGGGGGGCACCCAGGTTGGTCTGGTGGCGATGATCGAGGTGGTGGCCCTGATGATCGGGGACATCGTCCAGTGCTACTCGACCCACGCCTACGACGCGCCGCAGCCGATCGCCAAGGGCATGCGGTTGGAGAAGGGTTGCCCGAAAAGCTTGTACCGGCCGGGCAGTTCCACCGACATCCTCCTCTTTCAACGGGAGGTGGTCACCTTCAGCGACGATCTGGTGTGCAACCGGCGGCGCGCCGATGTCCTGAGTCGATTCTCGCTGGGCCTGGGACGGCCGGTGGTGGAAACCGATGTCCGGGTACGTTCAACCATTGCCGGCAAACGGCGGTTGTGAAACCGACTTGATCACATCATCCTCTTGATCATTATGACCGAAGCGCTCTTTCTCTGCACCACCGCGGCCCTGTTCGCCGTGGCCATCACGCTTGGCTGGCGGTATCTCCCCTCCGATCGTTTTCAGGTGCTGGCCGCCGTGCCGGTCCGCCGAGGTGAAGGCAGCCTTTGGCAGGGCATCAACTTCACCTGGTACGGGCTGATTCTGGCCAGTGCCGCCATCGTCGGCCTGGTCTTTGTGCTCGTCCTTGGGCAGGCGGCCCACATGGCCATGGTGCCGCTGCTGGCACTCTTGACGCTGATCGTCGGGCTCTGTGTCCCGGCAAGCCGGCGGATTGCCCGCCTGGTGGAAAAGAAAGGGTACACCTTCACCATCGGAGGGGCCTTTTTCTGTGGGCTGGTGAGTGCCCCCGTGCTCATCCTGGCGATCAATCTCGGCTGCTGGCTGACGGCAACGCCCCGGCTGAGCGGGCAGATCGTGCTGGCCGCCCTGGCCATCGGCTACATCATCGGCGAGGGGCTTGGCCGCCTGGCCTGTCTCAGTTTTGGCTGCTGCTACGGCAAACCGCTGGATCAGTGCGGTCCTCTGGCCCGCAGACTGCTCGACCGGATGGCGGTGGTCTTCACCGCCCCCACCAAGAAGGCCGTCTACGAGGGCGGGCTGGCCGGGGTCAAACTGGTGCCGGTGCAGGGGCTGACCTGCCTGCTCTATACGGTCACCGGCCTGGTCGCCTGCCATTGGTTCCTGCAGGGCAGGTACCGGAGCGCCTTTCTGCTGAGCCTCATGGTTTCCCAAATCTGGCGCGTGCTCTCCGAGATGCTGCGCGCCGATTTTCGCGGATTCTCGGCCATCACCGCCTATCAGAAGATGGCCGTGGCGGCCATGGTCTTTGGCGCCCTGCTCTGTGTGCTCCTGCCCCAGCCCAGTCTGCCCCGACCCGACATGGCCGCTGGCCTGCGGGTGCTGCTCGACCCGCTGCTCATCCTTGGCCTCAAGGCCCTCTGGCTCATCCTGTTCCTCCATTTTGGCCGCAGCATGGTCACCGGCGCCATCCTCTCCTTCCAGGTCCATCAGCATCGTATTTAGCCACCGCGGCTCGGCTCATCAAACCGCAACAAACCTTCAATCGGAAAAAAACAGCTCCCTGATCAAAGGGTAACGCTGCCCGGTTAGGGTGCAAACAAGGCGGGCGATCGACGTGCAGGGCCGGCACCAACTGCCCCGGACCCGCATCGGCACAACCCAAAGGAGGGCGCACCATGCCGCAGCACCATTTCCGATCCATCTGGATCTCCGATCTCCACCTGGGCACGAGGTGCCTGAAAAACGAACAGGTGCTCGATTTCCTGCTCCACACCGACTCCGATTTTCTTTACCTGGTCGGCGATATTTTTGACCTGGTCCAGGCGAACAAGGCCTGGCACTGGCCGGCGGTCAATGACCGCATCGTCCAGACCGTGCTGGCTAAGGCGGCAGGCGGCACCCAGGTCATCTACCTGCCCGGCAACCACGATCACCTGCTGCGCGCCTTCGACGGCCTCACCATCAGCAACATCCGCATCCAGAACACGGCCATCCACCAGACCGTGGACGGGCGCCGCTATCTGGTGCTGCACGGCGATACCTTTGACCCGGTGATCCGCCACTGTCCCTGGCTGGCCACGACGGGCTCGGTGATCTACGCCCTGCTGCTGCGCTGCAACCGCTGGTGCACGATCCGACTCCCTGCAAAAAAGCGCGGACCCCGCACCCTCTCTGCCTGGCTGAAACACCAGACCAAAAGGGCGGTCAATTGCATCGGCCAATTCGATGCCCTGGTGGCCAGGGAGGCGGCGGCCCACCGGGTGGATGGCCTGATCTGCGGCCATATCCATCGGGCCGGGATTCGTGAAATCGGCACAACGCTCTACACCAACACCGGCGACTGGGTGGAAAGCTGCACAGCCTTGGCCGAAAATTCCTGTGGCCAACTGGGAATCATCGAATGGCCCACCCATCAACCCCTGCGCGAGGCGGTTTCCGTTCAACATGAAAATCTGTATCGCCACCGATGCCTGGCATCCCCAAATTAACGGCGTCGTCACCACGCTCACGCGGACCGCGGAAACGCTGCGCGGCTGGGGGCACGACCTCCTCACCCTCACCCCGGACCGGTTTAAAACAGTGGCCTGCCCCACCTATCCGGAAATCAGGCTGTCGCTGACCAGTCCGGCCGCCATCCGCCGCCTGCTGGCCGAATGGCAACCCGATGCCGTGCATATCGCCACCGAGGGACCGCTCGGATGGGCAACCCGATCCGCCTGCCGCCGGATTGGCCTTGCCTTCACCACCTCGTATCACACCCGCTTCCCCGAATACCTGCGGATGCGCGTGCCAATGCCGCTTGCCTTCAGTTATGCCCTGCTCAAACACTTTCATGGCGCCGCCTGCCGCACCATGGCCGCGCCAACCATCATCGACGAACTGAGGGATCGGGGCTTTGCCCCTCTGGTCCCCTGGTCACGCGGCGTCGACACCGCCCTGTTCCGACCGCGTCCCGGCCTGCCCGTTGATTGTCAACGGCCTCTTTTTATCTATGTTGGCCGGGTGGCCCCGGAAAAAAATCTGCCCGCCTTCCTGGATCTGGATCTGCCGGGAGAAAAGTGGGTGATCGGCGATGGGCCGGAGTATTCGCGTCTGCGCCGGGCCTATCCGCTGGTCCGGTTCACCGGTGCCCAGCACGGCGAACAGTTGGCGCGGCTGATGGCGGCGGCGGATGTGTTTGTCTTCCCCAGCCTGACCGACACTTTTGGTCTCGTCCTGCTGGAGGCCAATGCCTGTGGCGTGCCGGTGGCCGCCTACCCGGTGACCGGCCCCCGCCACCTGATCCGCGAAGGGATCAACGGCTGCCTCGATGCCGATCTGGGCCGAGCGGCCCTGAGAGCGCTCACCCTTTCCCGCACTGCCTGCAGGGAGATGGCCGCGCGGTACTCGTGGGAGGCCTGCACCCGCCAGTTCCTGGGCAATCTGGCGATCAATCACGCCATTGCCCCATGTTCCCAGGCCTGTGCCGTCAGGGGGTAATCAGGCAGATCCGGGTTTCGGCCGTGCCGGGAGGTTCGTGGGTTCCCCGATATTGCAGGAACATGTTGTCGCCGTCACGGAACCAGTACTCGGCCTGCCAGAAAGCGCTGAGCAACCCCTCGGGACGAATGACCACCTTGCTGGCCCTCCGGGTGCCGCCGCTGTCGATGGCCACCGGTTCGCTGCCCGCCGTCTCCGCCTGCATGGCAAGCACGTCCAGGGTATCGGGGCGGATGGTCCAAAAACGAGCGACCTGCGGCTCTTCGCCAACCAACCGCTGCAGGCTGAAGGAGAGGGGTTGCATCCATGGGCGTCCATCGATGGTCTGGATCCGGTCAATCGTTTCACCGGCAAAGCGGCCGGTGAAGCGCAGTCGGTTGCCGTCGCGTTCCACCCGGACATCGGTGGCCGGCGGCTTGACATAGTGCCAGCTCTGGGTCGCTCCTCCGGCAGTGTTGCGGCTGCTATACATCTCGTCACCCTGCTGCTGCATCACGGTGATGCCATCAACGTCCCTGTTTATCTGCCACGTGAAGATGAACTGATCGTCTCCGGTTTGCTCACGGTAACGCAGTACCGGCGACTGGGAACCGGCGGCAGCCATGAGTAGCAGGGCCAGGCAGAGGGGAACCAGGGTCCGGAGAGGGGAGCGATTGGACAGAAGGTACTGTTTGAGGCTCATAGCAGTTCACTGGCAAGCATGGCGAGTTCGGAACGCTCGCCTTTTTCAAGGTTGACATGGGCATAGAGCGGCTGCCCCTGCATCTTTTCGATCAGGTGGCTGAGCCCGTTGGACTGGCTGTCGCCGGGCAGGTAGCCGATCTCCTTGTTGGACAGGGGAACGATTGGCCGGGCGAGCATGATCTGACGATACGGGGTCCGCTGCTCCAGGACCACGACCAGGATTGGTATCGAGAATGAAGGTCTTGGTCGAGGAACTGCGGGTCATGGCTGATGCGATCCCCAGGTTCGGATGAGGGCAGAGTCAAGGGAAACCGGTGGACGCCGCTGAGCGGCTGACCGTGCTCCGGTTCGACAAAAAGGTACAGGCTGTCCAGCACGACAGGTTGGGCCAGCGCCGGACCAAAGAAGGTCTGCAGGGCACTGTGCACCAGCTCCTTCTGACGGCCTTCGGCCATCCGGCCGGTCAAGGGAAAGGCGAAACGGTATTGCTCAAAAACGTACGGGTTCCCCCACATCTCCAAGTTCCTTTTTTCCTGGCCGCTGAGCGGTTGCGCCTTGTGTTTGGCCAGTTCGCTCGGATTGAGTGGGGCACGCAGCCGATCGAAGGCACGGGTACAGCGGGCGGCCAGGGCCTGGAGGGCGGGAAAATGCCGACAGGGACAGAGGCTGAACGCACGGTTAACGTGGCAGAGGGCAAGGGGCGGTAAAGCGAACGGCGACTGCCGGCTGGAAAAATCCACCAAAGCTGCCTTCAGATCTGCCTCGGTCAGAGGTGGTTTAAGCCGAAACAGCGGGACAAGAGGAGCCTGCAGGCCGTGGCGGGCAGGTATCCGGGTCAGTTCCCGCAGGGTTTCGGCGTCCAGGCCAAGGACCTTGGGTGGTGCGAAATTCTGGCCGCTGAGGGCATCCCGTCCCAGCCATTGGGTGCCAATATGCCAAAGCGGGGTGCCGGGAGAGAAGGTGAAGGAAATGGCGAATCGCATGGTTGGGGGTCTGCTGTCAACGCCTGATCGGCGCTCAATCCGTTTTTGTCTTCTGTTCTGCCTCCCACTCTACGAGCCTGTTTTTAAACCAACGTTATGGATTGATTATGTTTTGGTCAGTGCGGCCAACAACGCGGTGCTTGATCGAATCCTAAGTGCCTGCTGATCCTGCCGTAACAACCGCCGTGGAGATGACTTCCATCCAGGCGGCGACGGTCTTGGCGCCCCATCCCGACGGGTGCGGCCAAAGCGGGCGTCGAGCCAAAGAGCGCAGCCGGGAGCCACTCCTCACCAAAGCCTGATGGTACGCTGACCAAAAACCAACAGTGTGGGGGTACAAGACAGGCGTTTCACCCCGGCATGGAGCGCGGTCCGCGCCAGAACATGCCGGTTTGACAGCCCTTTGCCACGAGAGATGATCATGTTCCGAATGATAAACCTGGATGCAACGCACGCTGACGCACTTTTGAAAGAGTTCGATGCCAAGACGACTCTGGACGACCGCTACACAATCGACCTGTTGTGCTGCCAATCGCTTGTCCATGGCGCTGATGGCCGGGCGCCCGCCAGCACCCTGTTGGCAGGCCGACTCGGGTTGACCCGCAGCTGCTTTGCGACAGCACGCTGCCATTCGGAACAGGAAGGTGTCGCCCGAGGCCTGGCCCTGTTGACCGCCAGCGGAATCTGGGTCTTGAACAGCGGCAGCTTTGCCATCGGTACCCGCCAAGAGACGACCACCGTCCAGTTTGCCCTGATTCGCAAACGCAACGCCTCGGTCCTCGTGCTCAATGTCCATCTCGCCTCGGTGGCTTTGATCCGGAACATGCAGCTGGCCGCCCTGTTCACCCACCCCTTGCTTCGGGAGCCGTACGGCGCGGTGGCCCTGTGCGCCGATCGCGCCGCCGCCCTACATGCCAAGGAGTGGCAGGTGTTGACCGCCCCCTCCCGCTACGCCACCCACCATGTCCAGGAGGACGCCCCAGGCGGCATGCTCTGCCTGCTGCACGCCCGGTTCGCGCCGATTGCAAGGGTCAGCGTCGCCGCGTGTCCTTCGGACCTGCCCGGGATCACTCTGGAGTTCGATGTGGAGCCGCTCAGGGCTACAAAGAGCAACCGGCCCGCCTTCCCGTTGTCCTTCCGCGAGCAGTGGCTGGGGTACCGGGAGCATCGGTCCTTCGCCTGAGACAACCGAGACAGGTTTCTCTTCATCACCCCCCTTTTGGAGAACATCCATGTTCACCGTTGATGCCCTGCTCACCCGGTATTCTCCTGGTCTGGCTGCCCGGCCCCTCCTCTCCTCGCCGCTCCGCAGCGTGCTTCGCCGTCTTCTCCACGAGGATCGCTTTGTCCGTTTTGCCGAGCAGTACCCCCATTTGCGCGGCATGGATTTTGTCGAGCAGGTGTTGGAATCCCTGCAGTGCACCTATACGGTTGCCGAACGCGAACGGGAGCATATTCCGGCTAGCGGACGGGTCATGATCATCGCCAATCACCCCATCGGCACCTTGGATGGCCTGGCTCTGCTCAAGTTGGTGCATGACTGCCGTCCCGATGTCCGCATTGTCGCCAACGACCTGTTGGAGGCAATCACGCCGCTTCGTCCCTGCTTGCTGTCGGTCAGGGTGATGACCGGCGTGACCCGCAAGGAGCAGATCGGTCACATTGAGCGTTCCCTGGCCAACGAGGAAGCGGTGATCATCTTTCCGGCCGGAGAGGTGTCGCGCCTGTCCCCCAAGGGCATTCAGGATGGCCCCTGGCGCAAAGGGTTTCTCCGCCTGGCGGCCCGCGCCAAGGCGCCGATCCTGCCCATCCATGTCCGTGCCCGCAACTCGCTCGCCTTTTACTCGGCTTCGATGCTGTTCAAGCCGCTGTCGACCCTGATGTTGATTGGCGAGATGTTCCAGCAGCGCCGTCAACCGCTCAAGCTGACCATCGGCGGTCTGATTCCCCATGCCGCCTACACTAACCTCAAGCTCCGGGACAAGGATAAGGTTGCCCTGTTCCGCAAGCACCTCTACCGCATCGGTGCGGGCAAGAGGCCGATCCTGCCCGCCGAATCGGCCATAGCCCGCCCTGAACGGCGGGTGGTGTTGAAGAAGAACGTTCAGGCCGGTGAACTGCTGGGAACGACGCCGGACGGCAAAAGCATCTATTTGTTCGCCGGTGACGAGCAATCACCGGTGCTGCGGGAGATCGCCCGGCTGCGGGAAATCACCTTCCGCGCGGTCGGTGAGGGGTCGGGCAAGCGGCTGGATATGGACGCATTTGACCGTTATTATCGTCATCTGGTGCTGTGGTCGGAGGAAGACCTGGAAATTGTCGGCGCCTATCGGCTGGCCGATGCCGGGGCGGTGGTCCGGGAGCGAGGCCATGAAGGATTGTACAGCCACAGCCTTTTTCAGTTTGATCGGACCCATTTTCCCTACCTCGACGGCGGCCTGGAACTGGGCCGCAGTTTCGTCCAGCAGCGCTATTGGGGGAAACGCGGCCTCGATTATCTCTGGTACGGCATCGGCGCTTTTCTTCGCAAGAATCCGGGGTACCGGTACCTGTTCGGCCCGGTGAGCATCAGCAACGCCATGCCGCAGACAGCCAGGGAACTGCTGATCTTTTTCTATAAACTCTATTTCAGCGGCAGCGGCAGCCAGGCCTGCTCGCGCCACCCCTTCCGTTTCTCCCTGCCGGTCACCGATCTGGCCCGCTCGTTCCGTGGCGACAACTACCAGCAGGACCTCATCCACCTGAAATCGCTGCTGGCGACCATGGGCACCTCGATCCCCACGCTCTACAAACAGTACACCGAACTCTGCCAGCCCGGCGGGGTGGTCTTTCTTGACTTCAACATCGACCGGGCCTTCGGCGATTGCGTCGATGGCCTGGTGGTGGTGGACACCGCCCAACTCAAGCCGGCCAAGCGTCGACGCTATATCGAGCATTCGGTATTGGCGGCGGGATGCGGAGAAACCCGCTCGTCCTTCGAGAATCTCGGGCAATGACTGGATGAACAGGCGAATTTGATCGCGCACGGTCCGGTAGGCCTGGAGGACGCCCTCTTCCGTTGTTGCCGCTTTCGCCAGTTCGGGAGGATCGGCAAATCCTCGATGGACGATCTTGCCGGGGAAATAGGGACAGGTTTCGCGGGCATGGTCGCAGAGTGTCACCACGTAATCAAAGGTGTGCAAGGGCAACTCCTCGATCAACGTGGACTGCTGGTTGCCGATATCCACCCCGGCCTCCGCCATGACCCGGACGGCATACGGATTGAGCCCATGCTTGACCACCCCGGCGGAATAGGGCGCATAAACAGCAGCGTGCAGGTGCCTGGCCCAGCCTTCGGCCATTTGGCTGCGGCAGGAGTTCCCGGTACAGAGAAAAAGGATGGTGGTCTTGCGGTCATCGCGTCCAGGCATGATTCGGTCTCCCTTCCTGTTCTTTTTTGCACTTCGCGGTTGAAATACCATTGGAAATCATCGAGGTCATGGGATCCGATGTGGCCATGAAGTTGTGCTGGCCTGCACCATCGGCGCCACCAGCATAGCTGGCTTGTATTCGGATTAGAGTAGGTTTTGGTGAGCGATTGGTCAATCGTTGCCCCCAGCTGCTCATTCGT
The DNA here is from genome assembly GCF_000186885.1 of Desulfobulbus propionicus DSM 2032. Classification (GTDB taxonomy): domain Bacteria; phylum Desulfobacterota; class Desulfobulbia; order Desulfobulbales; family Desulfobulbaceae; genus Desulfobulbus; species Desulfobulbus propionicus. Next base: position 1,378,567 of record NC_014972.1, on the reverse strand, counting down.
GTCCTGATCGGTGCTTTTCCATCCCCGTTTGCCCTATATGTTCTGTTTCATCATGCGCGGCTCTCTCTGCGATTGCCTTGTCAACAGCAACCCTGTATATGAATTGCATATTTGTCGTCTGCGATATCGGCCTGTGGGGCTTCTCCCGCGCAACCATCCATTATCAAATAATAACAATTCCCAATCATGGCGTATCTCGACCTGATCTTGAATCTGGCCCTGCTGATCGCTCTCAGTGTTGTTTCCGGTTTCATCGAACAGCGTTGGTCGCGTCACACCCGACTCGGCATGGTGGCCCAGGGAATACTGTTTGGCGGAGTGGCCGTAATCGGCATGTACCGTCCGCTCCAACTGGAACCCGGCTTGTTTTTTGACGGCCGCTCGGTCATGTTGAGTATTTGCGCCCTCTTCTATGGCCCATTGGCCGCAGCGACAAGTTGCTTGCCGCCCTTGGCATGCCGGTTGGCAATGGGCGGGTCCGGCACGGTCATGGGCATGCTGACCATCCTTTCCTCAACGGCTGTTGGTCTGGCGGGCTATCGGTTTTTTCGTGTCAATGGACGCCTGTCAACGGTCCTGCACTTGTATGTTTTTGGAATCATTGTCCACCTGGCCATGCTGGCAATGGCCTTCTCGCTCCCCTTGGACAAGGCGTTGGCCACCATTCGGAGCATCGGCCTCCCCGTGCTCGTCCTCTATCCTTTGGCAACTATTCTGGTCGGCAAAATCCTGCTTGATCAGGAATTTAAGCTCCAATTCATCGACAGCCTGCAGCAGGCCAGAGAGCAACTGGATACCACCTTGCGCTCTATCCAGGATGCCGTGATCTCCACCGATGTCAGGGGACAAATCCGCTACATGAACCCCGTGGCGGAAACGCTCACCGGCTGGAGCAGTTTCGAGGCCCACAATAAAAGGCTCGCCGAGGTGGTGCGTGTCGTTGATCAAGAGAGTCACGAACAGCTCCTCGATCCGGTTGAGCGTGTCTTGGAGAGTGGCAAGCCTGTCCTGCTCACCAACCATACTCTCCTTGTCGGGCGCGGTGGCGCCGAGTATCACATCTCGGAAAATGCCGCCCCCATGCATGACGCCGAGGGCAAACTGACGGGGGTCGTCCTGGTTTTCCGCGATGTCACCCCTGAATACGAAACGCGTGAACAATTGCGTAAGAGCGAGTCACTGTTCAGAAATATCTTTGAGCACCATGCTGCGGTCAAACTCCTTATCGATCCTGACAGCGGCGCTATTCTCGAAGCAAACGAGGCCGCCGAACATTTTTACGGATGGTCGCGCCAACAGCTCAAAGAAATGCGTATTCAGGACATCAACAGGTTGGCGTCGGACGAGATCAGCCAAGAAATGGAAAAAGCGCGCAGCAGCCAACGCGTCCATTTCGAGTTCCGTCACCGGATGGCCGACGGGTCGGTCCGGGATGTGGAGGTCTTCAGCAGCAGTATCGAGGTGCACGGTAAATCGATCCTCCACTCCATTGTCCACGATGTCACCGCCCAAAAACAGGCGGAAAGAGACCTTCGGGCCAGCCAAGAGTATCTCGGCAGCATTTTTCGTGCGGCTCCCGTCGGTATTGGCGTGGTCGTCGACCGGGTTTTTATCCTTGTCAACGACCATCTCTGCGCCATGACCGGTTACAGCCGCGACGAACTGCTTGGCCAAAACAGCCGGATGCTGTACCCCACCGACGAGGATTTTACCTTTGTCGGCACAGAGAAGTATTTGCAGATTCAGCAGAAGAACATAGGGACGGTGGAAACCCGATGGCTATGCAAGGACGGAACGTGCATCGATGTACTCCTCAGCTCCTCGCCTCTCGACGCAAAAAATTTGTCCGCCGGAGTGACCTTTTCCGCCTTGGATATTTCGGAGCGCAAACACGCTGAACAGGAAAGGGAAAAGTTGCAGGGGCAGCTCGTTCAGGCCCAGAAAATGGATTCCGTCGGACGGCTGACTGGTGGTGTGGCCCATGATTTCAACAACATCCTCTCCGTTATCCTCGGGTACACCGAAATCGCCATGGAGCAGACGCGGGCCGACTCGCCGCTGTATGGGCATCTGCAGAAAATCCGGGAAGCTGGCCAGCGTTCCGCCGATATCATCAGGCAATTGTTAGCTTTTTCCAGACAGCAAACCATCGCACCCAAGGTGCTTGACCTCAACATCGCCGTGGGCGGATTGGTGAAAATGTTGCAGCGGCTGATCGGCGAAAACATCCATCTTGCCTGGATGCCAGCGCCGTTGCTGCCGCTGGTGCATATTGATCCAGCCCAGATCGACCAGGTGTTGATCAACTTATGCGTCAATGCCCGCGATGCGATTGACGGCGTTGGTTCCATGACCATCGAAACCAGGGCTGTTACCGTGGATGCCGAATATTGCACCCAAAACGCTGGATTCGCTGCCGGCGAGTATGTGGTGCTTTCGGTGAGCGACAATGGCTGTGGCATGGAACCGGCGGTCATGGAGAAGATTTTTGAGCCGTTTTACACCACCAAGGGTGTCGGCCAAGGGACCGGTCTCGGTCTGGCGACCGTCTATGGCATCGTCAAGCAAAACCACGGGTTCATCAACGTGTACAGCGAACCCGGCCAAGGCACCACGTTCAGAATCTACCTGCCCCAATACACCGAGAGCGAAACCATTGACAGGGAGGAACACGAGGATGCGCGGGAAAACAGCAAGGGCGAAACCATTCTCTTGGTGGAAGACGATCCCTCCCTGCTCGATATGTGTCTGACCATGCTTCATCGGCTTGGTTACAGCGTGTTGGCGGCGAATGGTCCGCTTGAGGCACTGCGAATTGTCGATCAGCAACCAGGTGCCATTGATCTGTTGCTGACCGATGTCATCATGCCGGAGATGAATGGCCGTGAATTATCCAGCCGGCTCCTTGCGCGGCATCCCGGCCTCAAAGTGCTGTACATGTCCGGTTATACCGCCAACGTCATTGCCCATCACGGCGTGCTCGACGCAGGGATACACTTTCTGAATAAACCTTTTTCATCCAAGGAGTTGTCCGTCAAGATCAGGGAGGCCCTCGCCTGATCCAGGCAAGGGCCGTTGATGCGTTCAGCGCTCCCGCGACCTCCTGTCCGTCCTGGCCAGACCTTCAAGACAACTCACGCTGCATGGGATCTGCATGTTCAGCCCTCCTTTCAGTGTGTGACGTTGCGCATTGTGCCGGAAAACCAAGCCGCTGGTCCCTTGATGCTCGCCTGTGAGCCGTTTCCTGCAATGATCATCGAATGCGCCTCTCCTGCTTGGGTGGACAACCACATCATCGGGAAGTGTCGCCGGCAATCGGTTCGCGCCGCTTGACCGGTGGCATGAATTCGTTGTACTCCATTTTCCCCTCCGGGCGAGAAACCGCCGAGCAAGGCCCTTACAGGGCGGCCTTGAGTACCGCGACAATGTCCGCCTCGGTCATTGCCGGACGCCCCGGCAGGTTGCCGTTCGCGTCGTGGATAACACGCAAGGTATCCTGGGCATACCGAGTGAGCAGGCCGTCATCGATCTGCAGCTCGGCCAGCCGCGTGGGACAACCGATCTCTTTAAGAAAACTTTCAAAACGATCAATGCCCTCAAGGGCGCACTCCAGGTCCGCGGGATCTTTGGCCGTGAGGCCGAAAATGCGCTCGGCGAACTGGACGAACTTGTGCGGCCTATGCCGGGCGGCAAACCGCATCCAGGAAGGATTGACCACGGCCAGGCCAGCCGCGTGGGTGATGTCGTGATAGGCGGACAGGGTATGCTCGATCATGTGTACCGGGTAGCCCCCATTGGTGCCCGCGTTCACCCAGCCGTTGAGGGCGACGATGGAGGCCCATTGCACCTGCGCGCGGGCCTCCAGATCATTGCCATCGGCAAGGGCCTTGGGGCCCCACTCCATGGCCGTGAGGATGACGCCTTCGGCGAACCGGTCCTGAATGGGGGTGTCGTCAACGCCGTTGAAATAGGCTTCGGTCACATGGGTGATCAGGTCGCACACCCCGTAGGCGGTCTGATCCCTGGGCACGCTCTTCGTCAGTTCGGGGTCCACCAGCGCCACCCTGGGGTACAGACATTTAGCCTGGACAAAGGACTTCTCCTTGGTTGCCTCGTTGGAGATCACCGCCCCCATGTTCATCTCGGAACCGGTGGCCGCGAGCGTCGGCACGGTGATGAGCGGCAGGGCGCGGGTCGGGATATGCGGAGTGGGCTGACCGTGCAGAATCATGTCCCAGGGATCGCCGTCATAATAGAAGGCGGCGGCCATGACCTTGGAGGCGTCCATGGTGCTGCCGCCTCCCAGGGCAATAATCACATCGCAGTGTTCGTCACGGGCGATCTGGGCACCACGCCTGACGGTGGATATTCGCGGGTTGGGCTCGACACCGTCGCATTCGACCCAGGCAACCCCGGCAGCCTTGAGGCTTGCCACGGCCCGGTCGAAGGTGCCGCTGCGTTTGACGCTGCCGCCGCCGGTGACCAGCAAGGCTTTTTTGCCATGCCTGCCGACCACCTCCCCCAGTCGCGAAAGCACGCCTGCGCCAAAGATCAGATGGGTGGGATTGTGAAATTCAAAATTCATGCGAAACCTCCTGTTCTTGAGTTGCTGTTGCAGTGCGCAGGAACGTACTTCCCAGCAGGCGGATTTGGAATACCTGTTCCTGTCTAATTCTTGCCTATTTCTGCTTGCACGTTGATTTTGTGACGCATAACAGCTAGTAATGTTGTCTAAAGATGGTATCCGAAACAAGAGAGCTTTTTCTATGGCAAAGATGGTTGAACTGTTGCGGAACTTTCCGGACATTGAGGACGGCCCCTCTCCATCCCGGCTTCACGGGGTGCTTTTTTTCAAGGAAACCCGCCCTCTTCCCAGGAAACCGATGGTCTACGATCCTGGCCTCTGTATCGTTGTCCAGGGGCACAAGATTGGTTACCTGGGCGACCGGAAATTTCGCTACGACGCCAACCAGTATCTGGTGACTTCGGTCACCATGCCGTTCGAATGCGAGACCTTTGCGACTCCAAAGGAGCCACTGCGTGGATTGTACATCGATATTGACATGGGTCAATTACATGACCTGATCGGTCGAATAGATACGCAAACAGGAATCGGCAAGGGCGGCGAACGGATACTGCCTCGCGGGATCGGCCCGGCCGTCATGGATGAGGAGATGGTGGATGCGACGACGAGGCTGGTCAAATGTTTGCGTTCAGAGACTGAAGCACAAATATTAGGCCCTGGAATCGTGCGGGAAATTCTCTATCGGGCACTGCGCGGAACCCAGGCGCCGGTCCTCTACTCCCTGGCCTTGCACAGCGGCACGTTTTCACAGGTCGCCCGCGTCCTCAAGGTGATGCAAAGCGACTATGCGGGGAAACTGGACGTGGAACAGTTGGCCAAAATGGCTCATTTGAGCGTTTCCGCGTTCCATCGGGCCTTTAAAGAGATCACCTCGGATTCTCCCCTGCAGTATTTGAAAAAAATCAGACTGACCAAAGCAAGGGATTTAATGATCCAGGAAAGCATCAAGGCCAACATCGCCGCCGACAAGGTGGGGTATGAGAGCGCGTCTCAATTCAGCCGTGAATTCAAGCGCTACTTTGGGCAAAGTCCAGCGGAGATGATGCGGGAATCGCGGAGCATGGAAATGCGCTAGCCGATGTCTTTGGCGCTTTGCTAAGAGCTGCCCGGGCACGCACTGCGATGCGCGCCACTCAAGAGGTGTTGGCCGGCCGATCTCTCGCCGGAAGAATCGAGCGGCTTCGGTGCGGCGGGTGCTGTTGGATGAATCGCGAAACAAATGTTTACTGTATCCCTTGGGCCTTTCGGGGTACACTCCGCGTTCACCTTGCGCCCAACTGCTCCAGCGGGAGACCGGGAATTGCTGACCACATCAAGATAATCTCGACACGCAGGAATCCCCTTTGGCCAAATAATGTCCGGCGGAACCCAGCCGCGCGCACCGGCCGCAAGCGCTCATGTGAACGGCACCCACGAGGCATCGCGCCACGCCATTGACGGAGTTGAGGCATGTACCACCGTTTGTTGAAGATCTTAATCATAACCCAGGACTCACGACTCGAAACGCTGCTGCGGGGCGTTCCCCCGCGGGAGCGGTTCTCGCATCACATCATCTGTCGAGCGCAAGCAGACGAGGAGGTACGAGACTGCGCGATCATCCTCCTCGATTCGTGCACCACGGAAACCATAAAAATGGTCCACGCGGAAAAGGAAGCCCACGCCGCCCTGATCGCCTGTTGCACCGCCAGCAGCCTCACCGGCCTGACGGAGGTCCAGGACCTGCTCGACCAGCTATGGATCAAACCCTTTACCGATGCCCAAGCCCTCTCCTCCTTTGGCAAGATCCTGGCGCGGTTGAAGGAGCGAGAGGACGCCAGCCTTACAGAAAAATATCTCGACACCTTGATAGACAGCCTGCCCGACCTGATCTGGTTCAAGGATGCACGGGGCGCGCACCTGAAGGTCAACACCAGTTTCTGCCGCGCGGTGGACAAGACCAAGGCCCAGATCCAAGGCCGGGGGCATTATTATATCTGGGGCATAGAACCCGACGAGTATGCCCAGGGTGAATATATCTGCCTGGAATCGGAAGAAATTGTCCTGAACAAAAAGGAAACCTGCCTTTTTGACGAGACGGTGAAGTGTCAGGATGAGCTGCGTAAGTTCAAAACGTACAAATCACCGATTTTCGACGTGGATGGCAAGGTTATCGGCACGGTCGGATTCGCCCACGATGTCACTGATCTGCAGAATCTGCTGATCGAGCTGAACATCCTGCTCGAGGGGCTGCCCTTTGCGGTCATGGTGACCGACAAAAACAAAAACATCACCAGTATCAACCAGAAATCCATCAATTTGTTTTCGCTGCAACGAGATGAGCTGATCGGCGGCGACATCGAGTCGTTCATCGCTACAGCTGGAAATTTCGCCCGTAACAAACGATGGATCGTGGAGCGGAACGAGGAAGGAACACTGCTGATTTCCAAGGACCAGGTTCTGAAAATACACGATGAAAAGCTGCTCGATATTTTTGGTGTGTTGGCCGGCTACATCTATCTCTTTCTCGATATCACCCTTGAGCACCGGTACAAGAACAAACTGCTCATGGACGCGAACACCGATTACCTGACCAGGCTGAACAACAGACGCAGCCTTCAGGATTTCATGCGAAAGACCCCCTGCCAGCGCGACACCGCGCTCCTGCTCGCCGATCTCGATAATTTCAAGGAGGTCAACGATCAGTATGGTCACGATGAGGGCGACAGGATCTTGGTGGCCTTCTCGAACCTGCTGATGCACATCTTTCCCGCCGAGAACCTGTTCCGTCTTGGTGGGGACGAATTTGCCATTATCGTTCCCAAGGCTGAGAATACCGAGTCGGTACGGTCAGTTGCCCAAAAGCTGCTCGCCGGATTTGACGAAAGGATCGCGCGGCGGTTTCCCCACACCAACATTTCAGTCAGCATCGGCATCGCCATGCATGCCGATGACGGCGAGAACTTCGGCGAGTTGTTCAAAAAGGCCGATATCGCCCTCTATGATTCGAAAAATGCGGGGAAAAACGCCTATACCTTCTGGATCAGCAATGCGTCAACCATGAGCACGTTGGCGGACAAAATGGGTTTATCGAACAGGCTGCCAGCACAGACGAAAAACGACGTCCCCCTTGAATAGCGATCAAAGGATGGGCGATGGCTGGCACACCGTCTCCGCGGCCCGACTTTTCGCTCGATCGCTCCCCTTCGCCGCCGTTTGCATCGGAGGAACCTCTCTGCTCTCCTGGGCAATAGGGCTTGGCTAGGCGGGAAACGCCCCTGAAATGCGGGCCGGTCCTCCTGGCCCGCCATCCGACTCCATTCTTTCCCTGTCCTTTGCGGACAGGGATATCCACGGACGTGCCCAGGGTTAAATTTTGATTTTCAGCAGCCGGATCACGCTATCGACGAGAATGCCGATCCCAAAGGCCCACGCCATGTTGGGAATGACCAGGGCGATGCCGGCGATCAACAAGGCCACGAAATACTCCTCGTTGGTCTTGAGACTGCGCAGCAGCGGGCAAAGCTCCAACCCGGCGAAAACCAGCAACACCCCGAGAACGGATTGGGGAATCAACGACAACACCGCAAAGCCGAATTCTCCCAGCCCCAGGGCGACCAGGAGGAAAAACAAACCGATCATCACAGGCGCGCCGCCGGTTCTGGCGCCGAAACGGTAATGCGCCGCCAATCCCCCGGTACCGTGGCACATGGGCACGGAGCCGAAAAATCCGGCGGGGAAATTGATCAGCCCCATGGAGAAGGCGAATGTTCCGGCTTTCGCCTTTCTTGTGGACGGGTCGTCGCTGAAGAGGTTGGCGCAGGTGTCCGCGGTTCCCACGCAGGCGTTGCCGATGGTGAGGGGAATCTGCGGCAGCACCAGCATGATGAAGGCGGTCCAAAAATCGGCGATCGTTGGTTGGATGAGATGGATGGAGGTGGGGCCAAGAGAAACACCGCGTCCGGTAAACCCGCCAAGCGCACATCCCACAACGATGCCGACGGCCAGCGCGGCCAGAGCGGCAGGATACCGTGTGTTGTTGAGCAGGAGCAGGACCAGGACGAACACGGCGATGCCGGTGATCAGATTGACCGGATACTCCGCGAAACGGGCCGGTCCGCCCGACATGAACACCTGTTCATGGACAATGAGTTCGATCCCCTTCTTCAGAAAAATAAGCCCTAACGTCAACTGAATGCCACGGACCACCGCCTGGGAAAAAAGTTTCGCAATCCGATCGACCATGCCGGTGAGGGATAACACCAGGAGGATGGCACCGAAAAGGATACCCGCAGCGCCGATCACCGGTTCGGTAATCAGAGCGGGATAGGCAATGGCAATGGCGCCAACCGCCTTCAACGGCTGCACGGGGATGGGCAGTCGATAATAAAAGCCGGCAAAAAGGTAGAAAAGGCCAAAGGTGAGAAAGACGGTCGATGGGCTCAGACCATTGATCAGGATCATGCCCAAGACAATGGGCAGCATGGTCCCCAGGTCGCCAAAGGCGCCGGACAATTCCATCCTGTTGAATTGCAGCCCCCTTTTCGCGGCTGTTCCTGCCGGTGGAAGGGAGGCGTGTCGCTGCGGATGTGCTTCGCCTGACGGGGGCGGGGTGGTGGTCTCGTTCATGCGTATCGCTCAATTCTGCTGTTATAGATGTGTGCCTGGGACGAACAGGGGCTTGCCTGGGCGTCCTTGAAAAGGCTTCCTCGAGTTGCTTTTCCTGACGAGGAGGCAATGAAACACTCGCCGAGCGGCTGTTTTTCGTCTATCGTGCGGGCATTGGAGTGACCGATAATGTTCAAGCTCACCACGACCGTTGCCTTGCTCATCCTTTGTTTTGCCGTTGCCCAGGGGCTTCGGGCGGGCCAAGCACCTGAGCAAACCACCCACCCTGCCGTTGCCCGCCCCTCTCCAGCCGCGCAGGAGCAGCCCCCGCCGCCACAACCATCCAGCCGCAGCCACGATCAATGGCTCAAAGGTTCGGAGGCGTTCCAAGAGTCATCCGATTGGAAAGGCATGCTGGACTGGTGCCAGGAATGGTCACGGGACGTGCCCGAGGATGCCTGGGCCTGGCATTGTCTGGGGTATTGCTATCTCAACCTGCACCGGTACGACGAGGCCGTTGCCGCGTATCGCCAGACGGTGCGCATCAATCCGCAAGATGCGGACGGGTGGAGCAATCTCGGCTTTGTGTACACGGAACAAAAACGCTACAACGAGGCCATCGATTCGTACCGCCAGACGGTGCGCATCAACCCGGGCGATGTCGAAGGGTGGAGCAATCTCTCCTACGTGTATTTTTCCTCCGACAATCCCGCCGCCGCCCAGGAAAGCCTCGAACAGCTCCGCCACCTCAATCCGCAAAAAGCCGACGAGCTGCTCGAAATTCTCCCGCCTCCGAAATAGCAGAACGCCATGCCGCATGCCGGATACCGCAGTGGATATGGCTGTCGATGATCCGGGCGGTGTGCATGGCCCTGTCTCGCCTCATGGAACCAAACGCATCTGTGGCGGGCAGCTCGATGGCCCGCCCCTCCCCTACGGCGCCGATGCCGATGTGCCGCGTCCCTCGTCCAGCACCCTGCGTAGCAGCTCGGCCAGCCCTTTCTTGGTCAGGGGCTTCATGAGAAAACCTCTGACGCCGCACGCCTTGGCCTGTTGTTCATTGACGAGACTGCTGAAGCCGGTGCACAGAATGATCGGCAGATCGGGCCGTATCCGCAGCATGCGCTGCGCCAGGTCGATGCCGGTCAGGCTGGGCATGGTCTGATCGGTGATGACCGCGTCGAAATCCCGGGGCCGCTGCTGAAACATCGCCAAGGCCTCCAGGCTGCTGGTCTGGCTGATCACCGTGTAGCCCAGGCGTTCAAGCATGGTCTTGCCCATCTCCGCCAGCATGGCCTCGTCGTCCACCAGGAGAATCCGTTCCCGGCCCGAGGGGCTAGTGTCGGCCGCCTTGTCCTGGAGCGGAACGCTCGCCTCGTGGGCCGGAAGAAAGACGTGGAACGCCGTCCCTTGCCCCGGCTCGCTCTCGCAGGTGATGAACCCGCCGGTATCGGCCACGATGCCGTGCACGATGGCCAGGCCCAAACCGGTGCCCTTCCCCACCCCCTTGGTGGTGAAATAGGGCTCGAAAATCTTGTCCCGTATCTCCGGGGGGATACCGGGACCGGTATCCGCTACCGTGAGCACCACGAATTTGCCGGGTCGCACCTGGGGATGATACAGGAGGTCCTGGACATCGCGCTCGCATTCCGCGAGCGTGATGTCCAGGACCCCGCCGGTTTGTTCCATGGCGTGAAAGGCGTTGGTGCAGAGATTCATCACGATCTGGTGAATCTGGGTCGGGTCGGCGAGGATGGTACCGGTCCTGGCGCTGAGCTGCTGCCGGATGGTGATTGTCGAGGGCAGGGTCGCGCGCAGCAGCTTGACGGCCTCTTTGACCAGATGGACCGGCTCCAGGGGAATTTTTTCGACATTGGCCCGACGGCCGAAAGCCAGGATCTGTTTGACCAGATCGGCCGCCCGCTCCCCGGCTTCCAGGATCTTCTCCAGATCCCTGGCGGTGGTCGAGTGGTCGGGAAGCGCTTCCTTGGCAATCTCGCCATAGCCGATGATCACCCCAAGGAGATTGTTGAAATCGTGGGCAATACCGCCGGCCAGGGTGCCGATGGCCTCCATCTTCTGCGCCTGCTGCAACTGGACGGCAAGGAGTTTCTTTTCCTCTTCCGCCCGCTTGCGTTCACTGATGTCCTCCAGGACGGACATGATGGCGATCAATTCGCCGTCGGGATTGCGGATGGGCGCGGTCGACAGGCTGACCACGATCGGACTGCCGTCCTTGTGGCACAGGTGCAGTTCGAGGCGGGAAAGCGTCTCGCCGGCCAGGATTCGGGTACGCAGAGCGGCCAATGTTTCGGCCTGCTCGCTGTTGCCGATCAGCAAAAATTGGCCGAGCGCTTCCTTCTCCGACCAGCCAAAAATGCGTTCGGCGGCGCGGTTCCAGCTGAGCACCTGCCCCTCGGGATCAAGACTGATGATCGCCAGCGGCGAGGCGTCAATGAGCGCCCTCTGGAATTCCTCGCTCTTGCGCAGGGCCTCTTCGGCCAGCACCTGCTCGGTGATCACCTCGGTGTAGACGATGAGGCCGCCGATCGTTCCCGGGGACTCGTACCAGGGCCGGCACTCCCACCGGGTCCACTCCATCGTCCCATCGGCTCGAACGTAGGGATCACGCTTGGCGCTCATTGTCTTGCCGGTCAGGACCTGCCGATGGACGTCGCGCCATTTCTCGGGCAGGTCGGGAAAGATGTCGTAATGATGCTGGCCAATCACATCACGCCCCTTGAGCCCGTACATTTCGAGATAGCGCTGACTGACGTACACATAGCGCAGGTTTCGATCATGCACGGCCACGCCGCTGTTGGTGTGCTCGATGAGGTGGCGCATCAACTCGTGCGAATGGCGCAGCGCCTCCTCGGCCCGTTTGCGCTCGCTCAGGTCGCGGCAAAAACAGACCATGCGCCCCCCTTCCTCGTCCAGCCAGGTGACCGACACCTCGACCGGGAAGAGGCTGCCGTCCTTGCGGCGATGCCGGCTTTCAAACAGTTCCGAACCATTGGCGATGATCCGTTGGATCCGGACGGCGATCTGGTCCGGCGACTCGATGGCGTCGAGGTCGCTGATGGACAGCCGGAGGATTTCCCGCCGGCTGTATCCCGTCATGGCCAGATAGGCGTTGTTGACTTCGACCACCCTTCCCTGCGTGTCAAGCACCCAAAACCCTTCCACCGAGGTTTGGAGGATGGTGTGCAGGTAGTGTTCCCGTGCCCGCAGGGTTTCCTCGGCCTGCTTGCGGGCGGTGATGTCGGAAATGATGCCGTGCCACAGGGTGCCGCCATCTTCCAGTCGCTGCGGCTGCGCCTGGGACCAATACCAGCGCAGTCCTTGCCGGGGCAGGATGACCTTGAATTCGCAGAAAAAGGTTTCCAGGGTGCGCGCCGAGGCGAGAATGGCCTCGGCAACCCGGTCGTGGTCGGCGGGGTGGAGCCGGTCGAACACCGGCGCGGCATCTTCCCGGACCTGCTCCGGCGTCACCTCGTAAATATTCCATATCCCTGGACTGGCATAGGGAAAACACGAACGCCCATCCGGATACAGCCGGTATTGGTAGACCACCCCGGGCACCTGGTTGGCGAGATTGGCGAGCAGGGCATGGCTTTCCGCCAGCTGCCGCTCCATGGCCTTGCGCCGGGTAATGTCCATGGAAAACAAGGCGATGCGCCGGACAACGCCTTGTTCATCGGCAACCGGATACAGGTACGCCTCGAAAGCAATCCCGTCGCGCTCATCCTGAACGGTAAGGGGTTGACCGGTGGCCACCACCTGCCGGCAACATTCCCTTCGCTGCTCGGCGACCGCCGGCGGAAAGAAATCGAACACCGGCCGGCCAATCAAGTCGTCAACCGAGACGTGCAACCGTTTGGCCGAGGCCTCGTTGGCGATGATGGTCCGCCCCTCGGTATCGAGCAGCTGAATGGTTTCCGTGGAGGCGTTGAGAATGGCCTTGAGGTGCATCTCGTTTTCCCGCCGTTCGTTCTCGGCCAACAGGCGGGCGGTGATATCGATGAACACCCAGCGGGTCTTGAGCAGCCGGCCTTGCGCGTCCCGTTCGGCCCGAATGTTGCAAGCGCCCCACAGGGTGGAACCGTCCCTGGCCGCCATCGCCAACTCGGCGCCGAGGATCTCGTCCAGCGCCTCGATGCGGGACATCATTCCCCCAAAACACTGCCGCTGGTCGGGAGGGAGAAAATCGGTGAAGGCGCGGCCGATGACCTCTTCCCTGGTATAGCCGAGGCTGTCCAGCCACGCCTGGTTGACGTCGGCCAGGCGACCTGCCGCGTCCAGGGATTGACAGGCCAACGGGCCGTAGGGATACTGGTCAAACTGTGCGCACCGCGCCTCAAGATCGGCACAGGCGGCCTCCAGTTCGGCGATTCGGGCCCTGAGCAAGGCAAATTCAGCTGCATGTTCCATGGTGTCGACCAATCATTGCGCGCCAGCGGGGAGAGCCCCTTTTATACAACACCGCAACGATCTCATCCAGGCCTTTCGCCCTCGTGAAGCCTTCGTCTCCTTCTCCCGGGGGGCCACACGACTGAATGGCCACGCCGGGCCTTGACGTCGATCCGCCGATCCGGTTGCGGCAATCGAATGATTTGCTGTTGCGGCCGACCCCATTTTGGTGTCGAGTAATGGTGTTCAGCCCGCATGGCGCGACGACCCCATGGAGGCCGAACCAAAAGAATCGAGCGTGCAATTTCTTGTTGGCCACGGGCTGCGGCCACTGCCACACCGGCACCACAGAGTAACACACACCACCTCGTCGGGAGGATCACTTCCATGCGCACAACGACACTCACCACTCACCCGAATGTGCAGATCAGAGACCAACTGGCCACCGAGTATGCCGACATCTACACTCCCGAGGCCCTGGCGGCGCTCGGCTTCATGGCCAGACTTGGCGATAAGCAGAAACGGTTGATGGACGAACGGATGCGGCGGCGGGCGGCCCGCATTCGGGAGCGACGGCCCCTCGCCTTTCTTGATCCCGAAGCCCTGATTCCAGGCACCACGATCCGGGTGGGCGACGCCCGGGAGGGGAACTTCATCGGCGCGGAGATCCCGCTCGATCTGCGGCGGCAATGGATCCAGGGCACCGGCCCGGCCGCCAAACCCAATGCCCCCATCGAGTCGAGCCTGCGCAACGTCGCCTATGCCCTGCTCTCCGGGGCCGACGGCTGGATGTTCGACGGCGAGGATGCCCTGGGTCAGATCACCGCCATGTCGCTCGACAACCAGCGCAGTCTCAAGCGGGCCCTTGCCCGTGACCCGCTCTTTCTGGAGGTGGCCGAACAGGTGGCCGGCGAGATGAATACCTGGGCGCGGGGCTTTCTCGGCCGCGAGATCATCGCCGACTGGCGGACCCAGCTCGATCGCACCACGGTCATCTTCCGTGCCCGCGGCCTCCATCTCGACGACCGTCACCTCCGGGTCGACGGCCGCTCATTCTCGGCCTCCATTGTCGACCTGACTCTGTACGTGGTCAACAATTACCGCGCCCTGCAACAACGCGGCGCTTCCCTTGTCCTCTACCTGCCCAAGATCCAGACCGCCGAGGAGGCCGGATTCTGGAACCACCTCTTGAGCGCGCTCGAAGGGCATCTTGGCCTTGCCGAGGGGACCATCAAAACCTACGTGCTGGTGGAGCAGCTGGAGGCCACCTTCCAGCTGATGGAGATCCGGGCGGCCCTTGGCCGCCACTTTGTCGGCTACAACACCGGCCGCTGGGACTACATCAACAGCGTGTGCGACGCCAACTGCTGGGACCCGGGCTTCGTCAATCCCAACATCGAATCGATCCTCATGACCTACGGCTACATGCGCCACTACGAGGATCGGGTGCGGCGGGCGGTCAACACCCCGGACACCAACGGCAACTGCGCCCTGTGGCAGGGGGGCATGGAGCCCAACATTCCGGTCGGCTCGCAGCAGGGCGTGGCCAGCAGCATGGACAAGGCCCGGGCCGGCGCGGTGCGCGAACAGCAGGCCGGGGCGAGCGGCAAGTGGGTCGCCCATTGGAAGATGGTGCACATCGTCCGCCCGGTGTGGGAAGCGGCGGGCGAAGACAACCAGCTGGGCCGGAGCTTCCCGCCGCTCGGCTACACCGAGGAGGACGCGGCCAACCTGACCCTGCTCGAACCGGCCCCGCGCACCGTGCGCGGCGCCCGCAACCTGCTCAGCGTGGCCCTGCAGTACGGCAACGCCTTTGGCCAGGGCATGCAGGCCGCGGCCCTGAAACCGGCGGACTTTTTCGGCAACGACGACATCCTGTACCTGATGGAGGACATGGCCACCGGCGAGATCCGGGTCAGCATCCTGTGGGAGTGGATCCACAAGGGCGCCTCCCTCACCGAGGACGATCCCGAAACGGGGCTCAAGGCCGGTGATCTGTTCAGTGCCGAGGTCTTCCTGCGCCTGCTCGACGAGGAGTACGCCAAGCTGCTCGCCGCCGGTCACCGCGATGTCCACGAAAAATCGAAGACCACCACCCTGCCGATCGCCCGGGCCATTGTCGAGGCCTATGTGCTCGATCCGGTCAAGCTGCCCTGGTTCATCGACCTGCTCAACATCAATCTCAACAACACTGACCTGGGCCTGGCCCGGCAGCGTATCGCCGACTACCTTGCCGCCTTCAAGGCGCAGGGCATGCGCATCACCGAAAACCTCGACACCGCGCCGCCGGCGGGCAGGTAGCGGGCAGGTTGCGGGATATGGGCGGGCAGACGTCTCGTGACAGGGAGTCTCCGGGTGGGTGGAAGCTTGCCCACCCGTGTCGCTCGCTTCATGGTGCGTTTCCCCCTCCGCCAGCGCCTCGCCATCCATCAGTGAGCGCCGAGATGGCGGGCAGCGGCGACGACGGAGTCCGATTGCAGCACCACGGCCAAATGGAGGATCAGGTAGGACCAGAAAAACCAGAGGATCTCCTGCAACGAACGGCGCACATGGCGGGGCCGCAGCGGATAGGCGTCCGGTTCGACGAGCGGGAATCGCTTGGGGCAAAATCGGGGCACCCGCTGCCTGTACGCTTCGTAGTCCTGGCCGAATTTCCGCTGCAGATTCCGTTCCTCGGCCAGGACAACCACGGGATAATAGAGCAGAAAGGCAAGGACGACAAGCCCCAGGACGGCGAGATGCCGGCTTGCCAATCCCAGGCCGATCGCCCCGACAAAACTGCAGACATAGAGGGGATTGCGGACAATGGCATAGGGCCCCTCGGCGACGACCCGATCTTCCTTGTAGCCGCTGATATAGAGGCTGCTCCAGATACGACCAAAGGCCGCCAGGACGACGAGCGCCAACCCCGACATATCCATCAACAGCCCGATGCTCGCATTGCCCCGCCAGGAGGGCGGCGTGGTGAACAGAATCACCGCGCAGAGGAGAATCACGACGAGGGAAACGGGTTGCCGCAGTTTGATGGCCCATGCAAGGATGTCGTATTCGGTGGTGCAGTTCTGTGGTGAAACAAGCATGTTTTTTCTCATACCTTTCGTTGGCTCCTGAACGTGAATACCGGGAACACCCGCTGCCGCTAAAAGACGGGTTCCCATCTCCTGGAAGCATTGCTTCCTTTATGGCCGCTGCTTACCACAGCCTTGATGAAGAAATGATGAACAGGGACCGCCGCTCTTCATCGTTTCTTCATGTCAACGGGCTATAACGGCGCAGAGGCAGGGCAGGAAAAGAACAAACGAACAGCAAGGAGAAGGGCATGCGGGTGTTGATCGTGGACGATGAACCGGAATTGCGCGAGCAGATCGCGCTGAGTCTGAGGCAGCAGCAATACACCGTGGACACGGCCGGTGACGGAGCCCTGGCCCTGGAAAAGGTGTTTGCCGATCCTTTTGACCTGATCGTGCTTGACCTCATGCTGCCGGAAAAAGACGGATTCACGGTCCTGCGGGAACTGCGTGCGGAGGGGGTGAAGACCCCGGTGCTGATGCTGACCGCCAAGGGCGAGGTGGACAGTCGGGTCAAGGGGCTGGATCTGGGGGCCGACGATTACCTGCACAAGCCCTTTTCCATGGCCGAACTGCTGGCGCGGATTCGAGCCCTGCTGCGGCGCAGCCATGAACAGATCAGTCCCGTGCTGACCATCGGCAACATCCGCCTGGACACCAACACCCGGATCGTCACCCTCGACAACCAGCCGGTCAGCCTCACGCCCAAGGAGTTCAGCCTGCTTGAGTTTCTCTTTTACAACCGCAACCGGGCCATCTCCCGTTTCACCATGGCCGAGCATGTCTGGGGCGACGCCTTCGATCCGTTCACCATGTCCAACAACATCGACGTCCACATCAAGAATGTGCGCAAGAAACTCAACGATCAGGGCGGACGGATCATCGTCACCGTTCGTGGCGTGGGCTACATGGCCAAGGACGAGCAGGCATGAAGATCCGCAACCGCATCACCCTGTGGGTCAGTCTGGCAGGGTTGGTCTCAAGCGTGGTGCTGTCCTTGATCGTTTTTTTCTGGGGCCTGGAAACACCCTACGAATTTCTTGACCAGGAGTTGGAGATCCGCGCCCACACCCTGGTCGATGAACTGGCCCGCGAACAGGCAAGCGGCGCCCGAATTGGCGGCGAAGCCCTGGAGCATTTTTCCCATCTCTACTGGGCGCGGCTGTACGATGCCGACGGGCGGTTGCTCTTTGCCTCGCGGATGGCGCGGGAAATCGATCTGCCGCTGCACAGCGGCCGCAAGGGGTACCTGACCCGCACCGACATCCCGCTGAACCGATTTTACAGCGACGAAGAGGACGAACCCGCCGCCTTCTGGAACCGGGTCTTCACCGTGCCAACGGATGGCGTCATGTATCGGGTGCATGTCGCCCGGCCGGTGGAGAGCCTGGTGGGCGAGTCGATCGAATCGGCGGTCATGATCGGCTCCGCCCTGCTCGCCTCGGCCCTGATCCTGATCGTGGTCAGTTATCAGGTGGCCGGCAGGATCTTGCAGCCGGTGCAGGAGATCAACCGCTTGAGCGCCGAGATCACGGAAAACACCCTGGAAAAGCGCATTCCGCTGGCCGGCAACCGCGACGAGATCGACGAATTGGCCGCTTCGCTCAACGCCATGTTCAACCGGCTGCAGTATTCCTTTCTTCGCCAGAAGGAGTTCGTGGCCAATGCCTCCCATGAGCTGAAGACACCTCTCACCCTGCTGCGACTGTCCATGGAAGAAATGTTGCAAGACGGCCAGCTGCCAGTCCCGATGCAGGAACGGCTGCTGACCCAGGAACGGACACTGACCCGTATCAGTCAGCTGGTGAAAAGCTTGCTCGACCTCTCCCGATTGGAGATGTCGGAATCGCTCGAACGCACGACCTTTTCCCTCAACGCCTTGATTGCCGCCGTGGTCGACGAGTTTCAGCCCCTGTTGCAGGAACGGCGGCTGCGGTTCACCAGCCGGCTTGACGGCGAGCTGCGCGTCCACGCCGACCAGGAAAAGATGCGCCGGATGCTGATCAATCTCTTCGACAACGCCATCCGCTACAACCAACCGGAAGGCGAGATCCGCTGCCAGACCAGGACCGAAGGCGGCCAGGTCGTCCTGGTCGTGGCCAACACCGGCCCGGGGATCGGCGTTGCAGACCAACAGCGGGTCTTCGATCAGTTCTTCCGTTGCGAGCAGTCGCGTTCCACCACCCATGGCGGCTCGGGTCTGGGACTGACCATCGTCAAGCGAATCGTCGAACTGCACGGCGGCAGCATTGCCGTGGAGAGCACCGCCTCCGCCTGGACCGCCTTCACCGTCACCCTGCCCTTCGGCTCCCCCGGCTGACAACCGCCCATGGTTGACGCCCACGCCGCGATCGACGCCGCCTGCCTGTTGTCCCCTCCGAACCTGCTGACCGATTGCCCCCACACGACATCCGGCGGCAACTCCCCCCGCGGAACCGTCTCCCGCATTTTTTTTGTAACCTTTTCCCGACCGCCACGTTCTTTGATTGGAGGGTTGCCGGCAAACCGGCTCGGGTCCGGTCTGCGTGCGCAGTCCTCAACGCCGTCGCCGCCTTGACCACATGATCTGTCCAGGCGGAGTCACCCCAACACAAGGAGGGAACCATGAACAAACGTTTTGCGTGCAGTACCCTGTTGTTGATTTCGGCAGCCTGTGCCGGCCCTTTGTTCGCGGCCGGGCTCACCCAGATGGAACAGTTGGGAAAAATCATGTACCAGGACAAGGATTTTTCCTACAACCGCACCCAGTCCTGCCAAACCTGCCATCATCATGTCGCCGGGTTCGCCGACCCCACCAACATGCGTGATCCGGCCAGCACGGTGGTTTCGCTCGGAGCGGATGGGGTCAGCAAGGGCGGGCGCAACGCCCCCTCGTCGGCCTATGCCGGCTTTAGCCCCGAACTGCAGAAAAATGATGCTGGTGAATATGTCGGCGGCATGTTCTGGGACGGCCGGGCCACCGGCTTGAGCGAGAACTTGGCCGATCCGCTGGCCGAGCAGGCCCAGGGGCCGCCGCTCAATCCGGTGGAGATGAACATGCCCCGCCTGGAAGCGGTGGTCGATGTGGTGCGCGCCTCAAGCTATGCCCGCCTGTTTCGCAAAGTTTTTGGCGGCACTTCCTTGGACGACTATGCAGTGGCCTGGGATAATATCGCCAAGGCCATCGCCGCCTACGAACGCTCACCAGAGGTGCAAGCGTTCTCTTCCCGTTTCGACAGCGATCAATTGAACAGCCAGGAAAGGAGAGGCAAGGATCTGTTTGTGGCCAAATGTAGCCAATGCCATTCCATGGATAAGGTTGCGGGCGCCAAGGGGCCGCTGTTCACCAACTATACCTATGCCAATATCGGGTTGCCCGAAAACACAGAGGATAACGTGCCCGGCGATGATTTCGGCCTGGGTGGATTCCTCGCCACCGCCGAGGCGCCGGCAACGTTTCAGGCGGACGCCGACAGCCAGCGCGGCAAGTTCAAGGTTCCGACCCTGCGCAACATCGCCTTGACCGCCCCCTATGGCCACAACGGCTATTTCGCCACCCTGCGGGAAATGGTTGTCTTCAAGAATACACGGGATACCGGCGAATGGCCCGCGCCGGACGTCAAGGACAACATGACGTCGGAAATCGGCAACCTGGGCCTGAGCGATCAAAACGTCGATGATCTCGTCGCCTTCCTCATGGCCCTCACCGACCTGTGACGAAACGGGTCACGCAAGACCGGAAACGGAATAGTGAACCGTTTCCGGTCGCACCGTGGAGGCCGGGCGGAGGGAGGCACACCCTTTCCCCCGCCCGGGCCGATGGTGCTCACCCCTGGCAGGAGCCGTCCTGGAGTTGATCCCTCTCCAGATCACCGTTTTGCTGGCCGAACATGATCCGAATCATATCGCTGACCCCAACCAGCAACTGACCATCCGTGCCCTGCTCGATGGCATCCTGACACGAGCCGTCCCGGCTCTGGGTGCGGGTCCGATCACCGCTCCCCTTGCCCGCCGAGGTGCCCTTGCCATTCCCCGCCATGGCCGGCATCGCCAGGACGATGACCGCTCCGGCCACCAGCAGTATTTTTCCTCCGATTTTTCCAGTACGCATAGGTGCACTCCTTGTGTTGCGATCGGAGAGGGCGGAAAGCGCGTCGCTCCGCAACGTGAACCTCTCCGGTCGATGTATGACGCTATCCTGTGAACGTCTGGCCATGCGGAAGGTTACAGTTTTTTTCTCAAGAAAAAATGGCTCGATTTTCAGAAAGTTGTAACTCTCCGACACGCGAAGGGTTATCAAGGCAAACATGGAGCGATTTCACCGTTTTTATAGCGAACACAGAGACAAGCTGTTTGGCTACTTGCTGCGCAAATCAGGCAATCAAGCCCTGGCCGCCGATCTGACGCAGGAGACCTTCACCCGCTATATCGAACGATACCGCCTGCGGGAGTTGAGTCTTGCCCTCCTGTTCACCATTGGCCGCAATCTCTATTATGATCATGTCCGTCAACGGCGGCAAAAGGCTGATGCCGCCAGCTTGCTGCCAGCGACAGCGGTGGATGAGGAACAGGCGTATATCCTGCGCGAGGATTCCCGCAGGATGCTCGACGCCTTGCAGCAGCTTGACGATGAGGATCGGGACATTCTTGCCCTGGTGGTGAGCAGCGACATGACCTACAAGGATATTGCCGCCGTCAGGGGATGCAGCGAGGCAACCATCAAAGTGCGGGTTCACCGGGCCCGGCAAAAACTCCGACAGCTCGTCTCCAAGGAGCAGAGATGAACGATTATTTGATCAGTCTCTACATCGACAATGCACTGGATCTGGATGAGAAAATCACCTTTGTCGAAACCGTGCACGCCGACAGGGCCTTTACCGAGGAAGCAATCGCCCTGCTCAGACAGGAACAGCGGCTGCGCGTGGTCCTGCCTGCGCCGCCGTTGCCCGTGCCGACCTGTGCCAAGACCACGGAGGCTGAACCGCGCGGGTGGCTATCTTGGCTGAAACCGCTTGCGGGCGTTGCGGCCGCCGGTCTGCTGGTGGCGCTGTTCGCGCTGCTGCGGCCGGAGCATCCGGAACATCCAATCAAGGTGACGGAACCGCACCGTTTCGTGGTCTATTTTCCCGACACCACCCAGGCACGCATTGTCGGCACCTTTACCGATTGGCGTCCCGTGGTCATGGAACCGGTGGGCACCAGCGGTTACTGGACCCTCACCTTGAGGGTTCCTCCAGGCGAACACCGCTACAGTTATCTGGTCGGTGATGGCCGCAAAATTGCCGATCCCACGGTCGTGCTCCGCGAACAGGATGATTTCGGGGGCGAAAACTCGGTGATCGAGATCGGAGCGTCCATATGATCCGTTTGCTCCTGATCGTTCCCTTTGTGGGGCTGTTAGGGGGCTGCGCCCCCCAGCACACGGCCGTCGTGCACGACGATACCGTCACCCTGACCCTGCGCGCACCCAAGGCGGCCACGGTGCGGTTCGCGAGCTCCATTGATCGCTTCGCCGTCCACCATGCAGCCAGAAACCGGGAGGGCACCTGGCTGGTAAGCGGCTTGCCCAATATCGAATTTCAATATTTCTACCTGGTGGATGGCCAAGTCATGGTGCCGGATTGCCGATTCAAGGTCAGCGACGATTTCGGCTCTGTCAATTGCAGGAATCTCCCCTAGGAGGCAGAGCACGAACATGGTTCAAGGAACACGACAACAACGATTCAAGAGGAAAGGGATGTCTAAGCACATGATATACGCACTCCTCCTGCTGATGATGACGCTAGGGTCAGCCAGAAGCGAGGAAACGGGAACCGCTTCGGTCGGACCCGAACGGCAAGCCGTGGTCCGGCAACTTGTCCGGGCGGGCATGAGCGAACAGGAGGCGGTCAACCTGGTGGATGGGATGGCGGAGGCGCGTTTTGGATTAGCCGACATGGGAGAAATTGTCCATCAGGTGCAGGCGGCGCAGCGCGAGCCGCAGAGTCTCGCCGCGATCGACAGCAAGGTGCACGAGGGAATCGCCAAACAGGCCGAACCGAGAGCCATTGTCCATGCCGTCACCAAGGTACGGGAACGCCATGCCTTTGCCATGAACATCGCGACAACCATGGCACGGGATTCCCAACGGCAGCTGGCGAACATCGTCGCCGACAGCCTGACCTCCGGCCTCACCCACGGCGACGCCGAACAGACTGCCGCCGCCCTCCAGAAGCATACCCAGGCAATGGGCGAAGAAGACGGCCTGCGTTTGGCCACGGCGACCATGATGACGGTGCGCGACATGGTACGGGTAGGTGTCACCTCACCAACAGCGGCGGCAACCGTCACCCGCGCCTTGGCCCGCGGCTACGCGGAACAGGATATGCAAACCCTGCGGCTGACCTTCAATGAGCAGCGCCTGCAGGCAAACACGGAAGCGGTCGCCCAGGGCTATTTGCACGCCATCGACCAGGGCGTCCCTGCGGGACAGTTGAAGGGATACGGCCATCCTTCCGCTCCGGGAACCTCAAACAACAATGCACATCATGGGGTCTCGGGAGGAAGCAGCTCCGGCGGGAGCGGCGGCAATGGCGCGGGCGGTGGCAAATCAGGCCATTCCGGCGGCGCCGGAGGCAAAGGTGGGGGCGGCGGTTCCGGAGGAAAAGGAGGGGGTGGCGGTGGAGGCCGGGGCGGACGCTGACCCCCGGTGAACACATCGGCCACGCCTCGCCCGCCGAGGGGCACAGCCGTTCTTCACCTGCCCGCGCGATCATTCCACATAGATCATTTTCCTGGTCATGCCGCCATCGACCACAAAGGACTGGCCGGTGATGAAGGCGGCCTCCTCGGACAGCAGATAGGCGGTCAGGCTGGCAATGTCGCGCGGCACTCCCACCCGGCCAGCCGGATGCTGGAGATGATCCGCGTCGGTCAGCGGCGCGAGGTCCGGCACGGCTGCTTTCCGATAGGCGCGGACATCGATCCAGCCGGGAAGGATCACGTTGACCCGGATGCGGTGGGCAAGGCTGATGGCCAAGGCATGGGTGAGGGCAACCAAACCGCCCTTGGAGGCGGTATAGGCCTCGGTGTTGGCCTCCGACTGCAGGGCGCGGGTGGAGGCGATGTTGACGATGGCCCCCCGCCGCTGCTGCAGGTGCGGCACCGCATGTTTGGCCATGAGAAACGCGCCGGTCAGATTGGTGCGCAGCATCCGCTCCCACTGGGCAAGCGCGAGCTCGGTGACCGGCGTGGCCCCGGGATCGGCAATGCCGGCATTGTTGACCAGGCCATCCACACCGCCGAACCGGGCCACGCTGGCGCGAATGCAGCCAGCGACCGACTCCTCGTCGCCAACATCGGCGTGGATGAAACAGACTCGTTCAGGCGTATCGAGCCGGGCCGCCAGCTCTTCCCCGGCTTGCCGATCACAATCGGCAATCACCACCGCGGCTTCCCGCTCCAGCAGCAACTCGACGATGCCGCGCCCGATTCCCTGGCCGCCGCCGGTGACCACCACCACCTTGCCTCGAACCTCCGCCATGTTTCCTCTCTCCCTTGGCCGCCTCGCTGTCTTTCCCTGACCGCACCGCGCACAAATGGGCCATTCGGTTGAACAACCAGCAAAAAGGCTTGCCCCTGAATCGAGGCAAGCCGGTGAAAAAACCGTTGCGAACTCCGTGGTTATTGAATTTCCCAGTGTCCGTCCCGATCGCGGCAGGCCGTGGCTTGGGTCTTTTCCGCCTTGCCGTTGATGACCACGTTGATTTCCGCGCGGCGGCACACCTGTTGCGTGGTCGGATTTTGATACGCTGGTTCGGGCACCACCCGGTACTGGTTTCCCTTGTCCGGATTCACCCACGCGGAGGGTTGATGCGACACCCCGCGCTCATAGCTGTGGTTGAGTTGTTCGCGGTCGTACGTGTCCATCTCGTTGCCAACGATATAGCCAACCAGGGTGCCGACCGCGGCGCCGATCAGGGTAGCGCCGGTATCATGGCCAATCGCCTGGCCAATCGCCGCGCCCACCGCCGCGCCGCCGGCCGCGCCCGTCTGTCCTTTGGTGGCGCACCCGCCGCCGGCAAGAACGACGAGAAGCAGAATCAACAGTAGATATCGCATCGCGTTCCTCCCCTTGGGTCGGTCAGTTTCTGATTTTTGCTTCGGTCCGGGCGGGATTTTTGGCCAAATGCCGGTACTGGTTCACGGCCAGCTCGGCAAAACGACCAACAATCCGTGGAAGGTCGGAGTTGTTCCACACCCCGGCAAAGGCTTCCCCGGCCCGGAGCGTTTCATCGATGACAAAGGGCTCGCCTTCCAGTTGCAGCCGCAGCTCGTCGGCGCGGAGCGTAATCGCCCCCTCGGAAATTTTGGTGAACAGTTCCTGCACACACCAGACAAATGCCTTTTTCACGTCCTCGGTGGACTCGGCCTCGTTCACTTTTTTCCTGAATTTGGAGATCAACTCGTTTTCAACCTGGGTAAAGGACTTCTGCTGGGTCATGATGCCTCCTGGATCTCAGGTTATGGGGATACCGCACGATACGCCTTGTGTCGGCTGCCGAAGGAGGAATGAAGAGCCCGTCTTGGGGCCGCTTCCTTTCTCCTTTTGAAGAGCAAAGGGGCTGGACAGTACGTTTTTATAATAAAAAAAATATGCATCATGAACAAGAAAGATCAATGGAGAGAAAGTGAAGAGAAAATGGAGAGAAGGATGCGCGAACAGCAGATGGCAACATGCTTATTGCTCAACCCTAGCCGTACATGATCATTGAGGAAAAAATCCTCCCCCGGTCGGAAATCGCCTTTCACCAGGCGAGAAATAGGTTTATCTTTATCTTTGATCAATCAACGTGTCGCCTGCCACCCTGAGCGCCCCGCCGCAGTGGCAGGTTTCGGCCTGGCACGGCAGTAGTTGGAAGCAAGGTGTCAACGGATTGTGGAGGGGAGCGTGATGAACAAGAAGTAGGACGGACAGCAGCGCTCATCGAGCTGTTTGCTCACGGGCGAGGGGAAGGACTGGTTGCATTTCCAAGCGGAAAACATGCCGTCGGCAACGGATGGAGCTACCCATGGCCAGCACAGAAACCCACAAGAAAAAACCGGTCGACTCGGACCTGAGCAGCGCCCCGGCAACCGTCGATCCTCACCACGCTGACCACCACCCGTTGGCCACAGTCGGCTGGTTTACCCTCGACAGTCACGGCCGGCTGGTAGAGGCCAATCGCGCCACCGCCCACATGCTTGGCCTCCCTCTTGAAACGTTGCCTCACCGGATGTTCTCCGCCTGCATCCTGCCCGCCGACCAGGAAATCCACGCCGCCTTCCACGAGCAGCTCCTTGCCAGCGGGCAACCGCAGGAATGCGAGCTCCGCTTGTTGGGCCCCCAGGGGTCGGTCTTCCTAGCGTATTGCAACGGCACTCTGAACGCGGATCAGGACGGCATGCCCCGCGTTCACATGGTGCTCATCGACATCACCCAGCGGCGGAAGACGGAGGACGCGCTTCAGGAAAGCGAGGAACGTTACCGCCAGCTGGTGCAAAACGCCAACAGCGCCATCATTCGCTGGAAAGAGGACGGCACCATTTTGTTTTTCAATGCCTTTGCCGAGCATTTTTTCGGCTACCCCGCAGCCGAGATCGTGGGCAAACCCATCAACCTGCTGCTGCCGGAGCAGGATTTCAACGGCTCCGATCTCTCCGGGCTGACCGAGGACATCGTCCGCCACCCCGATCGGTATCTCACCAATCAAAATGAAAATCTCTGCCGCGACGGCCGCAGGGTGTGGGTACACTGGACCAACAAGGCCATCTGTGACGACCATGGCGAGGTGCGGGAAATCCTCTCGGTGGGCAATAACATCACCCCTCGCAAGCGGATGGAGGAGGCGTTGCGCGCCAGCCAGGCCACCTTGGAGGCGGCGTTGGCAAGCATGACCGACGCGGTGTTTATTGCCGATACCGATGGGCGGCTGGTACGATTTAACGACGCCTTCGCGGTCTTCCACAAATTTCCCGACAAAAACGACTGCCCCCGAACCCTGGCCGAATACCTGGCCGTGCTCGAGCTGTCCTCGGCCGACGGCGAACCGATGCCGCCGGAAAACTGGCCGGTCATGCGGGCGCTGCGCGGCGAGGCGGTCAGCAACGCGGAATACACGCTCCGGCGGAGAGACACCACGCAAACGTGGATGGGCAGCTACAGCTTTGGCCCCATTCGCGACAAACGGGGTACGATTATCGGCGCCGTGGTTTCCGTCCGCGACATCAGCGAGCAAAAGCGGTTGGAAGCCGACAGGCAGCGGCAATACAGCACGTTGCAAGGCATCAATCACTTGCTCGCGGCCACCCTCAACTGCCAGACCGAGCAGGAACTGGGAGCGATCTGCCTGGAGATTGTCCAGCAATTGACCGCCAGCGACTTCGGTTTCATCGGCGAGGTCAACGACCGCGGCCTGCACGACATCGCCATCAGCGACCCAGGCTGGGCGGCCTGCTCCATCGCCGACAACGGCAACCGCCACCAGCCGCCCGGCAACTTCAAGCTCCACGGCCTCTATGGTCGCGTTTTGCTCGACGGCCAGTCCCTGTTCACCAATGACCCGGCCAACCATCCGGACCGGATCGGCTTTCCTCCAGGCCATCCGCCGGTGGAGACCTTCCTCGGGGTGCCTCTGCGCCAGAATGGAAAGGTGATTGGCATGGTGGGGGTGGCCAACCGGGCAAACGGCTACACCCAGGCCGAGCAGGAAACCCTGGAAGCTCTCGCGCCGGTGATTGTCGAGGCCTTCATGCGCAAACGGGCCGAGGTGGCCCTGCGGGCGGGCGAGGAACGGCTCCGGCTGGCGCAGGAGGCGGCCCAGGCCGGCTCCTGGGAATGGGATGTGTTGACCGGCGGCATGGCCTGGTCCGAGGAGCTTTGGCACCTGTACGGGCTGGAACCGGGCAGTGCTGAGCCCTCCCCTGCCCTTTGGCGCCAGGTGGTCCATCCCGAAGACATCCAGCGGGTGGAACGAACCATCCGTCACGCCGTGGTCGGCGGCGGCGAGATCAACACCGAATGGCGGGTGGTGACAAGCAGCGGCGACTGCCGCTGGCTGATGTCCCGGGGAAAACCGATCCTCGACGATGCCGGCCGGGCCACTCGCTATCTCGGGATCGTCATCGACATCACCAGTCGCAAGCAGGCGGAAATCCTGCGGGAAAACGAAGTGGGCCTGCGGATGGCCCAGCAACAGCTGCAAGTCGCCAACGAGGATCTAGGGCGGCGGGTGGCCCAACGTACCTTGGAGCTGGAGGAAACCCAGAAAAAATTCCTCCATGCGGAAAAACTCTCGGCCATCGGCAAACTGTCCGCCTCCATCGCCCACGAGTTCAACAACCCCTTGCAAGGTATCCTCTCGGTTCTCAAAGGGTTGAAGAAACGAGCCATCCTGGAGGCGGAAGACCGGGAACTGCTGGAAGCGGCCATCGCCGAAAGCGACCGGATCAAGGAACTGATCCGCGGTTTGCAGGATTTCAACCGCCCTTCCTCCGGGCGGAAGACGCTGATGGATGTGCATCGCTCGCTCAATTCGCTGCTGTTGTTGCACAAGAGCGATTTCAAGGAAAAGCGAATCGTCCTCCAACGCAATTTCGCCGACAACCTGCCGCAGATCATGGCGGTCCCCGACCAGATCAAGCAGGTTCTGCTCAACCTGCTGACCAACGCCGCCGATGCCTGTCACCATCCCGGCGGGATGATCACCATCACCACCTGGCACGATGACCAACAGGTGGCCATCGCCATCCAGGACACCGGCAGCGGCATCGGCCCGGAGGAGCTGGAGCTGATCTTCCAACCCTTTTACACCTCCAAGCCCGAGGTCAAGGGCACCGGCCTGGGGCTGTCGGTCAGTTATGGCATCGTCAAGCACCACGGGGGAGAAATCCTGGTCGACAGCGCGCCGGGGGTCGGGTCGACCTTCACCGTGCGGCTCCCCATCAACGGCCCTTTGGAACAATCGGCCATTGGCGATTGACCTTTCCCCCATCCGCGCCCCATGCAGCCGCGAATCGGTCCGTCGCCCGGACACGTCCCCCGCCCCCAGTAAGCGTATGGATAGTGTGGCTATCTATTCCTTGTCATTTTTTGCCCCATTGTCTTTTCCCGGCCTTCTCGTCATAGTGATTGCGCCCGCCCGATCAACCCACCACGCCCGATCAATCTCAGCACCCCACTAGTTGGCGCCCGGAGAAAGCACCGATGGTACACGCAGAGGCAACACAGCACCAGGTTGGGCAAGGCGGTAGCCGGAAAACCATTCTTCTGGTCGACGACGAGCCGCTTATCCGCAGGAGCCTTGCCCGCGACCTGGCCAATGACGCGCCCAACTTCACGGTATCCCAGGCGGCGAGCGGAGAAGAAGCCATTGCCAGGATCGACAGCGGCCAGTGGGATCTGGTGATCACCGATCTGGTCATGCCGGGACTTGACGGCTTCCAGGTGCTCAAGACGGCCAAACGGCGCAACGCCTCGACCATGGTGATCATTCTAACCGGCTATGGGGACATGCAGGCGGCCATCGACGCCCTGCGCCTGGGCGCGGATGATTTCCTGCAAAAACCGATCGACAGCGATGAATTGCTCTTTCGCATGGCCAACTGTCTTGTCAAACAGGATCTGCTGCGCAAGGTGGAGCTGTATGAAGCGATTCTCCCGGTCTGCAGTTACTGCAAAAAAATTCGGGTCGCCCAGCAGACGCCCCAGGACAAGGACTGGTACAGCCTGGAGGAATATTTGCTCAAAATGAAAGGGGTGCGGGTTTCCCACGGCTGTTGCCCCGCGTGCTTTGACAAGCAGATGGCCGATCTTCGACATTCCTTGACGAAAAAAAAATAGCAGAAGAAGAGCAGGCGGTTCCAAAGCACCCCATCCGGCCGTGCCTGGCCCCACCAGGAGAAAAAGGGATAGAAATTCTCTATAATTTTTATCCAATTAAACTCCATTCCCAAATCACCACACACTTTTTATAAATTTATGCAGAAAATCCGTTCCATGCCGTTCCCTTCGCCGCCGCGAAGGAAGGCCACGACGGAAGAGGTCAACGCCCGTCAAGCGGGACATTCGTTCACTATTCTCCAGGGAGGAGCGTATGCAAGACATTCAGCAGATTCTAGTACCGGTCGATTTTCACCAGCACACCGATGATCTGGCTGCCTTTGCCAGCGGCATCGCCAATAAACTTGGAGCGACGATCACCTTTGTCCACGTGGTCGGCCATTTTGCCGAAGTGGCCGCCGACGCGGGTTTCTACCCCGCCTCGGTGACGGAAGTGGAGAAGGAAATGGAAGAGAACGCCAAAAAGAAAATGGCTGCCCTGATCGAGCAGCACAAGGCCGCCAGCCCCGGATGCGGCGGCACGGTGATCATCGGCGAGGTGGCGGATATTATTGTCCGCTACGCCATGGACAACAAGATCGACATGATCGTCATGGCCACGCACGGTGCCCAGGGCATCGAGAAAATCATGCTTGGCAGTGTCGCCGACCGGGTGTTGAAACGAGCCGCCTGCCCGATCCTGCTGTTCAACCCCTACAAGGGGGAGCGGGGATATCAGATCACCACCCCCATTGGCGACAACGTGCAACCGATCTGACAGGAGCCGGAAGAGGCGGCGCGTTCGATCCCGTTGCCGTGCGGATCCCGGCGGCATCCCGAGGCACCGGGCAGCCGCCATTCGCTTGTCCCGCGTTGTACGGGAACGGCCAACAGGGCTTGCGAGGGCGGCACGCTGCCCCACACGGCGAATCCATTGAAGCCATTGTGGAGAACATTGATGACCGATAAAAATCCAGAACAAAGCAAACAGGACGTGCAGAAAGCACAGCCGCGCGGTGCGCTCTCCCCCTTCGGGGGGCCGGACCTTTTTTCCGATTTTGGTTTTTTCAAGGAAATGGACCGGTTTTTCGAGGAATATCTGCCTCGCCGGTGGCAGCAGTTTCGTCTTGGCGCGCCGGAAAGGTTCGCCGGTCACGGACTGATGCCGTTTGCCGGCAAAACCCCTTCAATCGACATTCTCGACCGGGAGGCGGATTTTCTCATCAAGGCCGAGCTGCCCGGTGTGGACAAAAAGGACATCGCCATCACCATCACCAACAATGTCCTGACCATTGAAGCCAGCATGAGCAAGGAGGAGAAGGAGGAAAAGGAGGAATATTACCACCGGGAGATCTGCCACGGCACCTATCGGCGCACGCTGGAGTTGCCGGCTCCGGTCAAGGAGGGCGAGGCCAAGGCCACCTTCACCAACGGGGTGCTCGAATTGATCGTTCCCAAAATGGAGAAGGCCAAAAAATCGACCATCAAGGTGGAATAACCTCCTTTCCCGGGAGAGCGGCTCCGCCCGCTCTCCTCGATGCCCGTCCGGTCCTGTTCCTGGCCGTCCAGATCGGCGGCTCCACTCTCTATGCCTTGCCTGTGCGCGTGGAGGGCAGGCAAGGCATGTTCGCACCATTGCCTGTCCGCCAGGAAACGGCCGACACGGATCACCGCCATGATTGCCGCTTACCCGTCAAAGGAGAGTTTCCATGAGCACCCCGGACGACCGTTCCCGCCGCCCAGCTCATCACGACCGGTCGAACGAGACATCGCCGGCCGAGCAAGCGAATAGTGTGCCGATCCATGCCGCAGATACCGTGCCCGACGAGGAGCATCGATTGCTCTTCCACGAACTGAGCGCCCATCAACTCGCGCTGGAACGGCAGAACGACGAACTTCGCCAGCTCCAGGGGAAACTGGACCGCGAACGGGCGCGCTATTTCGATCTCTACCATACCGCTCCCGTGGGGTACTGTACGCTCTCCGACAACGGCCTGATTCTCGAAGCCAACCAGACAGCCGCCGCCATGCTGGGGGTGGACCGTGATGTCCTGATCAACCAGCCGTTGGCCCGGTTCATTCACCAGGAGGACCGGGATGTTTTTCATGTCCCGCCTCCGGGACCAAACGGCGGCTGTGTTCCCCAAGCTTGTGAACTGCGGCTGGTCCGCGGGGATGGCGCTCCCTTTTGGGTCTCCCTGACCACCAGCACCGCTGCCGGCGCCGACGGCCATCCGCAGTGCCGCCTGGTGCTGTGCGACATCTCCGAGCGGAAACGAACCGAGCAGGCGCTCAAGGAGAGCGAGCAACGGACCACCGCGGCCAACAATCTCTTCAAGCTGGTGCTGGACACCATTCCGGTTCGCCTGTTCTGGAAGGATCTGACCTCGACCTATCTGGGCTGCAACCGTCTCTTTGCCCAGGATGCCGGCTTTCAGGTACCGGAGGAACTGATTGGTTTGGACGATTACTGCATGGGCTGGAAGGACCAGGCGGACATGTATCGCCAGGATGACTTTGCCATCATGATCAGCGGCAAGCCCAAGCTGCATTACGAAGAGGCGCAGACCACACCCGACGGCAAGCGGATCTGGCTGTCCACCTCGAAGACGCCGCTGCGCGATGAACAGGATAGGATCATCGGCATCCTCGGCGCCTACGAGGATATCACCGAGCGCAAATGGGCAGAGCAGGAGCTGCTCAAGGCCCAGAAACTGGAATCGCTGCAATTTCTCGCCAACAGCGTGGCCCACGACTTCAATAATATTCTCATGGCCGTGATGGGGCACATCGCTTTTGCCAAAACCCTGCTTTCGCCGGAGGACGAAGCGTCCAGGCGCCTGACCAAGGCCGAGGCCACGGCGCTCAGGGCCAGGGAGGTCACCCGTCAGCTCCTTGCCTTCGCCCAGAACGGTCCTCCGACAAAACACCCGGTGACCGTGGCCCATCTGTTGTCCGGCTGCAGCCGTTTTACCCTGGGAGAAACCCAATCGACCTGCACCTGCGCCTTGGGCGACGATCTCTGGAGCATTGACGCCGACGAAGGGCAGATCGGTCAAGCGCTGACCAACCTCCTGATGCATGCCGACCGGGCCATGCCCGGCGGTGGTCCCATCCGTATCCGATGCGACAACACCATGGTCGCCGCAGGCGATCCCCTGCCCCTGGCCAGGGGGAAATACGTCGCACTCTCCATCACCTATCAGGGAGTAAAGGGCGAGTCGGACAATCGCGAACATCTGTTCGCCCCCTCCTCCAGGGAAAGCCTGCACGAGCTCGGCGTGGCCGCCGCCCAGGCGATCGTCAAGAACCATGGAGGACACCTGAGCATGACCCCGGCTCCGGAGGGCGGTATCGTGTTCACGCTGCTCCTCCCGGCCGCCCTGTCCCCGGCGTCCGCTCCCGTCGCGCCTCCGGAAGAAAAGACGGAGCTGATCCAAGGCAGCGGCACCATTTTAGTCATGGACGACGACGAGGTGATCTGCAGCATTCTGGGGACCATGCTCGCGTCCCTGGGATACCAAGCGACGTTCGCCCAGGACGGCGAGCAGGCCGTGGAACAGTATGCCCTGGCGCTCCAATCGGGCCAGCCCTTCGACGCGGTGATCATGGACCTGATCGTGCCCTGCGGCATGGGCGGCAGGGAGGCGATGGCCAGGATACGGGCCATGGACCCGCAGGCCAAAGGGATCGTGTCCAGCGGCTACAGCAACAGCTCGGTGATGGCCGATTATGCCAGCTACGGCTTCAGCGAGGTAATGGCCAAACCCTATCGCTTCTCCGAACTGAGCAGGAAATTGCGCCAACTGCTCGGCGACCGGCCGCCAGCCGCCGCACCCGCGCCGCCAGACGAACAGACCGCCTCCTCCTAGATACCCAAAAAAGATCATGCAGGAAAACCAACAACCCAACGTGCGCGCCATCGGAGTGGTGCATGGCGATATCACCCGCCTTGAGGATGCGCCCAAAAATTACGATATTTCCAGTCGCAAGGGCGTGCTGGAGATCTTTCCCCCGTACCGCGACGGCCTGCTCGGCATCGTTCCCGGCATGACCATCGTGGTGCTGTGCTGGCTGCACCGGGCGGACCGCGGAGTGCTCCAGGTCTACCCCCGGGGAGACAGGGCAAGGGGACTGCACGGCGTCTTCGCCACCCGCAGCCCGGCGCGGCCCAACCCCATCGCCATCTCGGAGCTGCGGGTGGAAGCGGTCGAGGGCAGTCGCCTGCACGTCAGCGGCTTGGATGTGCTCGACGGCACGCCGATTCTCGACATCAAGAAAAAGATCGAGTCCTGAGCGGGGACCGGTTTTCCGTTCGTTGCCCGCCCGGTCAGGCGCTCAATTCAGACGGCTGATCCGTCCCTCGATGGCCGCGTTGATCGGTTGCGGCCGGGTGCGCACGTACTGATGCAGGGCGTCGGCGATAAAGGGACCGACCACCGGGTTGGCCGCTTCGGTCAGCACGGTGAAATTGCCACCGCCGGCCGCCAGGTATTCGTTGACCGTGACCGTATACCTCGCCCCCCTCCGCAGCGGCTCGCCGTCCTTCATCACCGACACCACGCGCCGGCCCGCGGGGCGGTGGGCATCCCACACATAGCTCAGGCCCGACACCTGGAGAAATCGTCCTTCGCCGGAGGCGGTGGTCCACTGCTGGTTGAGCAGGGCATAAATCTGTTCGCCAGTCATTTCCAACTTGACCAGGTTGAGGTTGGCGGGCTGCACCGTGTAGTAATCGCCCTTGGTGATATGGCCGGGATCGATGTCGGCCTCGATGCCCTCGGGGTGCATGAAGGCAAAATCGGTACCCATGGCCTGGCGCTGGGCGTCGGCGACCAGATCGCCCAAGGCGGATTCGCCGGCCTCGTTGCTGACCCGGGTGATCGGTTTGGCCGCATTGGCGATCACCTGCGCCGCAACGGCATTGCCCATCGCATCCACCCGGTCGGCCAGCCGGGCCACCCGAACATCCGGCCGCAGCCCTGGTCCTTGATCGGCCCAGGTGGTGACGATCCGCGAGGAGAGCGCCACCACCTCGCGGCCTGTTCGGCTGATCTCCAGATCGATCTCGGCATAGCCCGTGCCCTTGGGCCAGGCCTGGGTGACCAGGGTCTTGCGCCCGGCGGCGTTGTCCACCAGCAGGTTGTGCACCGTATGGGTGTGACCGGCCAGGACCACATCGACCTCGCCATCGAGCCGACCGACGATGGCGGCCAGGTCGCCAGCCAGCCGGGTGGACGGGTGCTCGCTGCCGTTTGCCGGCAGCTGGTAGCCACCCTGATGGATCACCGCCACCACGGCATGCACGCCCTCGGCCCGCAAGGCCGCCACCTGGGCATTGATGGCCTCGGCCTCGTCGAGCACCTGCAGGCCATCGAGGCTGTCCGGCGGGAGAAAGGTGGTGGCATGGCGAAGCAGCGCGCCGACAAATCCGATCGGCACACCGTCGACCATTCGCACCACAGAAGGGGGAAACAGCGGTTTGTTGGTCGCGGTCCGCACCAGATTGGCGCAGATGTAGGGAAAATGCGCGCCTTGGTACGGATCCTGGAGATAGGGACCTTGGCGGTGGTTGCCGCCGTGGATCAGGCGCAGCATCTCCCCCATGCCCTCGTCGAGCTCATGGTTGCCGGGGATGCCGATCAGGTTGCATTCCACTCCGTACAGACCGCCCGGCCGGCAGTGTTGGTTGCCCAGCATGTTGAACACCATGATGCCCGGCTCGTCCTGAAGCAGGGCCGACCGCGGCTGGGACGCGCCGACATGGTCGCCGGCGTGAAGGATAAAGGTCTGGCCCCTGGCCCTGGCCTGCGCCGCCTTGAGATAGGCGGCCAGCACCGGGGCACTGCCCACGGGCCTCCCCGCCACCTCCAGACCGGCGGTGATCTGACTGTGAAAATCGTTGATGGCCAGCAGCGTTACCGCCACGGTTTTGTCTTCTTGCTGTGGCGCGCGCCACTCGATCGGCCGCTCCGCGCGCTGCCGCGCCTCGATCTCGCTTCCCGCCCATGCGCCGCCCACCGACATCCCCGCCTGGGCGGCCAAACAGGTCGCGGTCATCCAGGACAGCACCGTGTTCGCCTTGTTGCGCATCGCTTCCTCCTCCTGTCGTGTGTTCGTCATTCCCTGGCACCGGAGCGGGCAAGCCGGTCCTGCCCGGGCTGATGCCTTGTTCCACGTCCAGAAAAACCATGGCCGTGTTAGGACAGGATCAACGAACGATGAAAAAGCGGTGTTGACCGTGTTTGGATGCGCTTAACACAAGAGCGGAGATCGGCGGGGACCGGCCCGCCAGGGGCGGTGGGAGGGAAACGGCACGACGAGGCCGTGGGATCAGAGGAGCAATCAGGGCGTTTTCCGGAGGGAATCTCCGCACACTGTTCCGGCGGGGACCACCGGAACAGTGTGCCGCTACCGCCAGACGCCGGCAATCGGCAGTTGACAGGTGGAGCAGTGGCCGGCCTGCAACGCAAGCTGCTGACTGCTGAAACCGCTGCGATGGATCAGCAGGGCCGAGCAGCCCGGACAACGGGTATCTTCGCCGCCCGCGATGGCCGCGTTGCCGGTGTAGACAAAGCGCAAGCCTTCGTTCAAGCCGATCTCCCGCGCCATGACCAGGGTGGCGGTCGGAGTGGCGGGACGATCGAGCATCTTGTAGGTCGGGTAGAACCCGGTCACATGCCACGGGATGTTGACCGAGATGCCGCGGAGAAAACGGGCGATGGCCCGCAATTCGTTCTCGCTGTCATTGTGCCCGGGAATCACCAGGGTGGTCACCTCGACAAGCACCCCGAGTTCGTGGAACAGGCGAATGTTCTCCAGCACCGGCTCCAGCCGGGCCTTGCATACCTTCTGGTAGAAATCGGCGCTGAACGCCTTGAGATCGATGTTGATGCCGTCCAGCACCGGCGCGAGATGGCGGACCACCTCGGCGGTCATGTAGCCGTTGCTGACAAAGATGTTCTTGATGCCCCGCTGTTTGGCCAGACAGGCGCAGTCGTGGGCGAACTCATAAAATATGGTGGGTTCGACGTAGGTGTAGCTGATGCTGGCGCACCCGGTCTGCTCGGCACGCTCCACCACCGCGGCCGGGCTGCGGCCGACACCGGTGATCTGGCCGCCATGCCGGCCGGGATATTGGGAAATCTCGTAATTCTGGCAGTGCAGGCATTGAAAGTTGCAGCCCACGGTGGCAATGGAGTAGGACCGGCTGCCGGGAAGAAAATGAAACAGGGGTTTCTTCTCGACCGGATCGACGTTCTCCGCCACCAGACGACCATACACCAGACTGATCAACCGTCCGTCCTGGTTCTCGCGCACGCCGCAACGGCCACGGCCTCCCGCGGCGATACGGCAGCGGTGATGGCACAGACCGCAGACCACCTTGTTTCCCTCGATCCGCTGATAAAAAAGCGCTTCGTGCATAGCCAGTCCCCCTTGTCGTTGACCAACCGGATCGGTTTCAGGGCCTCGCGCCCATCGACCGTCCTCCCCGGCTGCCCCATCAATCGCCAGGCACAGCCCGGGGCAGCTGCATCAGTTGTACTTTGAGCAAACCAACAAAAAAAGCAAGGGAAGGATTTTGGAGAAGAAATGGAGAGGAAAAATATCCTCTCCCAACCGATGCCCCATGATCACGACTGGGTGGACAGCATGGTCTGCAGATTGGTTTTCTGGTGGGTCAGCTCCAGCTTCTTGCGGATGTTCTTGCGGTGAATGCTGATGGTCCCCGGGGCAAGGTGCATGATCTCGGCGATTTCCTTGGTCCGTTTGCCCAGTTTGACCAGATTGGCCACCTGAATTTCCGCCGGTGTCAACCGGGTCAGCTTGGTGGACAGACTGTTGGCAAAGGGCGAGGTCAGCTCGTTGATATTGGCTCCGAGGATCTCGACCAGGGTCCGCTGCTGTTCGCTGAGGCCGCTTTTGCGCAGCCGGTCGAGCAGGGGGTCCACCAGTTGGGCGATACTGGACAGGACCTGCTCGGCCAGCGCCTTGCGGTCTTCTTCCCGTTTATTGAGCAGCACCTTGAGGGCGACGTTGGATTCATGCAGCTCGGCGGTCCGCTCGGCCACCCGCTGTTCGAGATTGGCCTGCACCTGCTTGAGTTCGGCCTCGACCTCCTTCAGGCGGGTGATGTCGGTGTGGGTGCCGATGATCCGCAGCGCCCTGCCCTGCTCGTCCCGGGCAACCGCTTGGCCGCGCGACAATATCCACTGCCAGCCGCCGGCCTTGTTGCGCATCCGGTATTCCGCCTCATAACGGGGGGTTGTTCCCTGGACATGGGCCTCGCGCAGGGCCAGCACCCGTTCGCGGTCATCGGGATGGATGAGCTGTTCAAACGAGTTGTGATCGATCAGGTCGCTCTTGTGCGCATATCCCAAGCTCAGATGCCAGTTTTCGCCGAAGTAGACCTCGCCGGTGACCAGGTTGCGATCCCACACACCGTTGGAGGCCGCATCCATGGCCAGGCGAAAGCGGTTTTCGCTGGTGACGATCTCGGATTCCACCTCCCGGCGGCGGCTGATCTCCTCTTCCAGCCGTTTGTTCTGCGAAGCCAGGGTCTGCAGCAGGCTCTGCTTGTCCAGACAGCGCCTTATCCTGAAGATCAGCTCCTCCATCTCGCAGGGCTTGAGGGTAAAATCGTCCGCGCCCAGCCGCAGGGCATCGATGGCCGAACGCATGTCGCCGTAGCCGGTGAGGATGATGACGCTGGTCTGCGGCGCCTTCTTTCTTTTTCACCGCCTTCAACACCCCGAATCCATCCATGCCCGGCATGACCAGATCGGTGATCACCACGTCAAAATCTTGCCCGGCGATCGCGCGGATGGCCTCGGTGCCGTCATCAACGGCGGTGACCGTGAAGTGTTCCATCTCCAATTCCCGGACAAAGGATTTGCGGATCACTTCCTCGTCGTCAACAAACAGAATGGATGTTTTCGCCATGGCCCCTCCTTGTCGAATTCGTGCCTGCCCGCCCGCTGGACGGTTCGTTTCCCCAGAAGGATCAGGCATGGTATCGGTTTCCCACCGGCAGCAAAACGGTGAAGCGCGCCCCTTCTCCCGGCCGGCTTTCCACCCGGATCTCTCCCTGATGATCCTTGACGATCCCGTAACTGACCGACAGCCCCAGGCCGGTGCCCTTGACCTCGGGCTTGGTGGTGTAAAACGGCTGAAAGATCAGGTCCATGTCTTCCGGAACGATGCCGATGCCGTTGTCCTCAACGGTCACCGCCACCCTGTCGTCGACCAACCGGGTGGTCACGGTGATCACGCCGCCAGACGGACGGCAGGCGTCGGCCGCGTTGGCCAGCAGGTTGAGAAAAACCTGCTTGATCTGATCGGGCACGGCCAGGATATGCGGCAGCCGCTCGGCATAATCGAGGCGGAGCTCGATCCGCTTGCCCTTGAAATCGCTGGTGTGCAGCAGCAGCACCGAGTTGAGCGACTGGTGCACGTCCACCACCGCCTTGCGGTCCGACGAAGGACGGTTAAAATCCTGCAACTGGCGGATGAGTTCCTTGATCCGGTCGCTCTCGGCGATGGCCGCCTCCAGCAGTACCCGGTCCTCTTCCTCAAGGATGGCGCGTTTTTTCAGCCCCTTCAAGATCGACAGAATGCCCTGGAGCGGGTTGTTGAATTCATGGGCGATGGAGGCGGACAGCTTGCCGATGGCCGAAAGCTTTTCCGCGTGCAGGTATTGCCGCTGGGTTTCCTGCAGCTCGCGGGTGCGCTGTTCGACCCGCCGCTCCAGCTCGTCGTTCATTGCCTGCAACTGATTCTGGATGTACATCAGTTCGGAAATATCGCGGCACCCGCCCACCGCCTTGGTGAACAGGCCGTCCTGTCGGGCAAAGGGATGAAATGAGATCACTGCGGGAAAACAATCGCCGGACTTGCGCACCAGGGTGCTGTCAAAGGATTGCATCGCCTCGCCCTGACGCAGCCGTCTGACCATGTCCGCAACCATGGCATTGGCTGCCGGGGGATAGATCAGGGACACCGATGCGCCGAGCACCTCGTCCTGGCGATGGCCAAACAGCTTTTCCGCGCCGGCGCTGAAAATGTCGATCCGCGCGTCGTTTTCTTCAAGGGAGCAGACAATCAGGCCGATACTGTCCATGGCCTGGTAGATCGAGGTCAGGTTCTCCGTCTGCTCCCGCAGCCGAAGGTTGGCCTCTTCCAGTTGGCTGGTGCGCTGCTGCACCAGTTCCTCCAGATGATAGCGGTAATGTTCCAGTTCGGCGCTGGTCTGCCGGGACTGGGTGATATCCATCATCGCGATGCGGCACTGTTGCTCGCCCAAGGGGGTTTCAAAGGAGCCCCCCTCCAGATAGAGATGCCGCACCCCTCCCTCGCCATCCGGCACCCGCAGCTCGCCGGTCGCCTTGTGTTCGCCGGAAAAGACCCGCTCCAAAAAACGGGCCAGATCGTTGCGCCCTTCCCGGACGACAAAACCGGCGAGAGGGCACCGCAGCACCCGTAACCGGTCCACGCCCAACAGCAACGCCCCGGCGAGGTTGGACTCAAGCACCAAACCGTCACGGCTGACGGTGCAGTAGCCCACCGGGGCAAAATCATAGAGATCGTAATATTTTCGCAGCCCGGCCTCCACCTCGGCCCGCGCCAGCCGCAGTTCTTCGTTCTGTCGTTCCAGCTCGTCCAGCAGCCGGTCAGCCTCGTCGCTCGCCGCCGGCCCGATGGTTTTTTTCTGCGGCATTCCTCCTCCCTCGTAGGACGGTCTCCGGTTTGGTTCCCCGCTGCACGTTCAGCCTTGCTGTCGTGCGGTTATGATACAACACCTTGCGCAATCCGCACACCCATTATCTGTCATTAAAACAACCAGTTCCACGAAAAAATAGCCATGGCGCCCCAAAAGGGCAAACTCCTCCCTGTGCCGCGCCAGTCTCCATGCGCGAATCGGCAGGTTCCCGCGCACAAAGTCTACACTAATTTTTCGCGGCATGATAAATTAAAGACCGTTTGCATCACACGGCGCGCCGGCAGCCACGCCCGGCCACCGCAACCTGAACCTTGAGCTTCCATGCATCTGCTGACCATTCTCCATAACCTTGCCGTGAGCTGCTGGCTGGGCGGCGCGGCCCTGTTCACCTTCATCCTCACCCCCAAACTCTTTGCCGCTCTGTCCCGCGATCTGGCGGGCAACATCGTCAGCCTGCTCTTTCCCGGCTACTTCCGCTGGGGTCTGGCCTGCGGGACGGTGGCCCTGCTGTGCCACGTGCTCAACCGGGGCCGCTTTGCCGCGGCATCCCTGGCGCTCATCACCGTGATGCTGCTGCTCACCTCGGTGCAGGCCTTTGTCCTCGAACCGCGTGCCGCCGCGTTGAAACAATCGATCACCTCCTTTGAGACCACCGCCAAGGACGATCCGCTGCGAGTGCGGTTCCGCCAGCTGCACGGCCTGTCCATGGCGGCCAACCTGGCGGTGATCGCCGGCGGGGTGGTGCTGGTGATCCTTGCCTCCCTGCCCGCGGTTCCGGCAACCGTGGCGACGGAGTCGGGCAATCCCACCGCAACGTCACGGAAGCGGTTCCCATGACCCTGACCCTGCTGTCCATCTTCGCCTCGTCGTTCATGATCGCCTTTTCCGGGGCCATGATGCCCGGTCCGCTGATGACCGTGACCATCAGCGAAAGCACGCGGCGGGGCGCCGTCGCCGGCCCCCTGATGATCTTTGGCCACGGTTTGCTGGAGCTGGTCCTGGCCGGCGCCCTGCTCTCCGGTTTCGCCGCGGTGCTCGGCCGCGACGATGTCTTCGTCGTCATCGCCCTGCTGGGCGGGGCAACCCTCTTCTGGATGGGCTGCTCCATGCTGCGGAGTCTGCCCACCTTGCAGCTCCCCAGCGTCATCGCCGCAGAAACCGGAAAAAACCTGGTGCTCGCCGGCATCGTGCTCAGTGTGTGCAACCCCTACTGGCTGATCTGGTGGGCCTCCATCGGCCTGGGATATATCCTCCACTCGGCCCGCTTCGGGCTCCTTGGCGTGGCCGCCT
This sequence comes from Desulfobulbus propionicus DSM 2032, assembly GCF_000186885.1. Lineage (GTDB taxonomy): Bacteria > Desulfobacterota > Desulfobulbia > Desulfobulbales > Desulfobulbaceae > Desulfobulbus > Desulfobulbus propionicus. The sequence continues at coordinate 1,337,093 of NC_014972.1, read as the reverse complement.
TTTTCACCGGCCATCTCCTGGCTGACCTGCTGTGGTACAGCCTGATCTCCTTTGGCATCAGTCGGGGACGACGGCTGTTCAGCCCGGTCGCCTATCGTCGGCTGATCGGTTGCTGCGCCCTGTTTCTCCTTTGTTTTTCCTGCTACTTTTTCTACAGCGGCGTGGAAAAACTGGTGTGAACATGGCCTGCCGAAACCTCCTTCATTTCCTGCGCAGCCGCGTCTGCAACCATCCGGCAAAGGTCCGGCGACGGCTCGCGGCCGCCTCGCTCCTGTTCGCCATCGTCCTGGCAGCGCTTTGCCCCACGCTGGCCGCCGAGACGAAAAGCCTGCGCTTTGCCCCCCTGCCCATGGAAAACCGCGAAGCCATGGTTGTCCAATTCCGGCCCATGGTGGCTTTTCTGCAAAAGCAGCTCGGGGTAACCATCGAATTTGACTTCTCCGAGGACTACGCCCAGATCCTGAAAAAATTCAAGGCGGGCACCATCGATCTCGCCTATCTGGGACCTTTGCCCTATGTCGAACTGCGGGCCCAAGCGCCGCAGGCCGAGCCGCTGGTTCATTTCAACGAGGCATCGGGCCAGCCGATGTACACCTGCGCCCTGATCAGCCTGGCCGACACGCCGTTGCCGCTCGACAACCTGACCCATCGCCGGATCGCTCTCACCCAGCCGCTGTCCACCTGCGGCTATCTGGCGGTCAACGGCCTGCTGCGGCAGCATGGCGGCAGCCTGGAGAACAACAGCTACCGCTATCTGGACAAGCATGATGCCGTGGCCCTGGCCGTGGTCCGAGGAGAGTTCGATGCCGGCGGCGTCAAGACGGCCATCGGCCGAAAATATGCTCATCTCGGCATAGCCATCCTGGCGGAAACGCCGCCCTTTCCCGCCTTTGCCCTGATCGCCAATCGGGCCACCTTGCCGGCACAGACCATGGAGGCTCTTCGCACGGCTCTCACCCAATTGGATCCGAATGGCGCGGACAAGGAAATGCTCGCCTCGTGGGGCGAGTCCCTTCGTTTTGGCGCGGTGGCCGCCTCGGACCGTGATTTTGACCCGGTCCGCCTCTACAAGGGCAATCTGCACATACCGACCAGCAGCAAGCAATGAACCGCTCCGTTTCCATCACGCACCAGGGCCCCCTCGGGTTTCTCGTCATCACCGTGCTCTGCACCCTGAGCCTTGGCCTGTTCCTGCACTCCAACAAACTCAACAAGGAAAAAAGCCATTTTTCCGAGCACCAGGCCATTCTCGACACCGCCTACCGCGCCAGCATCCAGTCCTACCGCCTGGCCATGGAGAGCTTTTACCACAACGCCCTCAACACCCCCCAAACGCTTGACCTATTCGCCCAGGGGGTGAACAGCCAGGGGCTCCAGCGCGATCTGGCCAGGGGCAGGCTTTATCGCCACCTCTTTGGCGCCTACGAGGCGATGCGGCGCCAGAACCTGTTCCAACTCCACTTCCACCTGGCCGACGGCACCAGCTATCTGCGCTTTTTTCAACCCGAGCGCCACGGCGACCCCCTGTTCGAGGCCCGGCCCAGCGTGCGGCTGTGCAACACCGAAAAGCGGGTCATCCAGGGATTGGAAATCGGCAAGATCCGCTCCGGTTTTCGCTATGTCTTCCCCTTGGCCCAGGGTGGCCGCCATCTTGGCAGCGTCGAGGTCAGCGTCACCTTCAAATCGATCATCGACGCCCTGCGCGAACTTGGACCGGAACGGGAATACGCCTATGTGCTCAACAAACGGCTGCTCGACACCTATCTCTTTCCCGAGCAGCGTTGGCTGTACAGCCCGGCAACCATCCATGACGACTACCTGGTGGAAGACGCCAACGCCGTGCTGCCCGACAGCCCGGCCCCGCTTTCCGCCACCGCCAAGGCCATCAATGCCCTGCTCGGCAAGAGAAAGGACGTGCACCAGGCCATGCACGCCGGCCAGCCGCTGACCCTCGCCGTCGTACTTGACGCAACCACCCATACGGTCTCCCTGCTGCCGCTTCATGACGTCACCGGCCGTCTGTCGGGGTATCTGCTCACCTACGCCCCTGATCCGATCATTGGCAAATTTCAGCAGGAATTTTATATCCTTCT